>NZ_JAUYGL010000228.1 GCF_030689745.1 Devosia sp.
GAGGGTTGAACTTAGCGCGTTGAAAGCAAATGGGAAAGGTGGGAGCGGCGAAGTATGTGCGGGGGGCGGCACCAGGCCACTGCCCTGCCCCGGCAACGAAACACCCCCGGCTGGCGCCGAGGGTGTTAAGAATATCGTGCCTGCTGGTCACCAGGGCCATTCGAGCGTCGCTCGCATGGCCCAGCCATCTCAACTCGCGCCACTGGCGTGATTTTCCCTTACGGGACGACGTCTAGTCGTCGCGACGCTCTGGTGGCGCCAGGCTTTCGATGCCACGCAGCAGTTCATCTTCGCTCATGGTATCGAAGCTCATCGAATCGTCGTCGCCAGCGCTTTCGATCTGTGGCGCGGCGTGGCTCTCAGGCTCATCGACTTCGACATATTTCTGCAGCGAATGAATCAGATCTTCACGAAGATCTTCAGCCGAGATCGTGCCGTCGCCGATTTCGCGCAGCGCCACCACGGGGTTCTTGTCATTGTCGCGCGGGACGGTGATCTGGGCACCCGACGAAATCATGCGCGCACGATGCGCAGCCATCAGAACGAGATCAAAGCGGTTCTCGATCTTTTCAATGCAGTCTTCAACGGTGACGCGGGCCACGGACGTCTCCAAAATTTATGGAATAGGCGCCTCCCATACACGAGCAAGTGCCTGGGCACAAGGATAGCCTGCCGCCCCACCGCCAAACGGTCACAATTGTGCATTTTATCTTGTCAGAGGCTGGAATATCTGGCATCAGCACCACCTTAATGCTTCGGTGGAATTTAAGCAGATCCTCCTTGGCGCAAGAGATCCGGCTTGTGGGGACCCTGATTGAGAGCTTCAAAATGACCATCGACGCACGCGAGAAAATCGTCCTGTTCATCGATGGCGCCAATTTATACGCGACATCGAAGGCGATCGGGATCGACATCGACTATCGACGGCTGCTCGCCGAATTCAAGGCCAAGGCCTATCTGTTGCGCGCGAACTACTACACTGCGCTGGTGGAAGATCAGGAATATTCCTCAATTCGCCCATTGATCGACTGGCTGGACTATAACGGCTTTACCGTGATTACCAAGCCGGCCAAGGAGTTCACCGACGTTACCGGTCGGCGCAAGATCAAGGGCAATATGGATATCGAGCTGTGCGTCGACGCGCTCGAACTGGCTCCCCATTATGATCACATGGTGCTGTTTTCCGGCGATGGCGATTTCACCGCACTGGTGGCGGCGCTGCAGCGCATGGGCAAGCGCGTCACCGTGGTATCGACGCTGACAACCTCGACCCCGATGATTTCGGATGACCTGCGGCGCCAGGCCGATTTCTTCATGGACGTTGCCGATCTGGCCAAGTCCGTTGGCCGCCCGCCAGCCACGCGGCCGGTTGCACCGCCCATAGCTGAACAATAGCGCGACGCTTTCGGCCTTCGACAGGCCCGGAAAAGTGGTGTTGGGGAACAGAGTACCCGCAGCAGACCAGGGTGAGCCAATCGCGCCACGCGGTCGTGGCGGCGTGGCTGACTAGCCCCGCCCGCCCTCTTTCATGATGCGGGACTTGTCGCGGTTCCAGTCGCGATTGCGCTCGGTTTCGCGCTTGTCATAGTTCTTCTTGCCCTTGCCGACCCCGATCAGCAGCTTGGCGAAGCCCTGATCGTTGAAATACAGCTTGAGCGGCACGATGGTGTTGCCGGCGCGCGAGACTTCCTGATCGAGCTGGGCCAGCTGCTTGCGCGACACCAGCAGTTTGCGCGGGCGCTTTTCTTCGTGGTTGAAGCGGTTGGCCTGCAGGTATTCAGGGATATGGGCGTTGATCAGCCAGAGCTCGCCGCGCTCGGGCGACGCATAGGATTCGGTGATCTGGGCTTTGCCCATGCGCAGCGATTTCACCTCGGTGCCGGTCAGCACAATGCCGGCCTCCATGGTCTCGCCAATGGCGTAATCGTAGCGCGAACGGCGATTTTCAGCCACGAGACCGTGGCTGATCACACCGTTTTTGGATTTGTCGTTCTTTGGGGCCATGGGTGTTAGATAAGACCTGCATGGGCAATTGCAAAGTCCATGGCGTCCTGCGTCGGCTTGCTGATCGGCACCAGCGGCAGCCGCATCTCGTTGGCGCAGAGGTTGAGCCGGCTGGCAATGTACTTTGCCGGCGCCGGATTGGGCTCCATGAACAGGTCCTTGTGCAGGTAGGCCAGCTTGTCGTTGATGGCGCGGGCGCCGACGAAATCGCCAGCCAGCGACAATTCCTGCATTTGCGAGCAGAGACGCGGGGCAATATTGGCGGTGACCGAGATGCAGCCATGGCCGCCATGGGCGTTGAAGCCCAGGGCCGTGCTGTCATCGCCCGAAAGCAGGATGAAATCGGGCCCCAGCTTGTTGCGCTGCATGCTGGTGCGTTCCATGCTGCCGGTGGCATCCTTGACGCCGATAATATTGGCGTGGGCTTCGTGCAGGCGGGCAATGGTGTCGACGGTCAGATCGACAATGGTGCGCCCGGGCACGCTGTAGAGGATGACAGGAATGCCGACAGCGCTGGCAACCGCCGAGAAATGCTGGAACAGCCCTTCCTGGTTCGGCTTGTTGTAATAGGGCACGACGGACAACACCGCATCGGCGCCGGTATCTTCGGCAAACCGGGCCAGCGACACGGCCTCGGCGGTGGCATTGGACCCTGCCCCGGCAATAACCGGCACGCGCTTATTGGCCACCTCGACCGCGATCTCGACGACGCGGCGATGCTCTTCGTGGCTGACGGTGGGGCTTTCGCCGGTGGTGCCAACGGGCACCAAGCCATGGCTGCCCTGCTCGATCTGCCATTCGACAAAGCTGGCGAAGGCTTTCTCATCGATGACCCCGTTGCGCATGGGAGTGATGAGCGCCGGTATCGATCCTCGCAGCATTTGTCGTAAATTCCTCAGTTGGGCGTGCCGCGGTCGTGCCGCAGCCGATGGTTTGAACCGGCGATCCCGTCGGTTTTTTGATGGTGCACCATAGTTTTTATCAAATCACTCCACAACGCCTAGTTGTGCGGCGCAAACGCGCAAATTCGATCCTTGCCCAACCGATTGCGGGTCCGGGCGCGATAAGGGTCGGCGGCCATGCGGCTGATGGCAATTGAATGGGGCTGATCCTGTGCTACCACTGCATGGTGTCCCAGCAAGAGTGCCCGTTTCATGCCCCGTCCGAGAACCGTGCCCAGCGACCACGCGGCCTTTGCCGATCTGCCCGTGCGCCACGTGACGCTGGAAGCGGGCGTGCGCGCGGCAGTACATCTGGCCGGCACCTTGTCGCGTCAGCGCCTGCCGGTGGTCTGCATTCCCGGCTATCAGCGCAATATGAGCGACTTCACCGCCTTTGCCGCCCATTTCCGCCGACTCGATGAGGGCGCGTGGCCGGTCGTGCTGCTCGATCTGCCGGGCCGTGGCCGGGCCGATAATCGCCGGCGTCTGGAGGACTACAACTCGCTGACCGACGCGCGGGACCTGGCCGCGATCCTGGCGGCGCTGGGCATTGAACGCGCCGTGCTGCTGGGTCAGGGCCATGGCGGGCAAGTGGCGATGGCTTTCGCCGCCGCCCATCCGCTGCTGGTGGCGGGCACGGTGCTGCTCGATGCCGGGCCGGTGACGGACCCGCGCGGCCTGGTCCGGCTGCGCCACAATTTCGAGCATATCGAGGCGCTGCGCGGCGCCAAGGCGGTGAGCACGGGGTTCCGCCGGATTCTGGGCGGCGACTATCCGGGCCTGCCCGAGGCACAACTGGACGCACTGATCGGGCGCAGCCACTACCTCGACAAGCGCGGCCGGGCCCTGCCCCTCTACGATCCGCGCCTGTTGGCCGCGCTGGCCGAGATCAATTTTGACGACGTGCTGGTGGCGCAATGGCCACTGTTTGACGCCCTTACCTGCGCGCCCCTGATGCTGCTGCGGACCCAGTTGACCGACCAGCTGCGCCGCGAAACTTTCGAGGAAATGGCGCGCCGCCGCCCCGACGCCACGGCGCTGACGATTGCCGGTCAGGGCTCGCCGGCGCTGTTTGACCAGCATGAAGAGATTGAAGCGGTGGCAGATTTCGTCACGGGCATCGGCAGGCGCCTGCTGGGGCGCGCCGCCTAGACAATTCTCGCACCGCCAGAGTGACGCCGGTTGCGCTGAAAGCGGTCTAGGCGCGGAGCTCGACGGCGCTGGCGCGTTCGCGGGCCTGCGCCACCCAGCGCTCGCGGGCGATCCGCCCCTTGAGCGCCAGCTTCTTGTCGATCCAGTCGATATTGGCTTTGGACCAGGCCGCGATCTGGTCGAAATGATAGATGCCCAACTCGTTCAGCGATGTCTCAATTTTGGGGCCGATCCCCTTGATCTGCTTGAGATTGTCGGCGCCGCCGGCGCGAGGCGTGGGCATTGATGCCGGCTTGGGGGGCGTAGATTTGGCGGCGGCGGGTCCGGGTTTTGGCGCGGGCTTGCGGGCAGGTGCGGCGACCCGTGGCGGGGCTGGCTCGTCGGCAACTGACGCGGCCAGCCGCGCCGCCGGCGTCATGGTGCGGCGCGAGCGCAAGGGCGCGTCCGCGCCCGCCGCCGCGTTGACCTGGCGGGTGCCACGACCAGCGTGCAGAATACGCCGGGCCGCATAGCCAAGGACGCAGCCGAGCAGATAGGCCGCCAGCATCATCAGGGCCGTTTCAGCGATATGGGCCAGATTGGTCATGGCTGGATGATCACGCTTTGGGTGGGCTGAAGCTGCGCCAGCCGACGGCCAGCCCGATCAGCGCCACGACCAGCAGATAGGGCCAGTAATAGCCCAGCAGAAACTGCAGTGAATCCCAGCTCATCGGCTCTCCCCCGGCGTTACGACTCAAAAATGCTCATCGCTCACCGTCACTACAATGCGCCGATTCTGCGCCTTGCCGGCACTGGTTGCATTATCGGCAATCGGGTTGGCTTCGCCATAGCCCACGGCGTAGAGCCGTTGCGGATTGATGCCGCGCTCGACCAGGGCATTGACCACCGCTTCTGCCCGGGCAACCGACAGGCCCAGATTGAGCCTGGCATCGCCATCCGCATCGGTGTGGCCTTCGACATGGATCACCGCGTCGGGGCACGCCGCCAACAGGATTGCCAGTTCATCAAGTGCGGTCGCCGAACCCGCTGCAATCAGCGCGGCACCGGACTGGAACAGAATGGCGTTCCGTCCGGTAAAATCGGAGATGGGACCGGCGCAGGCGGCGATATCGACCTTGGCCGCGGCGGGTTCATCTGCCTGGGGCGCCGGCGCGGGGGCCGCCACAGCGGCCGGCGGCAGATCGACGGCGACGGCCCACTCAGCCGCCGGGTCAGCCGCAATGAGCGCCAGAACCGCATCGCGATCATTGGCATCGTCTGCCGTGCCGGCCAGACGCCAGGCGCCATCGGCAAAGTCGAGTTGCCCCGCGCGCAAGCGGGCCAGCGCCCGCAACCCCAGGGCCGCGCTGTCCTCGAACTGCTCCGGCGCACCGTCGGCAATGCTGACCGCCGCCGTGTCGGCAGCGGTGATGGCGAGCAGGTCGCGCAAGGCGGCATCGCTGGGCACCTGCCCACTCAGAATCACCGCGCCATCCTCGGCACGGTCAGCCGAAAACGCATAGGCCGCATCGATTGCGGGCGGTTCGGGCGTTTCGGCCACTGGCGCGGGCGCGACAGGCGCGGCGGGCGCAGACGCTGGCACTGCCGGGTCACTCTCGGCGGTGGGGACTGCCGGTGTGGCAGGCTCCGGAGTGGGAGGTGGCGGTGCGCCCTCCGCGACCGGGTCGGCGGGGACGGTGGGCACGGGGTCGGCGACAGCAGGAACTGCCGGCTCGCTCGTCGCCATGGGCGCCTCTGGCGCTGTGGGCGTCACGGCGGCAATGGCCATCGACCACCCGGCAGCGGCCAGTTTGCGGGACACGAAATCGGCCTCGATCGCCGCCTTGTCGATGGCCGAACGGGCCGACCCGGTGACGGTCCAGCCGCTGCCGTCAAACCTGACTTCACCCTGCTCGAGCCAGGCCAGCAAGGCCAGGCCGGTTTCGGCGGAGGCCATAAAATTGCGCGGTTCACCCGAGGCATAGGCCAGGGTCGCGCTGGAGGACGAACCCGCAACCGACAGCAGCGCCGCCCGGATCTCCGGGCTGGGCACCATGCCCGACAGCGTCAAATCGCCCGAAGGGGCCTTGGTCGCCGACCATTGATAGGGCGAAGCCGCCGGCGGGGCAATTTCGGCGCGGGCCAGCACCAGGCCCTGCGGCGCATCCTCGGCCAAAACGGTCAGCAGACGCAAATAATCTTCGCTCGACTGCGCGACGCCGCTGAGCGTCATCACATTCTGACGCAAGGCAAAACGTCCTTCGCTCATCTGCTGCAGCGCGGCCAGACCGAAATCCATCGCCGACTGGTAGCGTTCGGGCGCGCCGCGCCCCAGTTTCAGCCATGCCGTGTCGGCGCCGGGATGCTGCGTCAGGCCATCGCGCGTCGCGGCATCGGGCGCATAGCCATCAAACACCAGCGTGCCGCCAGGCTGCAGCGTGGCGCTGACCCAATAGTCGGCAATGCGGGGCGGCTCGAGCGTTACAATCGAGCCGGCCGGGGCCAGATTGTCGGTCACGGCCTGCGCGATCTCTTCGGTCGGTGGCGCACCGGTCAGCGTGCTTTGCCCGTCTATGATGCTGGCCGTACCGTATTCAAGGGTTGAGAGCTGCTCGATAAGCAGCTGCGATATACCAGCAAAATCTTCCGGCTCACCCGAGCCTAGTGCCAGCCCGGTGGCGACGGAAAGTCCACCTGTTGCCGCCATGCGGTAGCGCTCGGCGAGAGTTTCGTCGGGCACAAAGCCGGATATCTCGATGCGTTTGCCGTCCGAGCTGGCGCTCCATTGATAGGGCGACACCAGCGCCGGCGTGATATTGACAGCGCCCAGGGTTACCCCGGCCGGCGCCCCTGCCCGCAGCACAACCAGCAGATCGCGAAAATCACGGGCCGATTTGGCGCGGCCGCTGATATCGAGTGTCAGATCGGACAGCGTGCTTTGCCCCTGGTCGAAAAAACGCAGCTGATCGATGGCGAACTGAGCGCCAGCAATCCAAGCCCGGCGTTCCGGCATGCCGGAACGCAATTCAAGCGCGCCCTGCTCCAGATCGGCGCGGGCCAGCAGCATTTGTCGGGTGGTCTGGTCGGGAACGCCGCCGGTGAGCGCAATTTCTCCATCGGCGAGGCGCGCTTCCAAGCGATAGGGCGCGGCCATGGGGGCCAGCGTCACATTGGTGTCGACGCTGCGCAGGCCGGCAATACGCGCGAGGCGCTCGCGGGCGGCTTCGATATTGCGCTGATCGGTGGTGGTACCGGACAGCGTCAGATCGCGCATGGAAAAGGACAACTCGGCCCAGTCATAACCGGCGCGTTGCATGGCGGCAGTGGTTTGCGTGGCTACATCGCGGGCGATATCGGGCGCGCTCATGGCCAGAGTGAGTGTTGTTCCGGCCAGGATTGTGACAAGTCCCGGCGCCACCCATTTGAGGAGGTCCCTAATCATTCCCGCTCCAATGAACTGGCCGCATTTGCTGCAAAGCTAGTGCATTTCGGCGCCAGAGGGAACGAAAATTGGGGACGTAAACCGTTGTTTACAAATGATTTTTGGAAACAGAGCCGACGGGTAATGCGCGCACAGTCGGCAGCGCAGAGAATCAGCAAGCCGGGCGGATCAGCGCGTGCGCCAGGCTGGTCCAGACAGCAGAAAGGCCCGGCGTGAGCCGGGCCTTTCCGTATTGTGGGTCGAACCAGAGATTACTGGAAGGACTTGGCTGCCTTGAAGGTAACCTTGTAAGCGCCGTTCTGCTGAACCTTGGCGCCGAGCGAGGAGGTGAAACCACCGCCTGGAGCCCATGCCAGAGTGGCCGAACCGTACACGTCGGAGGTTGCGCCACCGATTGGACGGCCTGCATTGACTGCAACAGTATCTTCGCCGTGGCCGTAGATGCCGACTTCACCGGTGATCTTGATGGTCTCGGTCACAGCAGCAACGAGCTGCGCAGCGACCTGGTAGCCATCGCCAACACCAGCAGTGCCGTCGTTGAAGTAACGGCCGCCGAGGTTGATTTCCACGCCGTCAGTTACCTTGGCGCCGATCGAGCCACCAAAGCCCATGTCGGTGTCGAGAGCGCCGCCGCCGATGGCAGTGCCGCCAGCGAATTCACCCGAGAGAGCGACCTTGAACATGTCAAAGTTGCCTTCGCCCGAAACCAGGCCATTCCAGTAGGACCAGTTGCCGGCTGGGTTGTAGCCGCCGCCAGCTGCCAGAGCTGCGCGCAGCTTGAAGGCATCGAAGGTGCCGGTGATGCCGGCGTGAACGCCATAGACGTCGCCAGTGTTCTGGAGACCATCAAGCAGGCCGCCGATGGAGCCGCTGATGTGTGCAGTGATGCCGTCGCCAGCATATTCCAACACGCCGATCAGGCTGCCAGAGTTTTCAGCAGCGGTGGCGAGGGTGCCGGTTTCACCGAGGGCTTCAAGACCAATCTTGCCGACCACGCCGTTGCCGAACGAGGATTCGAGCTGGATGACATGACCACCCTTGAATACTGGACCTTCCCAAACGCCCTTGTCGGCGTCGTCGGACATGAACAGGCCAGTGAAATTGAATGGCTCGTCGTCGCCTTCGTTGAAGATCGAACCCTTCTTACCAGCGCTGAGGACAGTGCTGTCACCAATCTGGACATAGGCATCTTCAGCGCGCAGCTGGTGATCATCGCCGTTGTTAGCGACAAGACCGTTGCGAACGCGCTTGTAGTCACGCTGGCGCAGGTTGATCACGACGCGAGCAGGACCGAAGTCGCTCGAAGCAGTGCCAACGAACTTCAGGTAGGTTTCGACCTTCGAGTCCCAATCGCCACCGGCAGTGGGAACGTCGATATTGCGAACGCCGTCAGAATTCTTGCGCGAACCAATTTCACCAACTGCAGGCACAGCACCTGCAGCGGTTGGGTAATTGCCCGACACGAACGTGTTGGCAATGGTGCGGCTGCCGCTGAACTTGCCAGCTTCGAACGTGTAGGCAACGCTACCCGAAATCTGCAGGCAGTTGGTGTCGGACGAGATCGTCAGGCCGGACAGGCCCAGGTCGTCGCAAACGTCCAGCGAGGTAAGGACGCCGAGATCGGCAGCAAAGCCAGCGGTCGAAAGACCGACAGCAGCGACAGAACCGAGGATAAGGCTCTTGAGTTTCATAGGTTGACCTCCAAAGTCAGTCATTCTTGGTGCCGGTTATCCGGCAGTTTGTCGAAACGCGACCACACTATTCGTGGTGCAGTGTGTTGCCGTCGCGTTGCGACCGACAAACGATCCCATGCATGGATTCGCAAGACCCACTCTACGCATGGTGAAAGCCGACGCAATCACACAAAGGCCGTTTTGCAGCTCTGCACCGTGGTTGGGATGCGGATGTTGCAGATTCAGCACACACCTGGAAACCATTTGTTAACCGAACTGAATCAAGCGTTAAATTCCGCAGTTTTCCGGGACTTTTGCCGGCTGGTACTGGCATGAATGGCAGATTGCGGGCAGCAAGCACGGGAAATAGCCGCGCCCTGGTGTGGCGGCAATATGGCGAAATCAGCCGCTGGCGCGGCGCGGCGCCACATTTGGAGGCAGTATGACAGAGACCAGAAAAGTCGCGGTAATCACCGGCGGTGGCTCGGGGATTGGCAAGGCGGCGGCACTGGGATTCGCCGCGCAAAGCTATGACGTGGCGATTTGCGGGCGGCGCCGGGAGGCACTGGAAGCGGTGCGCGTGGCGACCGGGGGCTATGCCGGCGTCTGCGATGTCGGCGATCCGGCCGCGGTGGCCGATTTCTTCGGCGCGGTGCGCGACACCTATGGCCGCGTTGACGTGGTGTTCAACAATGCCGGGCGGTTTGCGCCCGCGACGTCGTTTGGCGATCTGGACGTGCAGGTCTGGCAGGACATGATCAATACCAATCTCAACGGCGCCTTCTATGTAGCGCGCGAGGCGTTCCGCATGATGCGGGACCAGAGCCCGCAGGGCGGGCGCATTATCAACAATGGTTCGATTTCGGCGCATACCCCGCGCCCCGAGGCGGCGTCCTACACCACTTCCAAGCATGCCATTACCGGCCTGACCAAATCGATCTCGCTGGATGGGCGCGCGTTCTCGATTGCCTGCGGCCAGCTCGATATCGGCAATGCGGCCACCGACATGACCAGCCAGATGAATACCGGATCGCTGCAGGCCAATGGCACGATGATGCCCGAACCGACCTTTGCCGTGCAGCATGTGGTCGATGCCCTGCTCTATATGGCGGGGCTGCCGCTGAGCGCCAATGTGCAGTTCATGACAGTGATGGCGACCAATATGCCCTATATCGGACGCGGCTAGCCATTCGAGCGTAGCTCTCAAGGCCTTCTCCCCTCAAATCGCTCCACCGGAGCGATTTGCCCTGCGGGACGGGTCGAAGTGTGCAGTTCATGACAGTGATAGCGACCAACATGCCCTATATCGGACGCGGATAGACCTGGGCGCCACCGATCCAGGTGGCGCGAACGGCGTGATCGTCGCCCAGGTGAACAAAGCTGGCCACGGCGCCGGGCGCCAGATGCCCGTGGCTGTCGTCAATGCCCAGCGCCTGCGCCGGATAGAGCGAAGCCATGCGGATCGCCTCCTCAATGGGCAGGCCAATGGTGCTGTGCATGAAGATGACGGCATCGATCATGTCCAGATCGGCTCCCGCCAGCGTGCCATCGGCCAGACGCAGGGCACCAGCTGAGCGGGTAATGGTGCGGCCATTAAGGGTCAGCTCTTTCAGGTCGGTGCCGGTCTGGGACATGGCATCGGTGACGAGGAAGAGCCGGCCCGGGCCGGTTTTGCCCTGCAGGGCGATCTGAATGGCGGCGGGGTGGACATGGATGCCGTCGGCAATCAGCCCGGCATGAACAGATGGGTTGTGCAGTGTCGCGCCAACCATGCCGGGGGCGCGGTTGCCCAACTGGCTCATGGCATTGAACAGATGGGTGGTCATGCCGGCGCCAGCGGCGAAGGCTGCGGACGCCATTTCAAAGCTGGCGTCAGAATGGCCCAGACTGACGACAATGCCCGACTCGCGCAGGGCGGCGATCTGCGCCGGGGTCACGGCTTCGGGGGCCACCGTCACCAGCAGATTGGGCAGGATATCGCGGGCCGCGCGCAGCCGCGCCAGATCGCTGTCATCCATGGGCCGGAGCAAGGCCGGGTCGTGCGTGCCCTTGCGGGCCAGCGCCAGATGGGGCCCCTCGAGATGCAGACCGATGAAACCGGGAACCGCTTGGGCCACCGCAGCCTGTCCGGCCGCGATGGCGGCCATATTGACCGCCACCGTATCGCTGATCAGGGTCGGCAGCAGGGCCGTGGTGCCGAACCGGGCATGGGCGGCGCAGATGGTGCGGATGCCGGCCAGCGATGGCTCGTTGTTGAACAATACGCCGCCGCCGCCATTGACCTGCAGATCGATAAAGCCGGGCACCAGGCTGCCGCCATCGAGGCGGACCATTGCCGCGTGGGCCGGCACGGCGCTGGCCGGCACAATGGCCGACACCATGCCGAATTCGAGCAGCAGCGCGGCATCGTCATGCCAATCGTGTCCGTCAAAGATACGCGCGCCGGCAATGGCGAGGAGATCGCTCATAGCGTTTCAGTGACCTTTTTGAGCGCGACGGGCAGATCGGGATTAAAGCCCCGATGGCGCGACAGCGCTTCGACAAACCCATAGAAGGAGACAATCAGCGCCAGCGGGTCGGTGATCGGGTGGCCGGTCGCCGCGAAGGGCAGCCGGTTGGCCGGTCCGGCCTGATCGCTGGTGAGGAAAGCCAGGGCACCCTGCCCGGCCAGCTTGTGCGTCATCGCGGCGACGGAGCCTTCTGCCGCATCGCGCGCCGCCAGACCCAGCACGGCATAGCCGGGGGTGACGATGGCGACGGGGCCATGCATCACTTCGGCGGCGCTATAGGATTCGGCCTGGATATTGCAGGTTTCCTTGAATTTCAGCGCCGCTTCATTGGCAATGGCCAGGCCGGGACCGCGACCGAGCACATAGAGCGCGTTGTGGCCATCAAGGGCCGCGAGCATCGCCGACCAATCGCAGGCAACGGCGCGAGACAACGCCTCGGGCAGATCGCTGACGGCGGCGGTCAGCGCATGGTCGCCGCTCCAGCGGGCAATCAGGGCCAGGCCGGCCACCACCGAGGTGACAAAGGTCTTGGTCGCGGCAACGCTCTGCTCGACCCCGGCATGCAGATCGATGGTGAAATCGGACGCGGCAGCCAGGGGCGAGCCGGCGGTATTGGTAATGGCAATGGAAATGGCGCCCGAGCGGCGCGCCGACTCGGCCATGCCGACAATGTCGGGCGACTTGCCCGATTGCGAAACCGCGATCGTGGCGCTGTTGGCCAGCTTGAGATCCTTGCCATAGATCGAGGCAATCGATGGCCCGATCGAGGCCACCGGCAGGCCCAGCGTCAGTTCAATGGCATATTTGAGATAGGCGCATGCGTGATCGGACGAGCCGCGCGCCACGGTGGCCACCAGGCCCGGATCGCGGGCGCGCAGCACGGCGGCTGTGGCGTCCAGCACGGGGCCACTGCGATCTAGGAAATTGGCGACAAGAGCGGGGATTTCCTCGATTTCGCGGCGCATATGGGTCGGTTCAGACAGATTCAAGGCGTTTTGCCTCCAATGGTGGGCGCTTCGCCGATGCGGAGCTCGGCAACAAAGTCATAGGTATCGCCCCGATAGATGGAGCGGGTGAATTCGATGACCCGCCCGGAGGCGAGATAGGAGGTCCGCTCGATATTGAGACCGGCCGAGCCGACCGGCACTTCGAGCAGCAGGGCATCCTCCTCAGCCAGATTGGCGGCGCGGATGCGCTGAATTGCCCGGGTCGGGCGGTTGCCGGTCTTGTCGAGATGGGTATAGAGCGAATCGCCGATGGCCTCTGGATCGGGCAGCGTGCGCGCCGACAGGCTGGCGCGTTCGATGGCCAGCGGCGTATCCCCGGTCAGGCGCAGGCGGGCAATGCGGGCCACCAGATCGTCAGATGACAGGCCAAGAATGACGGTCTCTTCGGGCGACGGCGCGTAAAGGCCGCGATCGAGCCATTCGGCGTGCACCGCCATGCCACGGCGCGCCATGTCTTCGGTAAAGGAGGTCAGCTGGGACAGCGATTGTTCAACGCGATGGGTCAAGGGCGCGACGAAGGTGCCCGATCCATGGCGCTGCACCAGCACGCCCTCCTTGACCAGATGCAACACGGCCTTGCGCACGGTCACCCGGGATACGTCCACCCTGGTTGCCAGGTCGCGTTCGGAGGGGAGCGCGTCACCGGGATTGATGGCGCCGCGATGGATGGCGTCTTCGATCCAGCGCTTGAGCTGCAAATAGAGCGGGCCGCCGGCGGGCAGTTGCACCGGGCCGTCGGCAAAGAAGCTGTTCGACAAATCCGTCACTTATCCCCTCGCCCCTTGACGCCCGGCACTGTGCGGCCAAGCCCTGTTTAGCGTCTGGCTCGCCGGGTGCCAGCCCCTTCATCGTATAATACCAATAAAATACCATTTTCCAACTGATAATCCACAACCGGGGCGAATTCGCCGGTCGCACCTGAACATATTTGGGGTTCCACGGCGGGGTTGGGGCTTTCGGACTGAATGGCGATGGTTTGGTGGACAAGTGGTATTTTTTTGGCATTATCGCTGGCGACGGGGAGAACGCCATGAGCACACCGCAGACCGAAATGAGCCATGCCAGTGCCCCGGGCTTTGATACCCGCGCCGACAGCGAGGCGCTGGCGATTCTGGCAGCGGCACAGGTCGAGGCGGCCCGGGCCGTTCAGGGCGCGGCCAGCGAGATCGCGGCGGCAGCGCGGCTGGCGGCAGCCAGTCTGGCGGCGGGCGGCCGGCTGATCTATGCGGCGGCGGGCAGTTCGGGGCTGATGGCGCTGGCCGATGCGTCGGAACTGCCGGGCACGTTCGGCATTGCGGGCGAGCGGATCGTGGTGCTGCTGGCGGGCGGGCTGGCGAGCCTGCCGGCACTGCCCGGCGGGCCCGAGGACGACGCCGAGGCGGCGCGGGCGGCGATTGTTGCCAGCAATGTCGGCCCGCATGATTGCATCATCACCCTGACGGCGAGCGGGCATACGCCCTACCCGCTGGCGGCGGCGGCGGCCGGGCGCGCCGCCGGGGCGCGGACCATCGGCATCGCCAACAATGCCGGGGCGGCCCTGTTCGGGCAGGTCGACATCGCCATCTGCCTCGCCACACCGCCCGAGGTGATTGCCGGCTCGACCCGCATGGGTGCGGGCACGGCGCAAAAGATCGCGCTCAACATGCTTTCCACCATGGTGGCGGTGCATTTGGGCCATGTGCATGACGGCTTCATGGTCAATCTGGTCGCCGACAATGCCAAGCTGCGCGAGCGGGCGCGGCGCATCGTGATGAGCGTGGCCGGGCTGCCCGAGGAACAGGCAGCCCAGTGGCTGGAGCGCGCCGATGGCTCGGTGAAGCTGGCGATCATGCTGGCGGCTGGTGCTGACGACGTGCCGGGCGCCCGGAACCTGCTGGCCACCCATGACAACCGGCTGCGCCCGGCGCTGGAGGCGCTAGGGCGTTAGCAGCGCTTCGGCCACAGCGAGTTCGGCCATGGCCAGGGCAGCATCCCGGGTCCTGGCGGCGGCGATGAAGCGGCCATTGTGGCAAAAGCTCGCGCCGGCGACGCCGCTGGCGGCCTCCAGGTCATCATTGGTGAGACCGGCCCAGGCGGCCGGCAGATCGGCGCGCACGGCAAAGCCGTCATCGTCCTGCCGGATGGTGGTCAGGCACCAGTCCTGGCCGCGGGGATGCACTACAAACAGCAGGTGATCGGCACCGGCCTTGACCACGGAGGGCCGGAACGGCATGCCCATGGGCAGTTCCAGCACGCGCCCGGCCCCGGCATTTTCGATGGCCTGGTGCACCAGGCCATCGGCGCGCAATTTGGCGGCGCTGCGGGCAATCCGCGCCTCAACGAAACTGCGGGCAATGGCGAGCGCGGCGTGAAACCCGCGATTCTCGGCCTCGGGGTCGGTTTCATCGAACACCGGCTTGAGGGTTTCGAGCAGAGCCGGCAGGGTCAGCCCAGCCAGCGGCCCGGCAATCGAGGGGCTGAGCGCGCCATTGTCCATCAGGTCGATGGGCAGCACAAAGCTGGTGTCAAAGCTGGCATGGATGGTCTCGACAGCGTCCGCCGGCACGCCCGAAGCCGCCAGACAATCATGGCCGAAATGCTTCCAGACCAGGCCGAACGAACTGAATGGCTGGCCATCATCGCGCAGCGGCGCGCCGCGCTGGTGGTGATCAAAGATCTGCGCCGCCGCGTCATAGGCGCCGCCGACATCGTAAATGATGCGATCCGCGCCGGGGGTGATCCATTCCGGCGCCCGGCTGCGCATGATGGCAGCCTGGGGGAACAACCGGGTCAGGATCACGCTGGACAGCAATTCGTCGGCATGGAAGCCACCCGAATGGGTGACGAGATATTGGACAGTCATGCCGGGATGCGCCTTGTGGTTTGCGGAAGCGCCCCAGATAGCCATTGTGGCGGCTTAGCTCAACCCGCGATTTTCCGCTGGACGAGATAAATGTGGTCGCAGGCCAACACGGTTTCACCGCGCTGGTTGAGCACCCGCACCTGCTCGATGATGCGGCCATGATCGGGGCGCTTGGGGTCGGGCTCAAGCCCGGTAATGGTCAGTTCGGTGTGAATGGTATCGCCGATGAATACCGGCTTGGGAAAGCGCAACCGCTCATAGCCATAGGTGAAGGATAGCGGGTTGATCACGCTGGCCGTCAGGCCGATGCCGATGGCAAAGGTCATGGTGCCATGGGCTATGCGCTGGCCCCAGGGCGAATCCTTCATTGCCTCGGCATCCATGTGGTGGGGGAAGAAGTCCCCGGTATGGCCGGCATGAACCACGAAATCGGTTTCGGTAATGGTGCGGCCATTGGTCTTGCGGACCTCGCCGAGAACATGGTCGTCGAAATAGCGTGGCTGTTCCATCAGAAGCTCTCCTCAAACAGCGTATTGATCGCCGCGACGATGACCGCCGCGTCTTCATGGGCGCGCAGCCCGTGGTTGAGCCGGTGTGACGCGGCATCCTGAAACGCCATATAGCCGTCGTGCCGCGGCCGCAGCCAACCGCCTTCCAGCGTCGCCCGCGTGTTGCGGTAGAAATTGTCGACGGCGGCGTTGACGCCGTCATCCTCCCAGGCAAGGCCATGGCCCGGCTGTCCGCCCGCCGTGGCATAGAGGGTGCGCTGCACCTGCTGGCTGGCCACCCAATAGGCGTAGCCGATGGCCGCCTCGCGATGGGGTGAAAAGGCCGACACGGCAATGCCGGTGCCGCCGACGGCCGAGCCGATCGGCCCTTTGCTGCCAGCGGCCGGAATATCAGCAAATTTCAGCCGATGCGGCCGGAAGCCGGCCAGCGCATAGCTGAGATAGCCATAACCCAGCGGCATCAACTGGTACTGATCGGTGCTGGCCATGGCTTCAGACGCCGCAATGGGGTCCATCTCATAGTGTTCGGGCGCGATATGGTCGGTGACCTGGCGCAGCGTCTCGATCACCCGCACGCTGGCAGCAGTGGCAATCAGCTCGGGCCCGCTGGTGGCGCAGGGCGTGCCCAGATTGGCGGCCAGGGTATAAAAACTCATCAGCGAATGGGGCGCCCGCATCGGCAGGATGACCTTGCCTTGCCGCGCCAGGGCCGCAGCCTCGGCCCAGCGCGTCACCGGACCATCGAGCAGGTCTGGCCGAAACGCCTGCACCTGGGCGGCGGCGTCGATCGGGAAGGCCCATTGGTGCCCGGCATAATCGTAGCTGGCATAGGATGGCCCGACGCTGTGTGCCGCCAGTTCGGCGCGCTCGGCCTCGCGACCGGGCACATCCAGCGGCGCCAGGCAGTTCTGCGCGGTAATCTGCCCGACATGGGGGTGATCGATGACGATCAGATCATATTGCCGGGCCAGTTCCTCAACCGGAAAGGATTCGAAATCCTGCAGGCTCCGCTTGTCCCAGACGATCTTGACGCCGGTTTCGGTCAACCAGCGCGCCGAGGTCGCCAGCATGGGATCGTAGCCACGGGGGTGGTCCCAGGTCATGCCCTTGAGGGTGATCATAGTCCGAATTCAGCCCTGATCCTGGCACTCTGCTCACCGATCAGCGGTGCGGCACGATAGGTGCGGGCGCGCTGGCCATTGATGCGCAGCGGTGAGCGGGTGGTGGTGATCGACACATTGTCCTCGCGGGTGACGGTCTGCAGCATGTCGAGGGCCTTGAAGCCCTCGCTGGCCAGCAGTTCGGGCCAGTCGAGCACTTTGGCGCACCAGATGTCGGCAGGCTCGAGAATGCCAAGCCAGTGGGCAGTGGGCTGGGTGACCAGCCGGTCGGCAATGATCTGCTTGATGGCGTCACGCTGGGTGAACCAGCTTTTGGGGTCGCTGAACTGGCCGAGTTCTTCAAGCTCCAGCAGGGCCTGCAAGCGGGGCAGCGGCGTCATGGCGATGGCCAGATAGCCGTCCGCAGTCGGATAGGCGCCATAGGGCGCCGAGAGATAGGCATGGGCCGAGCGGAACTGGCTGCGCCTGGGCACCCGGCGGCCATCATTGAGATGGGTGGTGAGCACCTCGAACTGAAAATCCACCAGCACTTCAAGCAGGCTGGTCTCGATATGGGCACCCTGGCCCTTGAGGCCGCGCCGCACCAGTGCCGCCAGAATACCCTGTGCCACGGCGGCGCCGGCCAGCATGTCGGCAATGGCCAGCCCGAAGGGCACCGGGCCCTGATGCTCATCGCCATTGAGCCACATCACGCCCGAACGGGCCTGTGCCAGCAGATCCTGGCCGGGGCGGTCAACCCAGGGGCCTTCCCCGCCATAGCCGGTGATCGAGGCATAGACGATGCCCGGATTGATCGCCTTGACCGCCTCGTAGTCCAGCCCCAGCCGCTCGATGACGCCGGGACGAAAGTTCTGCAGCACCACATCGGCCTTGGCCAGCAGGGTACGCAAGGCGGTCACGTCAGCGGGGTTTTTCAAATCCAGCGCCAGGCTTTCCTTGGACCGGTTGATGGCGTGGAAAATCGTCGAATCGCCGCCAATTTCGGTGTCGCTGAGATAGAGCTGACGGCTGAGGTCGCCGCCATCGGGGCGTTCGATCTTGATCACCCGGGCCCCCAGATCCTGCAGGCGCAGGCTGGCATAGGGGCCGGAGAGGAACTGGCAGAGGTCGACGACGACAAGGCCGTCAAGCAAGGGCGTTTCGGTCATGGCATAAATCTCACGGGGACTACTCCCCTGCCCCTTGCAGGGCGGGGGTGGGATGGGGGTCGCTGCAATATGGCGGCAGGCGGGGCGCGCCCCACCCCGGCCCTCCGCTCAAGGGGGAGGCGACGACGACAACTGGATCAACGCGCATCTGCCACCTCCGCGAAATCCTCGGGCCGGCGGTACTTCACCGTCTGGATATGTTCGCAGCACAGCACCAGTTCGCCCTCGCCCTTGAACACCTCATAGGACGCGCGGCACAGCCCGAGTCCCCGGTATTTCGGGTGTTTTTCGAGGTTGGTGCGGATGGTGTAGATGGTGTCGCCGATAAAGGTCGGCTTGATGAAGCGCAGCTTGTCATAGCCATAGCTGAAGGCGTTGACGCAATTGGTCGCCACCAGGCCGAGACCGGCGGAAAACACGAAAGCGCCGGCCACCAGCCGCCGACTGAACTGGCCCTCGGTGGTGGCGAAAATCTCGTCGGCGACATAGGGGTGCATGTCGGTCACCAGCGCATTGAAGGCCATGCTTTCGCCTTCGGAAATGGTGCGGCGCAGCGAGCGGATCTGGTGGCCCACTTCCCAGTCTTCGTAGAACCAGTTCTCGCTGTTCCACACCGGAATCGCGGCATGGGCGGCGGGCATGGTGCTGGGGTGGGTCGAGGAGGTGCCGATGGTGCTCATGGCCTGGCCTTGATCGGGGTTGCCGGGGTGGCGGCGGACTGGAAGGCGGCTTCGACCAGCGCCATGGTGTGCCAGGCATCTTCGACCGAGGTCAGCAGCGTCTGGTCCTCGCCAGCAGCGAAGCGCTGCAGATTGCTCATGGTGCCGATAAAGGCATGCGGGAACCAGCCGCCGGTCAGGGCAATCTGTTGCCAGTCCTCGCCCTTTCTGGCGATCCAGAGTTCGTCCGGCTCGCCTTGCGGATAGTTCAGCAGCAGGCCCAGCTTGACCATGGCGGCACCCTCGGTGCCCTCGAAGCGGAAGCTCGCGTCCTGGAACCTGCGGCCGAAATCATGGTGGTGATTGATCGACAGCGTCGTGCGCATGCCAGCGGCAAAGTCGAGCAGCGCACTGGTGCGGGTCTGGGCCAGGTCGGTCGAGGGATGGCCCATGGTGCGGGCGTGCACGCCAGTGGGGTTGCCGAGAAAGGCGCGGATCAGGTCGAGATAATGGATGGAATGCACGGCGATTTCGACGCGTGGCGTGCCTTTAAGAAACGGAAACAAATGCCAGGGCGTCACCAGATTGAGGTGCACCTCGGTGTCGATCAGTTCGCCCACGTAACCGCGCTGCAGCGCGTCGCGCACGGCCAGCATCATCGGGGCAAAGCGCAACTGGAAATTGACGGCGGCGATCAGGCGCTTGGCGCGGCACAGCTGCAGGATGGCCGTGGCCTGGGCCAGATCGCTGCCCATCGGCTTTTGCAGCAGCACGGTGGCGCCATCGGGCAGTCGGGCCAGCACATCGAGATGGGCCGCCGGGGGTAGCGCCAGATCATAGACAGCGTCCGGCATGGCCAGGGCCGCTTCGAGCGTGGCAAAGGCGGCGATATCCCATTTGGCGGCCAGGGCGCGGGCCTTGGCCCCGTCGATATCGAACACGCCCGCCACCGTGAAACCGGCCAGGCGATAGGCCGGCAGATGGGCGTCGTTGACGATGCCGCCAGCGCCGATGATGACGATCGGACGCGGCGCGCCGGGTTTGGGCCAGCTCTGCTGCAGATCGGAAAAATCGCTGGGCACGCCTGCCCTCCCCTCGCGACATGTTTGACATCATTCTTATGTGAATAATCTTTTCACATACGGGCGACGGAAGCAAGGGTGGTGTCGTGTCACAAGTGGCCCTGCACGGACAGGCCAGGGCGCAATGCGATGAGTCCTGCGGCAAAGCACAAGAGGCCTGCCAGCAGGCTTGGCCGCATGCCGGCAGCGTGCTGCCCGCTCAGTCGAGGTGGAAAACCTCCTCGGTGGCGGCCCACCATTCGCCCTCGGTCCGGCTGTCGAGCGGCGCCTGCATCGGCATGCACAAGGCCCACCATTGCTGGGTGATCGGGTCGGCGGCCATGGCTGCCATGTCGGCGTCATGGTCAGTGCCGGTATATTCGTAATAGGCAAACAGCAGGTTTTCCGGCTCGCGCAGGAAGATCGAGTAATTGGTAATGTTGCTGGCCTTAATCTGGGCCAGCACATCCGGCCAGACATCGGCGTGGACGCGCTTGTAGTCGGCGATCTGCTCGGGTTTGAGGCCGATCACGGCTCCGTAGCGTTGCATTTGAAGTCCTCCTTGGTTCGTTGCCCCCCACCCAACCTCCCCCTGACAGGGGGAGGGGCAGATCCGGTGTGGGGCTTGATCTCGCCCAAACCACCGACCGGATATATCCCCCTTCAGGGAAAGGTCATGCGGGGGTGGTGGATGGGCATTATGTAACTGCTAGACCTTGTAAATCCGCTCGGCATTGGCGTGCAGCAGCCTGGCCTTTTCGTCCTCGCTGGCGCCCTTGATGATCTGGTGCGTCGCCTCGACCCAGCGGGTCAGCGAGCCGGTCAGGGTCACCACCGGGTGATCGGAGCCCCAGACCACCCGGTCCCAGCCGAAACTCTCGATGATATGCTCGACATAGGGGCGGATGGTGTCGACGCTCCAGTCAGGCCCGGAATAAGCGACAATTCCGGAGATTTTGGTCACCATATTGGGCAGTTTGGCGATATTGCTGATGTGCTGGCGCCACGGATCGAGCCCGGCGCCGGTCACATCGGGCACGCCGCAGTGGTCGAGAATGAAGGTCACGTCGGGCGCGCGCTCGGCCAGCATCTGGCCGATCGGCAACTGATCGGCGCGCACGCAGAGGTCAAAGCTCAGATCGTAATCGGGCAGATGGCGGATGTTTTCGACGAACAGATCGGACTGGCTGAGATCGTCCGGCGCCTGGTGCAGAATGCGGCGCACGCCGGTGATGTGCGGGTGCTGGCTGAGCTGCTCGATATGGTCGACAAAATTCATCGATTCGGGCCGACAGGCGGCGATGGCGCCGGCAATGCGCGGCAGGGTGACCATGAATTCGCTCTCGGCCATCATGTCGGCGTCGGCGACATCGACCTCCATGTGCAGCGCCGATTCAATGCCCAGTGGCAGCGCCTCGGCGAAGTAGTTTTCCACCGTCCAGGGCTGGTTGATGGCCGGGGCACCCGCCAGCCAGGGATAGGCAAAGCGTTCGGGATAGACCAGGTGGAGATGGGTATCGAGAATGCGCATGGCGAGATTTCCTCCTAGAAATTCAAGGACCTGATAGCGGGCTTAGGCAGGCTCACGATGCGGCCTGGTTGGCGGCTTGGACTGGCTCTCCTCCGGTCAGCGCTGCGAGATTTCCTTGCCGGCCTGCTGCAACAGCTTGAGCACGGTCGGCATGGTCGGCGCGTCGAGCTTATCGAGGCGCTGCGTATAGGGACAGGTCAGGACGGCAATGACGGTGCCGAGCGGGCCAAAGATCGGCACGGAAAGGTTGGAAACCCCCGAGACCTGGGCGCTGGGCATCATTTCATAGCCCTGCTCGCGCACCCCGATCAGTCGCGCGTCGAGGCCCTTGGGCATTTGCTCGATACGGCCAAGATCCTGCTCCTCAAGCATCAGCAGCCGCTCCTCGGGTGTTGCAAAGGCCAGAAAGACGTGGCCGGAACCCGTATTGACCAGGCTGATGCGGCTGCCGACGCGAATCGAGACGTTCCAGTAACCGGGACCGTCGACCTGGGCGATGACCACCAGGATATTGCGGTCCTGCACCACCAGATGACAGGCCTGCTCGGCCTTGAGGGCAAAATTGCGCAGCACCGGCATCGCCTGGCTGATCAGCCGGTGCATGGGCGGGCGGGCATGGCCCAGCTCGAACAGTTTGAGGGTGATTTCGTAGCGGTCTTCAGGGGTTCGGCGCACATAGTCGCGGCGCACCAGCCGGTCGAGCATGCGATAGATTTCATTGGGCGTGCGGTCGAGCGCCTTGGCGATCTCGGCCTGGCTCAGCCCGTCAGCGGAGCCGGCCAGCAGTTCGAGAATGTCGAGCCCCTTGTCCAGCGCCGGCGCCCGATAGCGCTCTGCATCATCATCAATCGTCACGTTCCACCGCCCTCCCGATCTCTCGCCACCACCTGGCTCCAATGGCTAACACATTGTTAACAAAACCATCACCAGATGCCCGCTGCCGTGCACAATAAACCAGTACCCCAATCTATTGACGCCGGGTTTACGTTTGTGCTTACCTACGAATAGACTTTTCACATATGGATGATCAAGCCACAATACGGGGCGGCATCGGAAAGGTTTTCTGGAGGAAAATAATGGCAAACAAGATTCTGGTCAGGGCACTCCTGGCATCATGCGCAGTGGTGGCCCTGTCGGGTGCCGCAGCCGCACAAGACTTCGACTATGGCTCGTTCCCCGACTACACCCTCAAGGTGAAGCTGATCGGCGGCACGCAGTATGAAAAGCTCTATACCCGCATTCCCGAGTGGGAAGCGCTGACCGGCGCCAAGGTCGAGATCGTCTCGTCAAAGAACCACTTCGATCTCGATCGCGAGATCAAGCAGGACATCGCCACGGGCCAGATCACCTGGTGCGTCGGCTCCAACCACACCAGTTTCGCGCCGCAATATGGCGATCTGTATATCGACCTGGCGGAAGCAATTCCGGCAGAAGAGCTGGCCAAATATGTTCCCGGCACGCTCAAGTCGTCGATGGTGGATGGCCGGCTGGTGCAGCTGCCGCGCGTCACCGACGTCTCCAATCTCTACTACCGCAAGGACCTCTATGAGGACCCGGCCAGGATGGAGGCGTACAAGGCCGAGTTCGGCACCGATCTGGCGCCAGCCAAGACCTATGAGGAACTCAAGCAGCAGATCATTTTCTTTGCTGATCCGCCGAACCTGTACGGCACCGCGTTTGCCGGCAAGGACGAAGGCATGTCGGGCCGGTTCATGGAAATCCTGCGCGCCAATGGCGGCGATCTGTTTGACGAGAACTGGAACCCGACCTTCAACTCGCCCGAAGGCGTGGCTGCGTTGAACTGGTTCAAGGAGATCTATGATGCCGGCGCAGTGCCGGCCGGTACGGTGAACTATACCTGGGACGATATCGGCCAGGCCATGGCTGCCGGGCAGCTGGCCGTCGATCTGGATTGGCCGGGCTTTGCCGGCTTCTACAGCGACCCAAGTGCGTCAAAGATCTCGGACGTGCTCGGCTTTGCCGTATCGCCCGTCGGCTCTGCCGGTGTCCGCGGTGGCTGGTCTGGCTCGCACTCGTTCTCGGTGACCGAGGCGTGCGACAACAAGGAAGCGGGAACCTCGTTCGCCGTGTTCCTGACCAATGACGAAAGCGCAATGATGGAAGCGGAAGCCGGCAATCTGCCGACCCGCAGCAAGACCTTCGATGACGTCATCAACTATTTCAACGAGAACGGCAAAACCGCGCTCGCCGAAATGTTCCCGATCTGGCAGGCCAGCCTGGCCGATGCACGGACGCCGCCATTGATCCCGCAGTGGATCGAAGTCAGCAACGTGCTGTGGCCACAGCTGCAGGCTGCCATTGTGGGTGAAAAGACCGCACAGGAAGCGCTCGACAAGGCTGCTGATGACGCCCGCATCATTCTTGAAGATGCCGGTATTCTGTAAGGCTCAATGCCGCCGCAGTTGATGCGGCGGCACCCCCCGCCGGATGGTCCAGGCAATACGGTGCCGCGACCGCGCTATGCTCCCTCGCCCCCCAGGGGAGAGGGAGAACGGCGCATCTGACGGCATTCAGCCCAGGGAACCACGCTGAGCTAGACCAAGGAATATCGTGACCACAACCACCGAACCACTTTCCCGGCCGGGCTTCATGGAGGGCGTTGCTGCCTTTTTCCGGTCGCCGCGCGCTGTGCCCTATCTGCTGCTGCTGCCGGCCATGATCGTCATTCTGGCGGTGGTGCTGGTGCCGCTGCTGGTGTCGTTCTGGACCAGTTTCACCAGCTACAACCTGACCAAGCCAGCAACGCTGTTCAACTTTGTCGGCCTGCGCAACTATCAGCGCCTGCTGGGCAATGAGGATTTCTGGTGGGCCTTTGGGCGCACCTTCATGTTCGTGACCATTACGCTGAACCTGGAAATGCTGCTGGGCCTGGGCCTGGCGCTGCTGATCAACAAGATCACCTGGGGCCAGCGCACCCTGCGCACCATCATGATGTTCCCGATGATGTTCTCGCCCATTCTGGTGGGCTTCCAGTTCAAATACATCTTCAATGACTCGATCGGCCTGGTGAACAATGCGCTGTTCGATCTCGGGCTGATCTCCCAACCCATCCCCTGGCTGGTCGATGGCACGCTGGCCAATTTTTCCATCATATTTGCCGAAATCTGGATGTCGACCTCGATCTTCGCCATTCTGCTGCTGGCGGGACTGATGGCCTTGCCCAAGGATCCCATCGAGGCCGCCAAGGTCGATGGCTGCAATCCGCTGCAGGTGTTCCAGCACATCACCCTGCCCTTCCTGATGCCGTTTATCTACATCGCCATGACGATCCGCTCGCTCGATGTCGCCAGGGCCTATGACATGGTGCGCATCATGACCAATGGCGGCCCGGCGGGCCGTACGGAGCTGATCTGGACGCTGATGACCCGCACCGGGTACCAGAACAGCCAGATGGGCATGGCCAATGCCATGGGCTATATTTCGATCCTGCTCTCAATCGCCTTTACCGTGTTCTTCTTCCGCAAGCTCACCGCGGCACGCAGCTTTATGGGAGGCGCACAATGAGCCAGATGAGCATGGAAAAGCCCTGGCAGCGCTGGCTGATCCGGTTTGGCGTGTTTGTCGCCATGGTGATCCTGACCGTGCCGGGCCTGTGGGTGGTGCTGACCGCCTTCCGCCCCAATATCGAAGTGCTGGCGCGCCCCGCCGTCTGGATTCCCCAGCAGTGGACGCTGGACAATTTTGCCCGGCTGTTCGGGCAATCCGACGCCCAGCAGGGCCTGCCGGTGGCACAGTATTTCATCAACTCGCTGGTCATCTCGCTGACCTCGACCGTCATCGCGGTGGTGATCGGCATGGCCGGCGGCTACGCCTTTGCCCGCTACCGCTTCCGCGGCAAGGCGACGCTGTTTCTCGCCTTCATGCTGAGCCGCACCGTGCCGGGTGTGGCGCTGAGCCTGCCACTATTCATCATCTGGGCGCGGCTGGGGATCATCGACACCAGTTTCGGGCTGATCGTGGTTTATCTGGCGGTCAATATCCCCTTCACCATCTGGCTGACCGACGGGTTCTTCCGGCAGATTCCGGTCGATCTGAGCGAAGCCGCCCAGATCGATGGCTGCACCGCCTGGCAGGCTTTCTGGAAGATCGAATTCCCGCTGGCCCGCTCCGGGCTGGCCTCGGCGGCGATCTTTGCCTTTCTCACCTCGTGGAACGAATATGCGCTGGCCAGCCAGTTGACCCGCACCACAGCGAGCAAGACCATGCCGGTCGGGCTCATGGACTTTACCGCCCAGTTCACCGTGGACTGGACCGGCATGAGCGCCATGGCCGTGCTCATCATCATTCCCGCCCTGGTTCTGACCTTCATCGTGCAAAAGCACCTGATTGCCGGTCTGACCTTTGGCGGCGTCAAATAAGGATATATCGGTGGCACAGGTTCGTCTGGACAAAGTCAGCAAGAGCTATGGCAAGCTGGAGACGGTGCATGGCATCGATCTCGAAATCGCCCATAACGAGTTCGTCGTGCTGGTGGGGCCCTCGGGCTGCGGCAAATCCACCACGCTGCGGATGATTGCAGGGCTCGAGGAAATCACCAGCGGCAAGATTTCGATCGGCGACCGCGTGGTCAATGATCTGCCGCCCCGGGCGCGCAATATCTCCATGGTGTTCCAGAGCTATGCGCTCTACCCGCACATGACGGTACGCGACAATCTCGGCTTCGGACTCAAGATCGCCAATATGGCCGAAGCGGAAATCACCAAGCGGGTCGATGAGGCCGCCGAAATCCTGGGACTTGGGCCGTATATGGACCGGCTGCCGGCGAACCTGTCGGGCGGGCAACGCCAGCGCGTTGCGATGGGCCGCGCCATTGTGCGCAATCCCGACGTGTTCCTGTTTGACGAGCCGTTGTCCAATCTGGACGCCAAGCTGCGCGGCCAGATGCGGGTGGAAATCAAGAAGCTGCACCAGCGGGTCAAGACCACGGTGATCTATGTCACCCACGACCAGGTCGAGGCGATGACGCTGGCCGACCGCATCGTGATCATGCGCGATGGCCATATCGAGCAGATCGGTACGCCCTCGGAAGTGTTCGAGCATCCGGTCAATATCTTCGTCGCCGGCTTCATCGGCAGCCCGCCGATGAATTTGCTCGACGCGGTGGTGAGCAATGGCAAGGCGCGGCTGAGCGACGGCATTGAGGTGCCGCTGCCCGCCGGGATGGCGGTGCAGGAGAACCAGGAGATCGTGCTGGGGTTCCGGCCGGAGAGCCTGGCCCCCAAGGGCCATGCCCTGCATGGCGATGGCGCGGCGCTGACGCTGGAGCGCACCGTCGTCATCGCCGAGCCGCTGGGCACCGAGACCATTCTGTTTGTGGAAATGGGCGGCATGGATGTGCAGGCCAAAATGCTCAATCCACGCGTTGTGGCCCCCGGCGAAACGCTGGAATTCACTCTCGATCTGAGCCGGCTGCATGTCTTTGACAAGGCATCGGGCAAGCGCGTGACGGTGTAGGCATGGCCAAGATCGTTCGTATCGACCTGCTGATGGTCGACCTGGTACCCAAGGTCAAACGGGTCGACGCGATCCAGAGCTTTGTCTCCCAGGAAACCCCGTTTGTGCGCATCACCGATGCCGATGGCGTGGTTGGCACCGGCTATAGCTATACAATCGGCACGGGCGGGCCTTCGGTGATGGCCCTGCTGGAACGCACGCTGGGACCGGCGATCATCGGCCGGGACGCCTATGACATCGAGGCGATCTGGCGCGACCTGCTGTTTCTGACCCATGCCACGACGGTGGGCGCGCTGACGGCCATCGCCATGGCGGCGATCGACACGGCGCTGTGGGATTTGAAGTGCCGCAAGCTGGGCCTGCCGCTGCACAAGCTCGCCGGCGGGGCGCAGCGCGAGATCGCGCTCTACACCACCGAGGGCGGCTGGCTGCACATCGAGCAGGCGGCGCTGGTGGAGGACGCCCTGCGGGCCAAGGAAGCCGGGTTTGGCGGCTGCAAGCTCAAGGTCGGGCGACCGATCCATGAGGACGTGGCGCGCATTGCTGCGGTCCGCGACGCCGTGGGGCCGGGCTTTGAGATTTTCACCGACGCCAACCAGGCCTTTGCGGTGGACGAAGCGATCCGCCGGGCCCGCGCCTATGAGCCGCTCGATATTGGCTGGCTGGAAGAGCCCCTGCCCGCCGACGACATTTCGGGCCATGTGCGGCTGAGCGAGCATACCAGCCTGCCCATCGCGGTGGGCGAAAGCCTCTATTCGATCAGCCATTTCCGCGAATATCTGCAGCGCCATGCCGCCAGCGTGATTCAGGTCGATGTCGGCCGGATTGGTGGCATTACCCCCTGGCTGAAGGTGGCGCATATGGCCGAGGCGTTCAATGTCGCGGTCTGCCCGCACTTCCTGATGGAGCTGCATGTATCGCTGTGCGCGGCGGTGCCGAATGCCCGCTGGGTGGAGTACATTCCCCAGCTGGACGCCCTGACCACCCAGGGCATGAGCATCCAGAACGGCAAGGCCCGACCATCGGATGCGCCAGGGCTGGGTATTGAATGGGATTTTGACGCCATCAACCGCCTGGCGGTCGAGGGCAGTCGCACAACACTACAGTAGGAAACCAGGCATGGCCGATCTCACCGGGAAAATCGTTCTCATCACCGCTGCGGCGCAGGGCATTGGCCGGGCCTCGGTGGAGGCTTTCGTCAAGGCGGGCGCCAAGGTGATTGCCACCGATATCAATGCCGGCAAGCTGGCCGAACTCGAGGGCATGGCCGGCGTTACCACGCGGGTGCTCGACGTGCTGTCGGCCGAGGCGGTCAAGCAGGCGGTCGCCGAGATCGGCCAGATCGACGTGCTGTTCAACTGCGCCGGCGTGGTGCACTCGGGCAGCGTGCTGGAAATGCGCGATAGCGACCTCGACTTTGCGTTCGATCTCAACGTCAAAGCGCAGATCCGCACCATCCAGGCCGTGCTGCCACAAATGCTGGCGCGCCAGGACGGCGCCATCATCAACATGGCCACGGTCGCTTCTTCGGTGAAGGGCGTGCCCAACCGGGCCGCCTATACCATCTCCAAGGCTGCCGTGGTCGGACTGACCAAGTCGATTGCCGCCGATTTCACCACCCAGGGCATCAGGGTCAACGCCATCTGTCCGGGCACGGTGGATTCGCCCTCGCTGCATGAGCGCTGGCACGCCACAGGCGATTTTGAGGCGGCCAAAAAGGCGTTCATCGCCCGCCAGCCAATCGGCCGTATCGCCCGGCCCGAGGAAGTGGCCGACCTGGCCGTCTATCTGGCCGGGGCCACCTATACCACCGGCCAGGTTCACATCATCGATGGCGGCTGGACCGCCTGATCCCACCAGTACACTCTGGTACCGAGTATGCCATGACCAAGATTACCAGCCTGACCACCCACGATCTGCGCTTTGCCACCTCGGCTGCGCTGGACGGTTCGGACGCGATGAATCCGGACCCCGACTATTCAGCCGCCTATGTCATTGTGGGCACCGATGGCGCCCATGAGGGCCATGGGCTGACCTTCACCATCGGACGCGGCAATGAAGTGGTGGTTGCGGCCATCGCCGCCCTGACCGAGCGCGTCGTGGGCCTCGATCTGGCATGGATCGTGGAGAATCCCGGCCGTTTCTGGCGGCACATTACCGGCGACAGCCAGCTGCGCTGGATCGGCCCGGACAAGGGGGCGATGCATCTGGCGACCGGGGCGGTGGTCAATGCGGTGTGGGACCTGATGGCAAAGGCGGCGGGCAAGCCGGTCTGGCAATTGGTGGCCGATATGAGCCCCGAACAGCTCGTCTCGATCATCGATTTCCGTTATCTCACCGATGCCATCACGCCCGCAGAGGCGCTGGCCATTTTCCAGCAGGCCGCGGTGGGCAAGGCCGAGCGGGTGGCGACCCTCAAGGCGGAAGGCTATCAGTGCTACACCACCTCGGCAGGCTGGCTGGGCTATTCGACCGACAAGCTGACCCGGCTGGCGAGCGAGGCGGTCGCAGCCGGCTTCCAGCACATCAAGATGAAGGTTGGCCGCGATCTGGATGACGATATCCGGCGGCTCGAGATCGTGCGGTCGATCATGGGACCGGACCGCCATCTGCTGATCGACGCCAACCAGGTGTGGGAGGTCGATGAGGCGATCGACTGGGTCAGGCAATTGAGCCGCTTCAACCCCTATTTCATCGAGGAGCCGACCAGTCCGGACGATGTTTCGGGCCACCGGGCGATCCGCACGGCCATTGCGCCGGTCAAGGTGGCGACCGGCGAAATGTGCCAGAACCGCATCATGTTCAAGCAGTTCATTAAGGACGGCGCCATCGACATCGTGCAGATCGATGCCTGCCGGATTGGCGGACTGAACGAAGTGCTCTCGGTGCTGGTGATGGCGGCGAAATACGGCTTGCCGGTATGGCCGCATGCCGGCGGCGTGGGGCTGTGCGAATATGTCCAGCACCTCAGCATGATCGACTATCTGGTGGTCTCGGGCAGCAAGGAAGGTCGCGTGATCGAATATGTCGATCATCTGCACGAGCACTTCATCGATCCCTGCGAGATCCGCAACGCCGCCTATATGCCGCCGACCCAGCCGGGTTTTTCGATCCAGATGAAGGCGGCTTCGATTGCCGACAACGCCTTCAAAAGCTGATTGCCGCCGGGCTGCCCAGAGCCAGCGTTACGCGATGGTAACGCTGCGCATCCGACTGGGAGTCCTGCCATGGGCCTTGCGGCAATGCTCGCAGAACCGGGTCCGGCTGACGACGCCGGTCCTGGTGTGGGCCCGAGGCGCAAGTGTCGGGGCCGTTTGAGATTTGGCGGGAGGCGGATACCGCCCTAGCACGGGTCATTCCGGCGAAGGCCGGAGTGACATGGTGGTTTTTGCGCGTCTTTGTCTGGCTTTCCTGAACCTGAGCGCAGCGGCTTGCGGGGGGGCGCCACCGGCAGGATAGCGGCCCGGAATGTCTTCAGTGCACCGGATGGAAATGGCGGGCCACTTCCCTGAACAGGTTCAGGTCCTGCAGTGAATCGGCCAGCGTGGTGCGGTTGGGCCGGCCTGTGGTGACGCTGTCGTGGAAGGCGTCGAGCTCGATGCGGAAGGGATCTTCGTAGACCGGGCCGATGATTTCGGTGCCCGTATCGGTATCGCTCGAGGATGTAATCTCCAGACGCGTCGGCAGGTTGCGGATATAGGGCGTGTCGTAGTTCAGCTTGAAATGCTGGCGCTGGGTCAGCACTTCAATGCCGGCGTCAAAGCGGGAGACGTCGTCGATCACCGCCTCGTAGAGCGCGGTGAAGTGCCCGTAGTCAAACAGCGCGACCACGGTCTCACCATTGTGCTGCACCGCGTAGCGAACACCTTTGGGTGCGCCCAGCAGGTCGCGCATCGCCGAAAAGCTGTGCGAGGACAGACCGGTCAGCACCTGATAGGCGCGCAAGGCATCGGGCGGGCAATCCTCACCCATGACAGCGCGCAGCATGGCCTGGGTGCGGCTGCGGCCAGCGGCGATGAGTTCGGGCGGAACGTCGCTGGGGCGAAAGATGTTGCGGGTCTGGGCGACAAAGAAGGGCGCCTCGCGGATGATGTCGCGGATGCGGACATGGCGGATCTCGTCAAGCGGCGGCAGGCGCTGCTTGAGTTCGAGGAAAGGCCGCGAGAAACGCCGCATATAGCCCACGAACACCACCTGGCCGGGGCGCTGGGGCAGCTCGAGGATGGGGCGCAACTGGTCGGCGCCGAGGCAGGCCGGCTTTTCGATGAAGACATGCTTGCCCGAGGCGATCGCCTGCTCCAGCAATTCGGCATGCAGGTGATCGGGCGTCAGGATGAACACGGCGTCCAGCGCCGGATCAGCGATCAATGCCGCAGCATCGGCGTGGCGCGTCGGCACGCCATAGCGGGTGGCGACGTAATCAACCAGGCTCGGCGACACATCGGTGACGGCGGCAATGGCAAAACGGCTATCGTCGGCCAGCAGCGGCAGGTGCATGAGCTGACCGACTTCGCCGAGGCCGATCAGGCCGGTCTTGATGGGATGGGTCATGGGGCGATGGCATTCATGTAAGCGAGGTTGCGGGCGGCCAGTTGCAGCGGCGTTTCGGCCGCATCGGCGGCAATGTCCTGCTCGACAACGATGGGGCCGGTAAAGCCGCGCTCGGCCAGCAGGCGCATGACGGCCTGGATATCGACCACCCCGTCGGGCAGCGGGCACATGACGCCGGCGCCATAGGAATCGGCAACCGAGAGCTGCCCGTCGAGCACGCGCTGGCGCACAGCACCATCGACGTTTTTCAGGTGCATATAGGCAATGCGGGGATAGACGCGCGCCATATAGGCCAGCGGGTCCTGATCCCAGAAGGCGTGGTGGCCGGTATCAAAGCACAGGTCGATGTCGGTTTGCTGCAGCAGCCGATCGATCTGGCTTTCGCGCTCCACGGCAGTGCCGATATGGGGATGAAAGCTGAGCTTGAGGCCAAACCCGCCTTCGACCAAATGCTGCGCATCGCGCACCACCTGAGTCAGACCATTCCAGCCTGCGGCGTCCAGCACTCCTTCCTGGCCCTTGGGGTACCAATTGCTCTCATCCATGAGAACAAGGTGCTCGGCGCCAAGCGACACCAGCAGCGGCGCCAGATCGCGCAGGGTCTGCATCAAGTGGGGCCCCGAAGCGCTGTCGCCGAAGGTATGGACATGGGTCGCGCCGACCATGGTCAGGTTACGCCGGGCCAGTTCGGCCTTGAGCAGAGCCGGGTCCCTAGGCAGGAAGCCGAACGGCCCCAGTTCGGTGCCGCGATAGCCGGCAGCGGCAACCTCATCGAGATATTGTTGCCAGCTATAGGCATTGCCGGTGGGATAGGTGATGCCCCAGGAGCAGGGTGCGTTGGCGATCAGCATGTGTGGTTCTCGATTCAGTCCAGATAGATCGGATTGCTCAGCGCCCGTCGGATGGGCTGGCTGCTGAGGTCGGCGCCCTTGAGTTGCCAGGGCAGTTCGCGGCCCTCGAGCGCGGCGGTGAAGTCGGCAACGAGCCGGTCGCGGCTGGCTGCGGCGACAATTTCGGCGCGCAGGAATTTCTGCGGGGAAGCCAGCGCGATACTGGCCTGCCAGTCATCCCTGTCGATGGCGAGATCGGCAATGGGGCCGCTGGCATCAATGAGCACCAGCCGGTCACCTGCCGCGCCGCGCGCCAGGGCGGTGATTGCGGCAGGGTTCGAGACTGTGCCCCCCATCACCACGTCGCCGACCGCAAGCTCGAGATGCGGGCCGGACGGGCTTTCGGTGACATAGCCCTGCCCTGCCCGCATTGCCGCGAGAATGGCGTCTTCGCTGAGTTCGTCCAGCCACAGGACAGTGGTGGGCCGAGCCAGCACCAGTGGTCCTTCCGGCATGAGGCGGTCGGGCTGGTGAAAATCCGAGCCGCCAATGGCCGACAGGCGGATGCCCGAGGCCAGCCGCTGCTGATAGCGCTCAAGCGCGATCCAGTTCCAGGCCAGCCAGGTGGATTGCCAGACCTCCTGGCAATCGGCAGCGGGAAACTCGTAGTCCCAGGGAATGGTCGGCTTGTCGTGGTTGATCGAGAGCAGCCCGCCCTGATCATGCACCAGCGTGGCCAGGGTATGGGCGTCCGCGGGCCGGGTCATGCGGAAGTCGATCCAGGCGTCCACGCCATAGACATTGGCGTGGCCTTCGGCCGTAGTCACTTCCATGGCGCGCACGAAGACCAGTTTGGGCGAGGATTGCGGGTGGAAATAGCGCCTTTGGGTCGTGGTATTGTGGTCGGCGATGGCGAGAAAATCGAGTCCGGCCTGGCGCGCGGCTGCATGCAGCAATTCGGGCGAGCCCTTCGCATCGGAATGGAAGGTGTGGCAGTGCAGATCGCCCCGGTACCAGCCGGCCTCTCGGCGCACCGGAAAAGTGCGGGCGGGCTGCGGCAGGATGGGGCGGGCAGCGCTGTCGAGCGCGATGGTCACGGTGACCTCGGCGCCCGCTTCTGGCAGCTTGTAGAGCCCCAGAATGACATTCCAGCGGCCCGCCGGGATGTCGCCATGGACATAGCCGGGCGTTGCGTCGTCGGTGGCGATGAAAAAGTGGTCGCGGGCGCCGCCGCTCCAGCCCCGAAAGCCCTGGGCGCTGGGATAGCCAGTGTCGCGCGGGTCGAATGCGCCCAGATCAATGACGCAGTCGTCGGCCTTGGCATAGGCCAGGGTGACATCGATCCGCGTCGTGCCGGCGGGGACCTCGAAAGGTATATAGAAATAGGGATTGGCGGCCTGGTCGGCGCGGGTGATGCGGGCGGTGATGGTGGTCATGTCAGCAATGTCTCACAGGTGCCTGGCCCAGACGCTGAACGCCACCTCCCCCTTGACGGGGGAGGCTGGGAGGGGGTGTTGGGAGCCCCGATATCCGGGCCAAACGCCCCCCACCCTTGATCCCTTCCCGCAAGGGGGAGGGTGTCGACTGAGGCAGTCGCGGTCGAGCAATGTTCAGACTGCTATTCCCCATCGGCGGGAATGCGGTTTCCCACGCCGTCGAACAGGTGCACATGCTCGCGCGAGAAGCCCAGCGTCACTGCGTCATTCAGCGCGATGTGGTCATCGGTAAAAATGCGTGCCGTGACGCGCGAGCCGTCCGGCCGCTCAATGGTGACCAGGCTTTCGGGCCCCATATTCTCATTGGCAAAGAGCTGGCCGGAAATGGTGTTGGGTGCGCCCGGCTCGGCAATGGCCAGATGTTCGGGGCGAACGCCCAGCGTCAGGGTCTTGCCGCCGCCAAGCGCCGCGCTGATGGCCGATGACATGGTCAGGCCATCCAGCGTTATGCCAATGGCGGAGAGCTGCAACTGGCCATCGCCGTGCACCGCATCCACCGGCACCAGGTTCATCGGCGGATTGCCGACGAAATTGGCGACGAAGGTGGTGGCGGGGCGACGATAGATCTCGATGGGCGAGGCATATTGCACGATCTGGCCCTGGTCCATCACCGCGATGCGGGTGGCCAGCGCCATGGCCTCGGCCTGGTCATGGGTGACGTAGACGGCTGTCATGCCCATGTCGCGCTGCAAATGGTTGAGGAAGCCGCGCGCCTCAAGGCGCAGCTTGGCGTCAAGATTGGAGAGCGGCTCGTCAAACAGATAGACTTGGCTCGGATAGACCAGCGCGCGGGCCAGCGAGGTGCGCTGCTGCTGGCCGCCCGAGATCTGGCTCGGCAGCCGGTCGAGCAGATGGCCGATCTTGAGTACATCGGCCACTTCCCTGGCACGGCCGTGCCGTTCGGTCACCGACTTGCCGCGCACCTTGAGCGGATAGGCGATATTGTCGGCCAGGTTCATGTGCGGATAGAGCGCATAATCCTGAAACACCATCGAGATCTGACGGTCCTTGGGGTGGTAGTGGGTGACGTCATCACCCCCTATCAGCACCTGACCAGCCGTCGGCGTCTCCAGCCCGGCGATCATGCGCAGACTGGTGGTCTTGCCACAGCCCGATGGGCCCAGCAGGCAGACGAACTCGCCGTCGCCAATGGAAAAACTCACATCCGACACGGCATTGAAGCTGCCGAAGGTCTTGGTGACGTTGCGGAATTCTACTGATGCCATGAGGTTCAGGCCTTGATGCCGCCAAAGAACCGGAAGCCGAACTTCCAGCTGACGAAGAGATAAAGGGCGATGACGGGAAGCGAATAGATCAATGAATAGGCGGCCAGCAGCGTCACGATCGGCGTACCGGCCTCCGAATAGAACGAGTAGATGGCCACCGAGGCGGGCATGTTGGTGTCGCTGCGCAGCAGGATGAAGGGGATGAGGAAGCTGCCCCAGATATTGACGAAGCTCCACACCACCACGACCACGATGCCCGGCCGGATGACCGGTAGCGCCACATCGAAAAACGCCTGCACCGGCGATGCGCCGGCCACCATGGCGCTTTCCTCATAGGATTTGGGAATGGAGTCGATGAAGTCGCGCAGGATGAACATGGCGGTGGGCAGCAGCCCGCCCGCAAAGGTGAGGATGACGGCCAGATGGGTGTCCATCAGCCCGGCAGCCGAGACGATCAGAAAGATCGGCACCATGGCGGCCGACCCCGAAACCACCGAGGAAAACAGCAGCAGGATATAGGTGACGGCGCGCTTGCCGGGCAGCGCCGAGCGCGACAGTGCGTAAGCCGCCAGAGTTGCCGCCGCGCCCACCAGGATGACCCCGCCAACCGACTGGATCAGGCTGTTCCACAGCGCCCGCACGGCGAAATTATTGCCAAACACCGTGACGAAATTGGCCAGCGTCCAGGGATCGGGCACGGCCAGTCCCAGTTCGGCCCGCGCATTGAACGGCGCAAACAGGAACCACAGCAAGGGGAGCGCGAAGGCCGCGCCAATCAGCGCCGCCAGTGCCGAAAAGGCGATGCGGCCCAGAAAGGCGGAGAGGGTGAGCTTCATCGGGGTCAGCCCTTCTTCTTGCGGCCGAGGCTGAGATAGACCAGCGCGAACGCCAGATTGATCAGCATCATGATGACACCCACCGCGGCGCCCTTGCCGAACTGGAAGTCGTTGAAGGCGACGCGGTAATTGTAGATCGACACCAGCTCGGTGCGGTAGCTGGGCCCGCCATTGGTCAACAGGAACGGGGTGAAGGTATTGAAGGTCCACATGGTGATCAGGATCAGATCGGTGACGATGTGGCCGCGGATCAGCGGCAGGCCGATATCGCGGAATTTTTGCCAGGAGGAGGCGCCGGCCACGTCGGCGGCCTGGAAATAGCTGGGCGGAATTGACGAGAAGGCCGAGCCGAACAGCATCATCGAGAAGGCTGCGCCGCGCCAGGTATTGAACACCACGATGACCCAGAAGGGTTGCTCGAGCAGGAAATCACCCTTGGGCAGGCCGACGCTGGTGAGCATGGCATTGAGCGTGCCCTGATCGCGATCAAGGAAGGCGAACCAGGCAAAGCCGATCACCACTTCGGGCAGGATCCAGGCGGCAATGACGAAGGTTTCGGTGATGCGCTTGACCCATGGCGGCACGGTCTGGATCAACCAGGCCAGGAGCAGGCCGAGCAGGGCCTGGCCGAACAGCGCCGAGGCCAGCACGAACTGGGTGGTCAGGATCAGCGAGAAGCCGAACTGGCCGCGCTGCAGGAAATTGGACGGGTCGAACAGCGTGAAATAATTGGCCAGCCCGACAAATTCGGGATTGAGTGCGGTCTTGCCCAGCAGCGTCCGGTTGGTGAAGGAAACAAAGATCACCCAGAAGAACGGCACGATGACGAAAACCGAAACCAGCAGGCCCGCCGGTGTCAGGAAGGCCGCGCCTGCCTTGTTGGACAGGAGCGCAAAGTTTCTGACCTTGCGTTTGGGTTTCGTCTCGATCTGTGTGGTGGTCATGCGCGCTTCCGGTGGGGTTCCCCTCCCCGTGCGGGGAGAGAGGCGATGGGGCCGCGATTGCGCCCGGCATCCCGAAGGACGCCGGGCGCGGGAGGGAGACGGGCGGTCAGAGCAGGCTGACGGTGTTTTCTTCGCCGACAATGCCGATAACCGAGGCCTTGTACTGGGCCATGGCTTCTTCCGGTGACAGTTCGCCGGACACGACGGCTTCGGTCATGCGCTGGATCTCGGCCGAGACGGTATTGTAGTTTTCGTCATTCGGCCGCGCCGTGGTGAGCGGCAATAGCGTCTGGCTGGCCTCGGTCAGGAACGGATTGTTGGGGATCTCGATATCGGTCCGGGCGGTGATGCGCGGCTGGATCGCCTGGAAGGCGTTCTGCATGTCGGGCTCGTTCATGAACGAGAGCAGGGCCCAGGCTTCCTTGGGGGCGTCGGTGGCCGGATTGAGCACAAAGCCCGTGCCGCCCGAAATGGTCACGAAATCCTGGCCGCGAATGCCGGCGCCCGGCACCTTGGCCGGCACCTTGGCCCAGCCCATGACCGTATCACGGTCGGCCACGGCGAATTCAGAGCCTTCGGCCGTTACCGAGCGGTAGAAATAGTCCCCCTCAAACAGCAGGGACGTCACGCCGTCGCGGAAATTGGCGAAGGAGCGGTTGCGGCCATCAGCCAGCAATTGGGCGCGCTGGTCGCCGAGCTGTTCATCGACATAGATGGTCTTGTAGAGATTGAGCGTATCGAGAATGCCCTGGCTGGCGACGATGTACTTGCCATTGTCGTCCATCACGGCTTCGCCGGTGCCCAGCAGCGCCAGCCAATAGCCCTGCATGGTGGTGGCTTCGCCCATGGCAACGCCGGCATTGAGCTGGATCGGGAAGCTGTCGGGCCTGACCTTCTTGATGGCGCGCGCAGCGTCCAGCACGTCTTCCCACGAGGTGGGCTGCCAGGTGTCGGCGTCAATGCCGGCTTCGGCCAGAATGTCCTTGCGCGTATGGATCATGCGCACATCGGTACCGAGCGGAATGCCGTAATACTGGCCCTGATACTGCATCAGCGCCCGCGAACCGTCCGACAGGGCCGCCCAGCCGGACCAGCCATCGACCTCGGCGCCGGCAACTTCGTTGAGCGGCTTGAGCAGCCCGCCTTCCACAAAGCTGGGAATCAGGAAGCCGTCAAAGGCGGTGACGTCGGGCCCGGCGCCGGTCGAAAAATCGAGTGCCAGCTGCTGGGTCAGTTGGGCGTCTTCGCCGCCGAACTGGTTGAGATTGACCTTGATGTCGGGATTGGCGGCTTCAAATGCCGGAATGACGTCGTTCTGGATCCATTCGGCGGTACCAGAATTGACGCCGCCAACAACGCAGCGGCAGGTGATGTCGAGATCCACGGCGACAGCAGGACCAACCAGGACAGTGGCGCCGATCAGGCTGAACGCAAGGCTACGCAGACGATTGCTCATCGCAAAACTCCTCCCAAGTGATGGCTCCGAATTCTCCGGTAGCCGCTATTGGCCTCCGCCATGCCGGGGAAGCCTGTGGAGAATGAACACGTTTTCATTTTTCGTCAATGCGGAGAATTCGCTGACGAAAAACGCACCATTCCGATCGGGCGGAGCTTTGCCAGAGTTTTGCAACAAAGCCATGACAACGCTGGGATATATGGGCATGTGTACGCATTCTTGTTGTGCCCCCTGCCCTCACTATGGCTTGACAGTTCGCCGGTCCGAGGCCAGAGAATTGATCACGATTTCATTCATTGAGTGACGGGAGAGCGTGGTTGAGTGATGCGGGGGGAATGGGACGCGGACGGGCGACGGCCGAGATGGTGGCTCAGCGCGCCAATGTTTCGCGCATTTCGGTATCGCGCGCCTTCAACAGCCACACCTCGCTCAAGCCTGAAAAGCGCGCGCTGATCCTGCGCATTGCCGAGGAGCTCAACTACACGCCAGACCGGGCGGCCCGCGCCCTGGTCAGCGGCCGCTCCCATCTGATCGGGGTGATCGTGCCGGACGTGTGCAGCCACTGGGAGAGCCAGGAGGTCGATGCCCTGACCACGGCGCTGCAGAATGAGGGCTTTGCCACGCTGCTGTTCAAGACCCGCACCGACTACAGCATGGACGAAAAGCTGCTGGCCTATATGCGCGGCTTCAACCCCGATTCGGTGATCGCCTTCGTGGAGAACGTCAAGCCGACCACCCTGGCCCAGTTTCTCGACCGCGCCGTGCCGATCTATGTGCACTATCCCCATCCGGGCGAGCCTGAACCCGCCGAGACCGGGCCTCTGCACGACCGGCTCAACGTGTTGCAGCGCCCTGGTATCGAGCAGGCCGTCGCGATGCTGCAAGGCTATGGCGCCAAGCGGATCGCCTATGTCTCGGGCGTCGAACGATCGCAGGCCAATACGGCGCGTGAGCATATGCTGCGCACCGTGATGGCCGAACGGGGCCTGGCGCCCCCGACCATTGCGGTCGGCGATTTCAGTTATGACGCCGCCTATGCGGCAACCATTGACCTGTTCCGGGTCGGGGACGGGGCCGACGCGATCTTTGCCGCCAATGACGTCGGCGCGTTCGGCGTGCTTGACGCGCTGCGCCACGAGCTTGGCCTGCGCGTGCCCGAGGATGTGCAGGTCGTTGGCTTCGACGACATCGCCCAGTCACACTGGAAAAGCTACAATCTGACCACGGTCAAGTTTGACCTCGAAGAGCGGGTGCGCGCGCTGGTGCGCCTGATCCTGCGGCGGCTGAAGACGCCCGACGCGCCGACGCTGCACGAAACGCTGCAAACCCGGCTCGTCGTCCGCGGCACGGTAGGCTAGCGCTGCCGATGACCAAGCGACACATTCATCTGGTGTTCAAGACCCATCTCGACATTGGCTTTACCGACCACGCAGCGCGCGTGCGCTCCCAGTATCACGAGCAGTTCATCCCCCAGGCCATCGCCACGGGTGAACATTTCTTTGCCGAAGATCCTGACCATCCCGCTTTCATCTGGACCACCGGCGCCTGGCTGATCTGGGATCATCTGCAGAGCCAGCCCGCCGCGCGGGTGAAGCGGCTGGAGAGGGCGATCGAGCGCGGGCTGATCGCCTGGCATGCCCTGCCCTTCACCACCCATACCGAATTGATGTCGCCTGCGCTGTTCCGCGCCGGGCTGAGCTATGCGCAGGAACTCGACCAGCGCTTCGGCAAGACCAGTATCGCCGCCAAGATGACCGACGTGCCCGGCCACACGCTGGGCATGGTGCCGCTGCTGGCCGAAGCCGGGATCAAATTCCTGCACCTGGGCGTCAATACCGCCAGCCCGGTGCCCGATGTGCCGCCCATCTTCCGCTGGCGCGCGCCTGACCAGTCGGAAGTGGTGGTGATGTACCAGGCATCCTATGGCGCGACCGATTTTCCTGCCGGGCCTGATATCGGCCTGAGCTTTGCCCATACCAATGACAATATCGGCCCGCAGAGCGTCGGACAGACCGTTGAAGCCCTGCGCCACCTCCAGAACGCCCATCCCGACGCCAACATCACCGCCTCCACGCTTGATGCTTTCGGGGCGCAGATGTGGGACCGGCGTGCCCAGTTCCCGGTACTCGAGCAGGAGATCGGCGACAGTTGGATCCATGGCGCGGCCAGCGATCCGGTCAAGCTGGCGCGCTTCCGCGCCCTGCAACGACTTCATGATGGATTTGACGCCCCGACCCCGCAGCGTCTGGCCTTCGGGCGCGGGCTGACCATGGTGGCCGAACACACCTGGGGCGTCGACATCAAGACCTATCTGCGCGACGAGACGGCCTGGGACCGGACCGATTTCGACGCCGCGCGGCAGACCGACTATCGCTTTGCCTATGCCGAACAATCTTGGGCCGAGCAGCGGGGCTATCTCGATGCGGCCCTGCAAGCCCTGACGCCGGCAGACCGCTCCAGCGCCGACGCCGCGCTGGCTGAACTCATCCCGCCGGCGCCGGCCACCCCCCTGCCCGGCAGCGTGCTGCGCGACAAGGGCTGGACTGCCGAGCTCGACGCCAGCACCGGCGACATCGCCAGGCTCACCGCACCGGACGGTACCGTTGTCGCAGGCATGGCCGGCAGCCTGCTCGGCTACCGCCACGAAAGCTATGACAGCCGTGAATTGCAGCGCCATCTCGACAGCTATCTACAGCATCGCGAGGACTGGGCCATTCTCGATCACGACAAGCCCGGCCTCGAAACGGCGCGGACCGCGCGAACCGCCGCCTTCACCCCGGCCCATCTCGGCATCGCGCCGGATGGCCGCACCGCTATCGCCGAATTGCCGGCTGAGGCGCGCGAACGGCTCGGCGGGCCGGGCCGCCATGAGCTGGCGATCCGTGGCCTCGACACTCACCGCGTGGAAATCACGCTGGTACTGCGCGATAAACCGGCCAATCGCCTGCCCGAGGCCGGCTTTGTGTCGCTCACCCCAGCGGGCGCGCAGCACTGGCAACTGCAAAAGCTCGGTATCTGGAACGATGGACACAACATTGCCCGTCGCGGCGGCGGTCAATTGCAGGCCGTGGCGGCAGTGCGCGCCCAACTGGGTGACCGGCAGCTGACGGCGACGCTGCTCGACAGCGCCCTGGTGGCGCCGGCTGCGGCGCCCTTCATGCCGTTCCAGCCGGCGGTGCCCGACTATGAGCAGGGTCTGCGTCTCAATCTCTACAACAACAAATGGGGCACCAATTTCCCCATGTGGTGGGAGGGCGAGCTGGTCTGCCGGGTGGTGATTGCGCTGACGCGCCTTGAGGCCGAGTGATGTTGCCGGTGCGCTAACGCGGTCGTGTTCCGCGCACACCAGAGGCACGCCCGCAACCACCCCCTGGAAGCGCTGCTATCAGCTGGCCTGCCGCCGCAGAAAGGCGACGAACTCAGCCAGCCGGGCGGCACCAAAGGTGAGCACGGCTTCGTCGGTAATGCGCCCATTGCTGGTTTTGTCATTGGCGAAGGGCACCACGACCTCAAGCGAAGGGAACACCAGAGCGAGCATGCCATTGAGCATGTACTTCAAATGGCTCTGCGCCCGAACCCCGCCCAGGGCGCCCCCCGATACCGAAATTGCGAAGCACGGCTTGCTGAGGAACACCGAATTATAGGCCGGCCGCGACGCCCAATCGATGGCGTTCTTGAGCACGCCGGGGATGGAATAATTGTATTCCGGCGTTACAAAAACCACCCCGTCGGCCGCTCCGATTGCCGCGATCAGGGCAATGACATGGGGGTCATCGAGCGTATCGGCATTGTAGTGGGGAAGGCTACCGATCTCGGCAAAGCTCACCTCGGCGTCGTTTTCCAGCCGTTCGGCCATGGACTTGGCCATCGCCCTGGAGGCGGAGGCGGCGCGCAGGCTGCCCACCATAAACAGAAGTTTCGGCATCAGGTCTTTCTTGGATGTCATAGTCTGGGCAACCAGGTTGCGATGAGCGGGAAGGCAATGATGATCGCGATGGTGAAGAGCATGGCGATAACGAACGGAAATGCCCCGCGGAAGATCTCGCCGACCTTGAGTTGGGGGTCACTCAGTGCCGCCTTGATGGTGTAGACCGACAACCCGAAAGGCGGGGTCAGCAAGCCAATCTCGATAGCGATAACCGTGATGACGCCGAACCAGATCAGGTCAAAGCCCGCAGCACCGGCGACGGGCAGAGCGATTGGCAGCATGATCAGCATGATGGAAATCGAATCGATCAGGAACCCCAGGATGATCAGCAGGCCGACATAAGCCAACAAAAACCCCCAGGGGCCGATCGGGCCATCGAGGAAGAACTCGGCCAGCGATCGCGGCATGCCCGACAGCGCCAGCATGCGGGAGAAAAAGCTCGCCGCCAGGATCAGGAACAGCACGGAGACGGTGATCTGGCCTGTTTCAACCAGCAGCTTCCAGAAAGTGCGGCGATTGAGCGAGCGACGCAGAACGGCAATCACCAGGGCACCAAAGGCGCCAGCAGCCCCGGCCTCGGTAGGGTTGAAAAAGCCGCCATACAAGCCGCCCAGCACCAGCGTGATCAAGGCAACGATCGGTGCGGCCATCTGCAGGATTGTCCAGGCGCTGGTTGGCTCCTGCTCAACAATCTCCTGCTCGGAATCAAACACGAATTTCGGCTGGGTCCTGGCCAGGAAAATAATGGTGGCGCAGAAGGCGATGGCCAGCACGATGCCCGGACCGATGCCTGCCAGGAACATGCGGCCAACCGATTCTTCGGCCTGCACCGCATAGACAATGAACAGCAGCGAAGGGGGGATCAGCATCCCCAGCACGGACGAGCCTGCCACGACGCCGGTCGCGAATTTTCTGGTATAGCCGTGCCGCACCATTTCGGGCACGGCAACACGGGCAAAGACCGTGGCCGAGGCAATCGAGATGCCGGTTATGGCCGCAAAAACAGCATTGGCGAACACCGTGGCGATGCCCAGACCGGCCGTAACGCGGTGCAACAGGCGCTGGAAAACGTCGAAGGTGTCGCGGCCCACGCCCGATGCGGTGACCAGCAGCCCCATGAGCACGAACAGCGGCACCACGGCGTAGAGATATTCTTCGAGTGAATCATTGGCGACCTGGCCCAGCATGCGCACCGCAACCATGTCACTGCGGATGAACATTACGCTGACGAATGAGGTGACCAGCATGCTGATGCCAATGGGCATGCCGACAACGATCAGCACGATCAGCGCCCCGATGGACAGCCAGCCAATGTCTATCGGACTCATGAGGGCTCTTTCGTGATGGAGAGTGTTTTGCCGAGATAGCGCACGGCCTTGAACAGAAACTCGGCGGCGGCAACGCTCATGCCGAGCGTGATCAGAGCGCGGAACGGCCAGGTGGGCAGCGTGCCCAGCCCGGGAATGCCGATGAAATCACTTGAGGTCCAATCGCCGTGCAAGATGCCGAAAGAGGCCCAAGCCACGACGCCCAGGATCGCACAGCCCAGCAGGCAGAACACGGCATTGAGCAAGGCGGCCATGCGGGGCCGGCGAGCTTCGAGCGCGTCGATAATGATCTCCACCTGAGCAAGGCGACCCGCACTGACGGCGCTGGGCAGTTGCAGTGCGACGATGAGAACCACCATCATGGCGCCAAGCTCTGACACCAGCGGCAGGGAGCCGCCGAAGCCGTTGCGCACCACAATGTCGGCACAGATGAGAACCATCAGGACGGCGATCAAGGCCGTGGCCAACACGGACAGCGCTTCCACCATGCGTTTCCAGACCTGCTGGAGGCGGCGGCGCCCCCCGACGGGGGCACCCCTTAGTTGCGTGTCTGACATGGTGCCGGACAACCCCTAGAGTTCTTCGTCCCAGGCGCGCGAGGGCTCAACACCCTTGGCACGCAGCGCGGACATGTATTGCTTGACGAACTCGTTGGCAGGCACGCCCTGAGCTTCAAGCGCACCAGCCCACTCACCAGCCAAGTTCGGCAGCATGTCGACCCACTTCTGGCGCTCTTCCGCCGGCATGTTCACGATGGTGACCTTGGGGTCCTGGCCTGCGCCCAGCTCAACCATCTTGTTGAGGGCGACTTCATGCAGGGTGACCATTTCTTCGCCATGACTCTTGGTGTAGTAGCGCCCGGCTTCGATCATGGCGTTCTGCACTTCTTCAGGCAGCGTTTCCCAAACATCGTTGTTGATGGCGATAGCACCGGAAAAGGCAGCAGCGGCATCAAACCGGTTGATGTAGGGGGCGACCTCGTAGAGCTTGATCGGCATGACACCCAGAGCCAGACTCAGCGCCCCATCGGAGACGCCCGTCTGCACGTCGGTGTAGAATGTGGTCAATGCGCCATCGACGGCATTGGCGCCCGTGCCGCGCAGCCAGCTGCCAAGCACGCCGGGAGCCGACAATTTCATTCCGTTGATGTCCTCGATGCCCTGCAGCGGCTCTTTGGTGTAGATGTCATAAAGATCCGTGGCGGTCAGACCGAGTACCTTAAGATTGTGGCCTTCCCATTCCTGCTTGAAGGCTTCGTTGCTCTCGAGCAGACCTTCCATGACCTCGAGCAGTGCGGGGACGTCTGTGACCGAAAACGGCGTGTTGGTGGACACCTGGCTCAGCGGCAATTGGGCCGGTTCGAGGAAGGAGAACACCCAGCCAATATCGGTGATGCCGTCTTCGACCGAAGAAAGCGTCGCATTGGCCTTGTAGAGCTGACCGCCAAATGCCTCGTTCCAGTCGAGCTGGTAGTTGCCGGTTTCGGCGAGCAATTCGTCGGTCCGGGCCATGAAATGGGTCTTGATCATCCCCACCCACGGCACCACCGTGGGATGGCTCGACGCCACCGTCAGGCTGATGTGCTCCTGCGCAAAACTGGTTGTCGGCAGGACCAGTGCCGCTGCGGTCATCATTGCAAGAAACGCTTTCATTTTATTCCTCCCTTGAAGCGATTAGTTGACGTCGAAAGTCTGCGAAGAGAAGTTGATGCGCACGGTCATCGACCCCTCATTGACCATCCAGGGCCGTATGCGGAACCTGCGTGCTCCGGCCTTGTGCATGGGATCCTGTTCGGCAATTGCGCGCGCTGCCGCAGCAGAAGCAGCCCGGACGATCACCATTCCTTCGCCTTGCCAGGACTGCTCATCGTCGCTCCACAGCGGGCCGGCGGCGAACATGATGCCCTGCTTTTCAAGGCCGACCTGAAACTCCAGGTGCGCGTCCATATTGGCAAACACCGGCTCCAGACCGTTGGTCGGTGTGGTGAAAATGGCGTAGAACTGCTTTTGCAGCATTTGGCTGGAGGCATCGCGCACGGTCTGTGCCGGCACCGATGTCAGTCTGTTGTCCTCAGTCATGCCTGCCTCCTGTCCGAGCAGTCTGGCCGGCTTTGCCCTGGGCCAGTTCCGCGCGAATATCTGCGCCATGTTCATCCAGTGTCGGGGGTGGCAAGACCTCCAGTTCGGCCTGCCCGTCGAAATTGTACGGCGCCCGCACCGTGGTGAAGGTGCCCATCACCGGGTGCTCGGCCGATATCTTGATCTGCAGATGGCGGGCCTGCGGATCCTCAAGGGCCTCGTCGGAGTCGTAAGCGGGCGAATAAGGCACTTCATGAGTCTCGAGCAGATCGCACCATGCGGCACGGCTCTTTTGCGCGAAGACCGGTGCGAATACCTCGATCAGTTGTTCCTGATGCTCGATACGGGCCAGCCGTTCGGCGAAGCGGGGATCAGCGTTGAGGTGCTGCTGACCGGTTGCCTCGAGCAGGGAGTCCCAGAATTTGGTCGGCGATGACAGATGGAAGGCGATCCATTTCCCGTCGGCGCAGGCGAAGGTGTAGGATTGCGACACTTCCGGCCGGGACAGCGGCCCCATCACTTCGCCCACCGAATAGTAGTGGGTGAAGCTGTCGAGATTGAAATGCGTCATGGCCTCCAGCATGGAGATGTCGATGCGGCGACCGGGGCCGGTTTTGCCTCGTTCCAGCAGCGCCGCCAGGATGGCCATGGCAGCATATTGGCCGGTAATGGAATCGGCGATGGCTGGCCCGATAACGCGGGGTTTGTCTGGTGGCGTCAGCAGGCGCAGATAGCCACTGGCTGCCTGGGCGACCGTGTCATAGACGGGGCGATGGCTCGCCGGCCCGGCATTGCCGAGGCCCGAAATGGCGCAATAGATCAAGGACGGGTTGATCTGGCGGAGGTCATCCTCGCCTGCCCCCAACTTTTCGGCGACACCAGGACGGAAATTCTGGATGAAGACATCGGCGGAGCTGATCAGCTCGTGGAACACGGAAAGATCGTCATCCTGCCGGGTATCGAGAGCGATGGATCGCTTGTTGCGGTTGTAGGTCTGATAGTGCGGCGAATAGAGGCCACCCTTGAAGGCCCGGAACGGATCACCGGACCCCGGTCGCTCGACCTTGATGACATCGGCCCCCAGATCGGCCAGATGCATGCCAGCGGCGGGGCCGGTAATGTAGGTGCCCAGCTCAATGACCCGCACGGCCTTCAGAATTTTTACCACGCAAAACTCCCTTGCATGCCCTTAGCGGGTCTTGGCTTCGTGGCCGGACAGCTTGCCGTCATAGGCAATGGCGAGGTCGGCCTGGTTGGACATGATGAAGCCGATCGAGCGCATGGATTCTTCGAACAGATGCGCCGACAGACCGGCGGTACGGGCCAGCAGCGGCACGGCTTTGAGGGCCTCAAGCGGCCAGCCGGCATCGAGCATGACGGCGGGAATAGCGCCCGAGACATTGATCGGCAGCGGCCGCTGGATGATCCTGGGGGCATGCTCGGCCAGGGTCCGCAATGCTTGGACATATTTGCCGGAGACGCCGAGTTCATCGGCAATGTCGAGCAGCCGGTTTGCCCGGGGATCGCCATCGCTATGCTGGGGATGGCCGAGGCCGGGCACCTTCTTTTTGGCGGCCTTGAGGGTTTCCAGGCTCGCTATGGTTGCGGCCTGAAGATCGGTGCCGTCAGCATCGGCTTTGCGCAGCACCTCATCGAGGTAACGGCCGGACACTTCCGAACTGCCAGCAACGACGCTGCCCATGCCCAGCAGCCCTGCCGCCATGGCGCCCTGCCAGGCTTCGGGACCCGCGGCCAGGGTCATGCGTGCCGCCTGAACCGACGGCACCAGACCATGTTCAGCAATCGCCACCAGGCAGGCGTCGAGCATCTGACGCTGCGCCGGCGTGCACCGTTCGCCCAGCACCAGCAGCCAAAAGTAGTCGGTGAAATTGATCTTGCCGATGAGGTCAGCGCACAGATCCTCGCCCCGCACGGTGATGGATTCAGCATCCGAGGTGGCGATTGCGGTCGTCGCATTGTCCTGCTTGCCGATGCGCATTCCTGTCCCTTCTTTTCGCTAGCCGAAAATGTTTGCTCTTGCCGAAAAGGTAGACCTGACTTAGTCTGGCGTCAAGTTGCGATCACGCTCGAGGTGAAGATGGCTCCCGGTCAGGTGATAGATATTAGCGGTCAGGCTGCCGATGAACGCCCGGCCGAGTTCGTCGAGGCCCTGGCCAAGGGCATCGGCATCCTCGAGAGCTTTGATGCAACGCACCCGGAAATGACGCTGAGCGAGGTTGCGCGTCGCGTCGGGTTGAGTCCGGCTGCGGCACGCCGCAGCCTGATCACGCTGCAAACGCTTGGCTATGTCGGCCAGACCGAGCGGCGCTTTCACCTCCGGCCCAAGGTTTTGACCCTGGGGTCCGCGCTGTTCTTCTCGGCGGGGATTGGAGAAGTATTGCAGCCCGATCTGCGCGAACTGGTCGAACAATTTGGCGACGCCTCATCCATCGGCACGCTCGAGGGCGAGGACGTCATCTATGTCGCGCACAGTTCGGTGCAACGGGCGCGCCGCGCCACCGCGACCATCGGCGCGCGCTATCCCGCCTACGCCACCTCGCTCGGGCGGGTGCTGCTGGCGGGTCTGGATGACGCCGCGCTCGACGCCTATCTCGCCAAGGTCAGGCCGGTGGCCCTGACATCAAAGACGGTCATTGATGTGGCAGACCTGCGCCAGATCATCCTGGCGGTGCGCGCCGATGGCTATTCCACCACCGTCGATCAGCTCGACTACGGCATCACCGCCCTGGGTGTGGCGATCAGGGGGCCAGATGGCCGCACCGTCGCCGCGCTGAACAGCTCTGGCTATACCGGCATGGTGACGCCCGAAAAACTCATCGAGGAGCGGCTGCCGACCCTGCTCGCTGCCGCGTCGCGCATTGGCAACGCCATCACCCGCTATCCGATCCTGCAATCGGTCATGGGCCCGTAAGGGGTCCGAACATGCCTGTCGATACAGGCAGTTGAACACGCGAAAGTGCTTTTGCCCTGCGTCACTGGTGGCAGGCAAAACCATATCTGAGGAGGACGCATTGGCTGAACTTGTTGCCACACTGGCATCGACCCATCACCCGTTTTATCTGCGCGCCACGACAGCGCCGCCAGAACAGCAAATTCCGCAGGCGCCGGAGTGGAAGCGCAAGGTCGAGGCCTATCGCGAGACGCTGAGCAAGGCCAAGCCTGACATTCTGGTGATGATCGGCTCGGATCACTTCCACCAGATCTTCCTCGACAATTGCCCGCAATTTCTCATCGGCAAGGCCGAGCGCTATGACGCGACATTCGGCAATGAAGAGCGCGAATTCGGGATTCCCAAATATGTGCTGGAGGGGGATATGGAAATGTCCCGTTTCATGCACCGCGATCTGATGGAGCAGGGTTTCGACCTGGCGTTTTCCAATGAACTGAAGATCGATCACTCGATCATCTGTCCGATCATTACCGTCCGGCCGGACAATGATCTGCCCGTAGTGCCGATCTACACCAACATCTTCGCGCCGCCCCTGCCCTCGCCGCGCCGCTTCTACGACCTTGGCCGGGCGATCCGCAAAGCAATCGACGCCTTTCCGTCTGACAAACGCGTCGCGGCCATCGGCACGGGCCATCTCTCGCTTGAGCTGGGCGGCCCCCGTCAGTTCATGGAAACCGGTCCCGACCCGGTGTTCGATCGCCAGGCTCTTGAGTGGTTCCGCAGCGGCGACATCGACGCCATCCTGGCCAATGTAACCCATGAGAGCATGGCCAAGAGCGGCAACGCGACCCATGGCTTCCTCAATTTTATCCTGATGATGGGCGTCGCCGGGCCGCAGGCCGCCGACTATGTCGATTATCTCGATCTCTTCCACACCATGGAAGCCTACGTGACCTGGTACCCCAAGACCGGCGCAGAGGAGCAGGCCGCATGAGCAAGTATTACGTCAACAAATTCCTCTATCAGGTCGATCGCAACCCGGACTATCTCCGGCGCTACGCCGAAGACCCCAAGAACTTCGTCGCCACCTGGGAGCAGTCGATCGGGCCGCGCCTGAACGAGGTCGAACTATCCACCGTCCACAGCCTGACTGATGCCGAGCGCAAGGCGCTGGTGGAGCATGACTTCGTCGCGCTGTTCGAAATGGGCGCGCATTTCTTCCTCAACCTGACGCTGTTCATCGGCATCTATGACGAGCCCTTCATGAAGGAAAACGGCCCACTCGCCTTTCAGCGCGAGTTTGCCAAGAAGGTCGGCCACTGGACGGGCAAGGATTATCCGGGCGTTGAATGCTGACACCAGCCTGACCGGCATCACCGCGCAGACGGTGAGCCCCGCCTGAGCCAACAGGGGCCGAAGGGAGGAGCCTTCGGCCCCTGACAACAATCGAGACGATGCGCATACAGGGAGGAAACCATGTGCAGACTTTGTGACTCAAACAAGCCGGAACTGGCGTGTCCAACACGACGCGACCTGCTCACCGCAACGGCGGTCGGCGGCGTCGCGCTGGCGGCCAGTGTCCTGCTGACCAGTAGTGTGGCAGCGCAACAGACGGCGCTGTCCACGCTGCCCGAGGGGATCGGCGAGCCGGGGCGCAAGACGCTGATCAAGGGCGGTATCGTGCTTTCCGTTGACGACGCGGTCGGCAACTTTCCCGTTGGCGATGTGCTGATCGAGAATGGTCGCATCGTCGCGGTTGCGGCCAATATTGACGCCGGCGACGCCGCCATCATCGATGCAACCGGCAAGATCGTCATGCCCGGCTTCATCGATACGCACCACCATCAGTTCGAGACGGCGCTGCGCAGCCAGCTGGCGCACGGCATTCTGATCAATGACGGGCGCGCGGTGAACGCTGCCAATTACTACGATACCGTGCTGCAGAAGTTCTCCCTGGTTTACCGCCCGCAGGATGTCTACATCAATGAGCTGTTCGGCGGCATTTCCCAGCTTGATGCGGGGGTGACCACGGTGATGGATGTCAGCCAGATTCATCATAGTCCCGAGCACTCGGACGCGGCCATTGAAGGGCTGCGTGATGGGGGGCGGCGCGGCGTGTTCGGGTATTTCGAAGGCTGGGGCGAGGGTGCGCGCTATCCCGATGACGCGCGGCGTATCAAGGAGCAGTATTTCTCCTCAAACGACCAGCTCACCACCATGATCATGGGCGGGGAAATTTACCTGCCCGGCTACGAAAAGGCCTGGGAGGTCGGCCGCGACCTGGGCCTGCCGATTGCGCTCCATGTCGTTGGCACCTTCGGCATGCAGCCGACCTTTGATGAACTGGGCGCCGCCGGCCTGTTCAGCGACGACAACATTTTCATCCACATGACCGGCATGTCCGACAATGGCTGGAAATATGCGGCGGACGCCGGCGCGCACATCTCGATGGCCGTGCCGATCGAAATGCACATGCGCCACGGCACCCCGCCGATCCAGCAGGCGATCGACTCGGGCATGGGCCTCTCGCTGTCTTCTGACGTCGAATGCACCATGACGGCGGACATGTTCACCCAGATGCGCGGCCTGATCACCCTGCAACGCATGTTCGCCAATGCGGCGGCGCTGGAGGGCGTGGCGGATTTTCCGACGCTGATGCAGCCCATGGATGCCATTCGTCACGCCACCATTGCCGGGGCTGAGGGCCTCAAGCTGGGCAAGGTGACGGGCAGCCTGACGCCGGGCAAGGCCGCCGATATCGTGCTGCTCGATGCGCGGGCAATCAATGTGGCGCCGCTCAACAATGTCGCCGGCGCCGTGGTGACGCTGATGGAGCGGAGCAATGTCGACACCGTCATCGTCGACGGTCAAGTCAAGAAGTGGCAGGGTCAGCTCATCGGCTTCGACATTGACCGCCTGCGCACCGAACTCGAAGCCAGCCGCGACTATATCTTCGCGCAAGCCGGCGTCGACGTCGACCTGTTCGGCGAGCCGGGATAAAGCACCCACTGGCATTTGCCTGCCATCGCAGGATGGCGGGCAATTGCTGGCCCGCCATCGGTCAGCACGTATAGGCGCCGTTGGCGAAGAAGCGTCACGCATACGATCTGGTGCTGGCACAGGCGAGGATACGTCTGGTTCGCGTATTTGCCGGTGACGAAAGGAACTTGCAGTCAGCGGCACAGCATCAGCTCTACTTTATGAAATCCTTATGCCGCCCTAGCCAGCCTGGTGGCATTCCTTAAATCCAAGACCTGCATGACAAGTCCGCTTTCAGGAGCGCGATCACAACCCCGAATTGAAGGGCTGCCCACCGCAGTGGCAGCTTGACTACCGAAAGCAGGCTGACTAAAGGTTATAGAACTGGTTTTTTAGTTTTATATGTCTGGTGATAGCGCGCGTGGAACTTCTATGGTCTCCAAGATCACCCTTTGTCCGCAAGGTTACGATCCTTCTGCATGAAACAGGGCTGGTGGATCGAGTGCGAAATGTTCGCGCTGTAGCCTCCATGTCAAAGGTCAATCCTGAAATTGTGCGGCACAATCCCCTCGGGAAGATCCCGGTTCTCCTGACCGACGACCTGGGGCCGATCTTTGATTCAACTGTCATTTGCGAGTATCTGGACCGGCTGCATGATGGTCCACGCCTGCATCCTTCAGACGCGAGAGACCGGATCACCGCCCTGCGTCGTCAAGCGCTGGGCGACGGGGTGCTTGACGTTCTGCTTTTGATGCGAAACGAGGTGGCGCGGCCAGATGGCGCTCCATCGCCGACCTATCTGGCGGGCTTTGAGCAAAAGGTGGCTGCCTCCCTTGCCGTGCTTGAGGCGGAAGCGCCGGCCTTGGGCGATAGCGCCTTCAGTATCGGGCACATCGCCATCGGCTGTGCTCTGAGTTATCTCGATTTTCGTTTCAGTGATCGTGATTGGCGCGGCGGCCACCCGGCACTTGCCTCATGGCATGCCCAGTTCGAGTTCCGCCCCTCCGTGATTGCGACAACTCCCGGCGATGAGAGTATGGCATGAGTCAATCTCCGCTATCCCATATCCGGGTTCTTGACCTCAGCCGCATCATGGCCGGCCCGTGGGCCAGCCAGATATTTGCCGATCTGGGTGCCGACGTCATCAAGGTCGAGCGGCAGGGCCGCGGCGACGACACCCGCAGCTGGGGCCCCCCGTTCCTCAAGGACAAGCAAGGCAATGACACGACCGAGGCCGGATATTTCCTCGCCGTCAACCGTGGCAAGCGCTCTATCACCCTCGATATCGCAACGGCCGAGGGGCAGCGCATCGTGCGCGAGCTCGTCCAGCACAGCGATATCGTCATAGAGAATTTCAAGGTTGATACGCTGGACCGCTACGGTCTGGGCTATGAGGACCTGAAGGCGATCAAGTCCGATATCATCTATTGCTCAGTGACCGGGTTCGGCCAGACCGGGCCACGCCGCGACCAGCCGGCATATGACTTCATGATCCAGGCCATGGGCGGACTGATGAGCGTCACGGGTGAACCGGACGGCGCGCCTGGAGGCGGGCCGGAAAAAGTTGGCGTGCCTATCGTTGACATCATGACGGGCATGTATGCCGCCATCGCCACGCTGGGTGCGCTTGCCCATCGCAGCGTCACGGGAGCGGGTGACCATGTCGATATCGCCATGCTGGACGTGCAGGTGGGCTTTCTCGCCAATCAGGCTATGAACTATCTCGTTTCGGGCAAGCCGCCCCAGCGGGCAGGCAATGCACACCCCAATATCCAGCCGCAGGACGTGTTCCCCTGTCGCGATGGCCACCTGGTGCTGGTTGTTGGCAATGACGGACAGTTCGCCAAATTCTGCGAGGTCATCGGACAGCCCGAACTTGCGAGCGATGCGCGCTTTGCCGCCAATGCCGATCGCGTGCGCCACCGCATCATTCTGGGCGACATCATCCGCGCGGCGTTTTCCGAATCGGACATGGCCGAATGGCTGGCGCGCCTTGATGCAGCCGGCGTGCCATGCGGACCGATCAATACGATACCCGCCGTGCTCGAAGACGCCCAGGTGCAGCATCGGGGCATGAAGATGCATATGGATCATCCGCTGGCCGGAGAGATCGATCTCATCGCCAGCCCGATGCGGTTCCGCAATGCGCAATTGCGTCGTGACAGGCCCCCGCCCCTGCTGGGCGAGCATACCGAAGAAATCCTTGCCGAATTTTCGATCCAAGCGCCAACCGTTGCCGGTGGCTCCCCTCACTCTTGACCGGAGCAGCGCCTATGCCGCGTATTCCAATCCTCTCGCCTGAGCAGATGAATTCGGAGCAGCGACGCATTCACGATGCTGTCGTGTCGGGCCCGCGGGGAATGCTGGTCGGCCCCTTGCGCGCCGCCATCCACCGGCCCGAACTGGCCGACAAGTGGCAGCAGTTCGGCGAATTGCTGCGCTACCGCACCAGCCTGCCGAGCCGGCTGAGCGAGCTGGCGATTTTGGTGACGGCACGCCACTGGGATTGCCAGGTGGAATGGCATCTGCACGAGCGCGACGCGATAAAGGCCGGGCTCGAGGCGCCCATCATGGCGGCGGTACAGCTGGGCAAGCGACCGGCGGAGATGGATGCCGACACTGCAGCCGCCCACGATTTCGGGGCTGAACTGCTGCGCGACCGGTTCGTGTCCGAGCCCACATACCAATTGGTACTCGCGCGTTGGGGCGTGGTGGGCGTCATCGAACTGACGGCCATCATCGGCTATTATTCCATGGTCGCCATGACGCTGAACGCGCATGAACTGCCCCTGCCGGACGGCGTTGCGCCACCGCTCGAGGCAAGGGCGTGATGGAGCGGCTTGCCGTACCACCGAGCCGGGCGCCGAAACGGGCGTTGCCTGCCAGCGCCTGCGACTGCCACACACATGTGTTTGGTTCGGCAGAGGACTATCCTGTCGCCGCAACATCGGGATATCCCTTGCCCGATGCCGATGCGGGCAAACACCGGCAGATGCGGGCGGAAACAGGACTGTCGCGCGCTGTTCTGGTGCAGCCGGCGCCCTATGGGGACAATTGCCGCGCCATGACGGATGCCATTGCCGAGGCGCCAGACATGCTGCGCGGGATCGGTACGGCATTTGCGGGGGCAAGCCGCGCTCAATTGTTGGATTTGCGGGAGGCTGGCGTGGTGGGCCTGCGTTTCGTCCACCTGCAATTGCCCGAGGGGCGGACGCGTTTTGCCGGTGCAGCAGGTCTCGACGATTTGTGGGCGCTCGCACCGGCGATGGCCGAATTGGGGCTACACGCTCAGCTCTGGTGCGATGCCGCGACTTTTGCGGTGCACCGGCAGGAACTGGCGCGTTTGGGCTTTCCCATAGTGCTCGAACACATGGCCCGTTTCGATATGGAAGAGGGCGTCAAGGGCGCGGCGTTCCAGACTGTTCTCGCCGCGCTTGCCGCTGATGAAATCTGGGTCAAGCTGGCACTCTGCCGCGCGTCACAGCAGTTTCCAGACTATCCCGATGCACGACCCTTCCATGATGCATTGCTGGGGGCCAATCCAGCCATGCTGTTGTGGGCATCGGACTGGCCGCATGTGCGGCTGGTTGAGACGCGCCCCGATGTCGGGCATCTGCTCGATCTTTTTGCCCAATGGGCGAACGAGGACGACGCGCTCATTCGCCAGATTCTCGTCGACAATCCTGGGGCGCTTTACGGCTTTGAGCCCGCGCGCCTGAGTTAAGGAGCCCATTTATGACCGACATCAAGCTCGACATCGCCGATGGCGTCGCGGTGGTGACCATTGACCGGCCACCAGTCAACGCGCTGACCATGGCGCTCTATGGCCAGATCGCGGACCTGTTCGACAGCTTTGCCAATAGCAGCGACGTCCATTGCGTCGTGCTTGCCGCAGCGGGCAGCAAGGCCTTCTGCGCAGGGCTCGATCTGCACGAGTTCCTTGCGGCGTCGGCAGATGACGACGACGAGCGGGCGACGATCGTGCGCCGCTGCTTTGCGGCAGTCCGCCATTGCGCAGTTCCGGTGGTGGCCGTGGTCAACGGACCGGCCCTTGGGGCCGGATGCGTTCTGGCCTCGGTGGCCGATATTTGTCTGGCCAGTCCCAATGCGCGGTTCAGCCTGCCCGAGATCAATGTCGGGCGCTGTGGCGGGACGGCCCATCTCGGCCGTCACCTGCCGCAGGGCGTATTGCGGCACTTGGTGTTCACAGGACTACCGCTGGGCGTGGAGGATGCCTATCGCTTTGGCTTGGTGCAGGAGATCGTTGCTGCCGAGAGCTTGCATGAACGTGCCATGGAACTGGCGAAATTGATTGCCGGCAAGGCCCCGCTGGGCCTGCGCCTCGGCAAGCAGTCGATGAATGGTGCCGAGTTCCTACCGGTCGAGGAGGGCTATGCGCTGGAGCAGACGTTCAGCACACGCCTGATGCACACTGCTGATGCGCGCGAGGCCACACGGGCCGTGGTCGAAAAGCGCGTGCCGGTGTGGAGCGGCCAGTGATGGGCGGGCCAGTGCACTTGCGCATGGACGGCGACGTCGCGGTCATCGTCATCGACAATCCACCGGTCAATGCCGGTTCCCTGTCCGTGCGGCAGGGCCTGCTCGCCAGGCTCGATGAAGTGGCGCACGGCAAGGCACATGCAGCGGTCATCATCGGCGCGGGCAAGACGTTCGTGGCCGGCTCAGACATTCGCGAATTCGGCGCTCCGCTGGAGGACCCGCAACTTCCCGCCGTTATCGCCGCCATTGAGGCCCTGGAGATACCTGTAGTTGCGGCCATTCATGGCGCCGCCCTGGGTGGAGGCTTTGAGCTGGCACTGGGCTGCGATGCACGGGTCGCGACGCGTGGCGCGGTGGTGGGCCTGCCCGAGGTCAAGCTGGGCATGGTGCCGGGTGCTGGCGGTACCCAGCGGCTGGTGCGGCTGCTCGATATTGCGCGCGCTATTGAGCTCGTTTGCAGCGGAAGGCGGGTTCAGGGACCCGAGGCGCTTGAACTGGGGCTGGTCGACGCAATCGCCGAGGGTGATCTGCTCACCGCCGCTATCGCTCACGCCAAAACGCTCGGCGGTTTCAAGCGTCGTCTCAGCGAGGCTCCCGTGAAGGCGGCCAGCGTGACCACGATCGATGCGGCGGCCGACAAGGCCATCCGCCGGGGCCGCCGGCGTCCCAACGTTCTTGCTGCCATTGACCTGCTGCGGAGCGCCGACACGGCGCCATTCCAAACCATGCTCGATCGCGAGCGGGCGGTGTTCCAGGAGTTGCGTGGAGGTGAAGACGCCGCAGCATTGCGCCACCTGTTCTTTGCCGAGCGCGAGGCGGGGCGGGTCGATGGACTGGGCGACGTCATGCCTGGACATGTCCGGCGGGTCGGTGTGGTCGGCGCTGGCACAATGGGTGCTGGCATTGCGGTGTGCCTGCTCAATTCCGGGCTCGCCGTGCGTCTTGTCGAGCAGGACGAACCGGCGCTGGCCAGGGGCATAGAACGGGTCGAGCAGACGCTTGCGGCCGATGTGGCGAGCGGGCGCCTTGATCCCAAGGAAAGCGCCAGTCGGCGCGCAGCGCTCGGGGGCAGTGTTGAGCTGACCGACCTGCGCGATTGCGATGTTATCATCGAAGCCGCCTTTGAGGACCTTGCCGTCAAGCAGAACCTGTTTGCGCGGCTGGATGCCGTG
>NZ_JAUYGL010000240.1 GCF_030689745.1 Devosia sp.
CGGAGTGTAGCTCAGCCTGGTAGAGCACTGGTTTTGGGAACCAGGGGTCCAAAGTTCGAATCTTTGTACTCCGACCATCACATTTCGCCTTCTGGCGCCCAGCATCGTGTTGAGGAACTTGCATGACCGCCCGCATCTACCGCCCGGCCCCAAACGCCATGCAGTCGGGAAGAGGCAATTCTAGGCATTGGGTTCTGGTGTACGAACCAGCCGTACCCCGCTCGATCGACCCGCTGATGGGCTATACGAGCTCCAGCGATCCCACGCGGCAGATCCAGCTGACCTTTGACAGCCAGGAAGACGCCGAGGCCTATGCCCAGAAGAATGGCATCGCCTATTCGGTGCAGCAGGCGCAGGTCTATGTCCCCAAGCGCGCAAGCTATCCGGACAATTTCCGCGCCGACCGCAAGACGCCCTGGACGCACTGATTTCGCTCTAGGATTTGGAAACGACCATGCGCTGCAAGCAATTGTGGCGCATTTTGCTGTCCGGATTGCTGGCGATACGCAGCAGCAGGCTCGCCGGGCTCCTATAGGGGTCCGCGTCTCCCCCAATGGACAGATTTGTGTTCGCTACCAGTGGTTTCGATGACGTCACCCCGACCAGGGATCGGGGTGACCTTCATGACAATGTCGCTGCCGGTGCTCAAACCTCGCTGAGCTTGGTCCACTTGCCGTCATTCTGGCTCGACTGTACCGAGGCCATGATGAACTCCATGCCCTCCACGCCGTCTGCCAGCGTTGGCAGCAGGCCTTCATAGGCGGCGCCCTCGCCCCGGATAACGGCCGCAAACTGGCTGTAGAGCGTGGCAAATGCCTCCAGATACCCTTCGGGGTGGCCGGCGGGAATGCGCACATTCATGGTGGAGGCGGCATCGCCCGAAATGGCGCCGCCCCGGGTCAGCAGCTGCCGTGGCTTGCCGAACTCGGTGAACCACATGTAGTTCGGGTTGTCCTGGCGCCATTCAATGCCACCCTTGTCGCCATAGACGCGCAGTTGCAGGCCGTTTTCGCAGCCAACAGCCACCTGGCTGGCCCAGAGCATGCCCTTGGCACCGCCCTCGAAGCGCAGCATGATGTGGACATTGTCATCGAGCTGCCGCCCCTCCACGAAGCTGGTGAGATCGGCAGAGACGGAGTCAGTCTTCAGATCACTGACAAAGCGCGCCAGATTGTGGGCGTGGGTGCCGATATCGCCAATGGCGCCGCCTGCCCCCGAGCGCGCCGGATCGGTACGCCAGGAAGCCTGCTTGTTGTCGTCGGTGGTGGGCTCGGTCAGCCAGTCCTGCGGATACTCCACCTGGATGACGCGAATCTTGCCCAGCGCCCCCGAGGCCACCAGTTCCCGGGCCTGCCGGATCAGCGGAAAGCCGGTATAGTTGTGGGTCAGCAGAAATCTTGCGCCATTCTTGGGTTTGATGGCGGCAAGCTTGCGGGCATCTTCCAGCGTGCTGGTGATCGGCTTGTCGCAGATGACATGAATGCCCGCCTCAAGAAACGCCTTGGCCGGACCATAATGCATGTGGTTGGGCGTGACGATCGAGACGGCCTCAATCCCGTCAGGACGGGCCGCTTCAGCCTTGGCCATCTCTTCATAGGAGGTGTAGATGCGGTCGTCGGCCAGGCCGATATTGCGCCCGGACTCCAGGGCGACGTCGGGCCGCGACGACAGCGCGCCGGCCACCAGATCATAGTCGCCGTCAATGCGGGCGGCGACGCGGTGCACGTAGCCGATAAAGGCGCCAGTGCCGCCACCAACCATGCCCAGACGAATGCGCTTTGCGCCGTTTTCAGCCATTGTCGTGCTCCCTAGCTCAGACCGAGGATTTTGCGATTGGCGGCCAGATCCGTCCCCGAGGACGCAAAATCGTCAAAGGCGTGCTCGGTCACGTGGATGATGTGGTGCTTGATGAATTCGGCGCCTTCGCGCGCGCCGTCCTCGGGATGCTTGATGGCACATTCCCATTCCAGCACGGCCCAGCCCGCGAAATCATACTGCGCCATCTTGGAGAAGATCGAGGCGAAATCGACCTGGCCATCGCCCAGGGAGCGGAAGCGCCCCGCCCGGTTGATCCAGCTCTGATAGCCGGAATACACGCCCTGACGCCCGCTCGGGTTGAACTCGGCATCCTTGACGTGGAAAAGCTTGATGCGCTCGTGGTAGATATCGATGAAATCGAGATAATCGAGCTGCTGCAGCACCATGTGGCTGGGATCGTAGAGGATGTTGGCCCGCGGGTGATTGTTGACCCGCTCAAGGAACATCTCGAAAGTCACGCCGTCGAACAGGTCTTCGCCGGGATGCAATTCGAAGCCGACATCCACGCCATTCTCGTCAAACGCGTTGAGGATCGGGGTCCAGCGACGGGCCAGTTCGTCAAAGGCTTCCTCGACCAGACCGGCGGGACGCTGCGGAAACGGATAGAGGAACGGCCAGGCCAGCGCGCCCGAAAAGGTTGCGTGTTCGGTCAGGCCCAGGTTCTGTGATGCCTTGGCGGCCCAATGGAGCTGCTGCACGGCCCATTCCTGACGCGCCTGCGGATTGTTATGCACCGAGGCAGGGGCGAAGCCATCCAGCATGGTGTCATAGACCGGATGGGCTGCAACGAGCTGGCCTTGCAAATGCGTCGACAACTCGGTGATGGCCAGACCATGCCCGGCGGCGGTGCCGGCCAGTTCATCGCAATAGGTCTTGGACGTGGCGGCCTTTTCAAGATCAATCAGGCTGCCCACCCAGGTGGGAATCTGCACACCTTTATAGCCGTGGCCGGCGGCCCAGCCGCAGATGGCATCGAAGGAATTGAACGGGGCGGCGTCGCCGGCGAACTGCGCCAGAAAGATTGCGGGACCCTTGATGGTGCGCATGATTGTCTCCTCAAATGCGGCCCTGCCCGATGGCGGTGCCTTGTCGTTGCCGATTCAACAGTAGACCTCACCCTGAGCGCGTCAAAGGGCGAGGTCGTGGCACAATCTCATGCACGACCTCGTGGTTCGGCAAGCTCACCATGAGGTCTACTGGACATATTGTTCGACAGGCCCGTGGGCCTGTCAATGAGGCACGTCCCTCACTATTTCAGCAAGGCCTGGGCATCGGCCGGACTCAGTGCCATTGGGCGTTCACAAGTAGTGCTGAGGGTCAGCACTTGCCCGCTTTCGCCGGCCTTGAGCAGGCTGGTCATCACGTCCACGGCATGCAGCGCCACATCGAGACCGCAGCGCGCGGCGTAACCGCCCTCGATCGAGGCCATCATGTCAGCCAGACCGGCAGTGCGGTAATTGGCGCGCGGCGTTGGCTTGTCGAGATCCTGGTTGGCAACGCCAAACGGATGATCCCACGGGGTGACCGCGCTGCGCTCACCCGCGATATCGGCGGTGGTGATTTCGCCACCGAAGAAGTTTGGATCCGGCACGAAGATCGAACCATCCGTGCCGTAGAGCTCGATATTGTGGTGGCCATGCGCTGCCACGTCCCAGCTGGCGCCGATGGTGACGATGGCGCCCGAGACGAACTCCAGCACACCGTGAATGGTGGTGGGGGTGCCAACCTTGACAAAGCTGCCCTTGTAAGGCCCTTCGGCCGTCACTTCGCGCTCGGCTCGGGCCATGTTGGTGAAGGCCGACAGGCGCCGGACCGGCCCCAACAGGTGGATCAGTTCGGTGACGTAGTATGGCCCAAGATCGAGTATCGGCCCCGCCCCTACCTGGAAAAAGAAATCCGGGTTGGGATGCCAATGCTCCATGCCGCGGCTCATCACATGGGTGGTACCGCTCATGATCTTGCCGAGCTGACCGCTATCAATGATCTGACGGGCCTGCTGGTGGGCGCCGCCCAGGAAAGTGTCCGGTGCACTGCCCACCTTCAGATTGCGCTCGGCCGCGGCCTTCTTGAGCGCAGTGCCCTCTTCGAGCGAGAGCACAAACGGCTTTTCCGAATAGGCGTGCTTGCCCGCCGAGACGATATCCATCGACACTGAATAGTGCGTCGAGGGGATCGTCAGGTTGACGATCACATCAAGTTCGCTGTTCTTGAGCAACGCATCGGGTGTCTGGGCGACGACGCCAAATTCCTCGGCCCGCTTCTGCGCGGCTGCGGGAATGATGTCGGCTACGGCACGCACCTCGAGCCCCTTGAACAGCGGCGCCAGGCGCAAATACGCAGCGGAGATGTTGCCGGCACCCATGATGCCGACGCCATAAGTCTTGGCCATGCTTATTTCCACTTCTTGGCGGCAGCGATCGAGCGCGTGGCAAAGCGCACCGCATCGGAAGGCTTGTCATGTTCAGCGACGAAATACTGCGCCTTGGTCTTGCTGGTCACCTTGGTGATCAGCTCGTCCCAGTTCAGGACGCCTTGACCCACATCGGCCCAACCGTCTTCGTCAAGGCACTCGCCCGCAGGGGCGATATCCTTGACGTGCACCGCGGTGATGCGGTCGCCATATTTGTCGAACCAGGCAATCGGGTCGGCCTTGCCGCGAACAATCCAGGCGACATCGGCTTCCCACTCGATCTTGGGTGCGGTTTCCAGCAGGATTTCCATCGGCGTGCGGCCGGAGGTGGTGGGCACAAACTCAAAATCATGGTTGTGCCAGCCAAAGCCGTAGCCTTCCTTGCTATAGGTTTCCGCCGCGCCAGCCAGCATCTCGGCCAGCTCAAGCCATTTTGACTCATCGGCGCTGCGGCCTTCCGGGCCGATATGGGGGCAATAGATGCGCTTGATGCCAAGGGTTTCGGCGGTCTTCAGCGTGGTCGCAACATCGGCGACCTGAGCGGGGCCGAAATGGCCGGTGGGCATGGTCAGGCCATTCTTCTTGAGACTGGCGGCCAGTGCCGCGGGATCGGCATACAGTCCGCCATAACCTTCGACCTGAGTGTAGCCGAGCGAACCAAGCGTTGCGAGGAAGTCCTCGAGCGAAGGGACGTTGCGGGCGCTATAGAGCTGGAATGACAGTTCGGTCATTTGTGGCCTCGTTGTAACGTTGAAATGAGCTGGCGATCGCGATGGGCGATGCAGACTAAGGGCGGTTTCGGGATGCTGTCGCGCCTGCAGGTCAGGCCGATCACCGCAAAAGTAACATTGGGCCAGGGCTGGGGCGGGGCAGAAGCGGGGCGCCCTGAGGCGCCACCGCAATAATGTAGTAGCCGATCAGAGACGGTTGGTGGTCTCGGCACTGAAAATCGAGCCCCGCGCGGGGTCAAAGCCAATGCGCACCATCTGACCAGTCTCGATCACGACATCGCTGTCGCAACGGAAGGTCACCGCCTTGTTGCCAATTTTCGTCCAGGCCAGCGTATCCGATCCCATCGGTTCGACAATCTCGATTTCGGCGTCAATCGAGAACGGCATGGCAGCCGCGGCCTCGCCCAGCGCGATATGTTCGGGCCGCACACCCAGCACCGCCTGTATCGGGCCGTTGGACGGCGCGGCAAAATCATAGGTGTCCACCGAAACCACAGTGCCGTCGGCAGTCGTGAAAGTGGTGCCCTCCAACGTGCCCTCGAACATGTTCATCTGCGGCGAGCCAATGAACCCGGCAACATAGAGATTCACCGGCTTGTTGTAGATCGTGTGCGGATCAGACAATTGCTGGATAACGCCATTCTTCATCACCGCGATGCGGTCGGCCAGCGTCAGTGCCTCGATCTGATCATGCGTCACATAGATCATCGTGTTCTTGAGCCGATGATGCAGCCGCTTGATCTCCACGCGCAAGTCCGAGCGGAGCTTGGCGTCGAGGTTGGACAATGGCTCGTCGAACAGGAATACATCGACGTCGCGCACCAGGGCACGGCCAATGGCCACACGCTGGCGTTGGCCGCCGGAGAGGTTGGCAGGCTTGCGGTCGAGCAGCGGCTCGATCTGCAGGATTTCTGCGGCGCGGGCGACGCGACGCTCGACCTCGTCCTTCTTCATGCCGGCGACGCGCAGGCCAAAGCTGAGGTTCCGCTCAACCGTCATCTGCGGGTAGAGCGCGTAGGACTGAAACACCATGCCGATGCCGCGGTCCTTCGGTTCGAGCCAGGTGACGTTCTTGCCACCGATGAAGATCTGGCCGTCGGAGACGTCCAGCAGCCCGGCGATGCAGTTGAGCAAGGTCGACTTGCCGCAACCCGAGGGGCCGAGCAGTACGATGAACTCGCCCTGGGCAATGTCGAGGTCGAGGTGCTGAAGCACCTTCACACTGCCGAAGTTGAGCGATAGATCGCGGATGGAAACGCTGTTTTGCATTCGAATTATCCCTTCACCGCACCAGCGGCAACACCGCGGACGAACCACTTGCCGGACACGAAATAAACCGCCAGCGGCACGAGGCCGGTCAGAACGGTAGCGGCCATGTTCACGTTGTATTCGGGCGTGCCCTGGGCCGAGTTGACGATGTTGTTGAGCTGGACGGTCATCGGGTAGTTTTGCGTTCCGGCAAAGACCACACCAAACAGGAAGTCATTCCAGATGCCGGTAACCTGCAGGATCAGCGCCACCACAAAGATCGGCAGCGACATCGGGAGCATGATCTCGAAGAAAATGCGCCAGAAGCCCGCGCCATCCACACGTGCCGCCTTGAACAATTCCTGGGGCAGCGACGCAAAATAATTGCGGAACAGCAGGGTCAGGATCGGCATGCCAAAAACCGTGTGAACGATAATGACGGCCTGCAATGAGCCGAAGATGCCCATTTCACGGGTGATCATCACCAACGGATAGAGAAACACCTGATAGGGAATGAACGAGCCGAAGATCAGGATGGCAAAGAAGATTTCCGAGCCCTTGAACCGCCAGTTGATCAGGGCATAGCCGTTCACCGCAGCGATGAAGATCGATATGATGGTGCTCGGAATGGTGATCTTGACCGAGTTCCAGAAGCCGGGCGCCAAGCCTTCACAGGTGAGGCCTGTGCAGGCACTGGTCCAGGCCTTGACCCAGGCATCAAAACTCGGCGCCGTCGGCAGCGAGAAGATATTGCCGAAGCGGATTTCAGGCATCGTCTTGAGCGATGTGGTGAACATCACGTAGAGCGGAAACAGGTAATACAGCGAGAACATCACCAGAATGGAATAGATGATGATCTTGCGGGGCGTGAAGAACGGCTTTGGCCGAGGGCCACGCGGCTCGACAGCAGCGCCGGTCGGCGCCGGCGAGACGCTCGCCATGGTTGAGATCTGGCTCATGTGCGACGCCCCTTTCCACCAAATTCAAGGTAAGCCCAGGGGATCAGGATAATGATCACCGACAGCAGCATCATCGTGGCAGCGGCGAGGCCCTGGCCGATATTGCCGCCCGAAAACATGTAGTTATAGACGTATTTGGCAGGCACTTCCGAAGAGATGCCGGGGCCGCCATTGGTCAGCGCCACCACCAGATCGTAGAGCCGGACAATGCCGGACCCGATAATCACCACCGCGGTGACCATCACGCCACGCATCATGGGAACGACGATGGAGACATAGGTGCGCCAGGTCGGAATGCCGTCGATACGTGCAGCCTTCCAGATTTCCTCATCCACACCGCGCAGCCCGGCCAGCATCAGCACCATGCAGAAGCCCGTGCCTTGCCATAAGCCCGCAATCAGCAGGGCGTACAGCACCATGCGCGGATTGGCGATCCAGTCAAAGGTGAAGTTCTCCCAGCCCAGATTGCGCATTGTGCCTTGCAGGCCCAGGGTGGGGTTCATGATCCACTGCCACACCAGGCCCGTCACGATGAAGGACAGGGCGAAGGGATAGAGCATGATGGTACGAAAGGCGCTCTCGAAGCGGATTTTCTGGTCGATCAGCACCGCAAGGATAAAGCCGACGACCAGCGTAAAGATCAGCGACAACACGCCGTATGTGATCAAATTGGTGACCGACACGTTCCAGCGGGAGGTGGCGAACAGGCGCTCATATTGCTCGATACCGACAAACTTGCCGGTGGGCAGAAGCTTGGAATTGGTGAACGAGTAGTAGATCGTCCAGAGTGTGCAGCCGACGAAGACAACCAGCACGGTCACCATCATGGGCAGTGCAGCGATCTTGGCGGGCAGGTTGTGAAGGATAATTCTTTTCAGCAGGCTCGGTCGGTTGACCTTGGCGCCCGCTTCCAAAGGAAGGGCTGTGTCCGCCATCAATGTATCTCCAAGAGAGGGTGGCCAACCTTGTATTCAAGGTCGGCCACCGCTTTCAGTCCTGGGAGCAGGCTCCCAACGAGCTAGCCCAAGGCTTACTCAGCCGACTCGATGATCGAGGCATAGCGCTCGACGTAGTCGTCAACAGTGATGCTGTCGTCATCGATGAACTCGATGCTGAGATCCTGCAGCTGCTGCTGGGTATCGCTGGTCAGGGCGAAGTCGCCCGATGGCAGCAGACCATTGCCGAGCATGCCCAGAGCCTTCTGCATGCACGGATTGGCGGCCGCCAGGTCAATGTCGGTCCGGATCGGCATGGAGCCCTTGACCATGTTGAAGTTGAGCTGGGCTTCAGGCGAGATTAGGATGCGGGCCAGATCGGCCTGAGCGTCGAGGACGGCCTGGTCGGTACCTTCAGGCAGCTTGGGGAAGTAGAACGAGTCGCCGCCGCCGGTGAGCTGATCACCCAGGCCGAGAGCCGGCAGACATTCGTAGTTTTCACCGGGGACGCCGCCGGCCACCTGCAGATCGCCCTGCAGCCAGTCGCCGTGGATGTTGCCGGCCGCAGTGCCTTCGAGCAACTGTGTACCAACGTCACCGAAGGACGGCACCATCATGTCAGGCGAGATCACCTGGCGCAGCGAGTCGAGCGCTTCGGCAACCTTGCGGAACTCAGGTCCACGAACAGCGCTGGCATCCTTGTCACGATTGATGGCCAGCACCAGGTCGCTGCCGCCCAGACCGGACATCAGCACGCCGGGAACGCCGGAAATCGGCCAACCGGTCGCCAGACCAAAGGGGAGCACGCCGGCGTCCTGCAGAGCAGGCCAGCTGGCGACATATTCGTTCCAGTCCTTGGGAACAGGCTGGCCGATCTTTTCGTAGGCAGCGGTGGAGAGCCACAGCCAATCCCACGAGTGAATGTTGATCGGCAGGCAGTAGAGGCCGCCTTCAAAACGGCAAGGCTCAAGCAGGCTGGCGTCGACGTAGAAGCTCTCGATGTCCATGTCGGCGACGACATCGGTCAGGTCGCGCATCAGGCCGGCCTGGATGAGTTCCTCGGCATCACGGCCGGTGTTCATCTGGGTGGCGCCCATTGGATCGCCGCCGATGATGCGGCTGATGATGACGGGGTTGGCACCGGTGCCCGACCCGGCCAGCGCGCTGTCCACCCAGGTATTGCCGGTCTCTGCTTCGAAGGCCTTGGCGAATTCGGCAATAGCTGCCGCTTCACCAGCCGACGTCCACCAGTGCGTGACTTCCAGATCGACGGCCATGGCGGCGGTCGTGCCCATCAACGCGGTAGCCATAGCGGCTACCACTGCAAATTTCTTCATAGATTGTCCTCCCAACGATCACTTGGAGCGAAGCGCCCCCGCGAAGCGGTCAGCCGCAAGGTCGTCTTCTAGTGAGACATCCCGTGCTGACTGCATGTAATCGATTGCATTTTCGGTATCCCAAAATCGTGCAATCGATTGCATTACATTCATACACGACTTGCAGACCTGTCAAGATCGAATTAGACAGATTGCGTTACCGACAGCGAGAGGGGGCGCTGCCAGGTATGTCAAAAGCAGAAAAAACACCGACAATTCAAGACGTTGCCAAATTTGCGCAGGTATCCACAGCCACTGTGAGCCGGGCCTTGTCACGCCCTGAACGGGTCAGCGGGCCGACCCGCGAGCGGATTGCCGAGGCCGTCCGCATTACCGGCTATACGTTGAACCAGGCGGCGCGCTCGCTGCGGCAGCGAACCGCCCGAACCATCCTGGTTGCCCTGCCCGACATCGGCAATACGTTCTTTTCCACCATCCTCGATGCCATCGAACGCGAGGCCGCCCTGCGCGGCTATGGCGTGCTGGTGGTGAACCGCATTGCCGGGGACGTATCCGGTCGGCGGCTGCACGAGTATTTTCTGTCCAATCGGGCGGATGGGCTATTGCTGCTCGATGGCGCCCTCGCGCTGGCGCCCCTGCTGGTGCTCACCCAGGCACCAGCTAATGTCCCCCTGGTCATGGCCTGTGAAGCCATTCCCGACGCCCCGTTTCATGCCGTCCGGACCGACAATATCTACGCGGCCGAGGTGGCAACGCGGCATCTGATCGGGCTGGGGCATCGCCGCATCGGCCACATTCAGGGGCCGCCGGGCAATGTGCTGACAACGGAGCGGCAAACCGGTTTCACCAACGCCCTGGCCGCCAGTGGGCTGACCGCGCAGCCCGAATGGATCCTTGCCGGCGGCTTTACCATGGAGCGCGGCGTGGCAGCCGCCGAACAATTCATGGCGTTGCGCGAGCGTCCCAGCGCCATCTTTGCCGCCAATGACGAGGTCGCCATCGGCTTCTTGTCCGGGCTGCGGCGGCATGGTCTGGAATGCCCGCGTGACATTTCGGTGGTTGGCTTTGATGATCTGGCGGTCGCAACTCATGTCTGGCCGCCCTTGACCACCATGCGCCAACCGCGCGAGGCGCTCGGTCGCCTGGCGGCCGAAGCCCTGATCGATCTGATCGAGGGCAAACCACCCAGCCGCGTACCCAAACATACCGTGCTCAGTTCCGAGCTGATCGTGCGCGCCAGCACGGCCCCGCCTCCCTCTGTGTCCACCCCCCTGTCAGCCGCATCGTAATTGCCGGCGCCTGCGGTCTTCCTTTTGCGACAGAATCCGCTACATGGAACCGGTCTGGTTCTGGTCCCGTAGCTCAGCTGGATAGAGCAGCAGCCTTCTAAGCTGTTGGTCGCAGGTTCGAGTCCTGCCGGGATCGCCAGATGTTTTCAGCTAATCACGGCACACCTCGCCTACGCCTTCACTGAATCCGCATTTTGCCGGCGAAACCGCTCCGGTGGCATCCCGACCGCGCGGCTGAAGGCGCGGCTGAAATAGGCGGGGTCGGTATAGCCGAGCGCGTAGGCGATCTGTTTGACCGGCAGCGCGGTGAACACCAGATAGCGCCGGGCCTCATGCATGATCCGGCGTTCCACCACCGTCATGGCCGATGCCCCCAGCACGGCGTTGGCGGTGCGGTTGAGATGGCCGGGCGTGATCCCCAGCGCCGCCGCGTAAAACGCCAGCGAGCGCTGCTGGGCAAACTCCTGTTCCACCAGGCGCTGAAACGCCTGCGCGTGGCGCATGGCGGGGTGCGGTGCCGGCTGCGTGGCGGCCACGGCCTGTCGGCTGGCGCGGACCAGTTCGGCCAGCAGCGTGCCGACCCGTCCCGACAGCGCCAACCCCCTCGCCTCGCCTTTGTGTCCAGCCTCGGCCAGCAACGCTGCCATGGCCTCGGCAATGGCAGGGTCGGCGTCGGCAAAAATGCTCGCAATGGCCAGGCTGCCACGCGTATCGGCATGGGCGTCGAGCATGGCGCGGATATCGGCTTCAAACAGTGTCAGCACCGTGCCGCCGACATCATGGTCAAAGCGATAGGCGTGGATGGCCAGCGCCGGTACAATCACCACCGCCGGCGGTTCGATGGTGCAAACACTGTTCTCCAGCGTCACCATGGCGGTGCCAGCGGTCAGCTGCAACACCTGAAATAATTGCTCGTGTCGATGCGGACCGATGCGGAAATCGTGCAAGCTGGAGCGCGATGCCAGTGTCTCGAAATGCAGGCGATCGGCGAAAGGAAGCGCGGTCTTCTCACCATAGAGCGCATAGACGGGTACGGGCGAAACAGATTTTTCCATGTTCGGATTATCCAAGTCTTTGCCGGTCCTGTCCATTGGTTGATGCGCCCCTGTTCCCCATTATCGCGTGCCACGGAGCGGGGAGAATAGCATGCGTACACAGGTGGCCATTATCGGCGCAGGCCCAGCCGGCCTGATGCTGGGTCGATTGCTGGAGCGGGCCGGCGTTGACGCGGTGATCATTGAGCGCAAAAGCGCCGATTATGTCCTTGGACGGATTCGCGCTGGCGTGCTGGAACAGGGCGCGGTGGATTTGCTGGACGCGGCAGGCGTCGGCCAGCGCATGCATCAGGAAGGCCTGATCCATAAAGGCATCGACCTGGCCTTTGATGGCGACATGCTCAACATCAATTTCGAGAAACTGATCGGCAAGCACGTCATGGTCTATGGGCAGACCGAGGTCACCCGCGATCTGATGGCGGCGCGTCAGGACAGCGGTGCCCTGACCATCTACGAAGCCGACGATGTGGCCATCCACGATTTCGACGGCGCCACACCCCGCGTCACCTATCGCAAGGATGGCGTCACCCACACGCTCGATTGTGATGTCATTGCCGGTTGTGACGGCTTCCACGGCGTCTGCCGTGCCAGCGTGCCGGAACAATCGGTAACCAGCTTCGAACGGGTTTATCCGTTTGGCTGGCTGGGTGTGCTGGTGGATCAGCCACCGGTGGGCGAAGAACTGATCTACGCGCACCATGAACGCGGCTTTGCCCTGTGCTCCATGCGATCCAATACCCGCAGCCGCTACTATGTGCAGGTGCCCAGTGACGAGAAAGCGGCAAACTGGAGCGATGACCGCTTTTGGGATGAATTGCGGGCGCGGCTCAATCCCGCCACCGCTGCAGCGCTCAAGACCGCAGCGTCGATCGAGAAATCCGTGGCGCCGCTGCGCAGTTTCGTGGCCGAACCTCTGCGCTTCGGCAATTTGTTCCTGGCGGGCGACGCCGCCCATATCGTGCCACCAACCGGGGCCAAGGGGCTCAATCTGGCGATGAGCGACGTCAAGGTCCTGGCCGAAGCGTTGATCGAGCGCTTCCTTGAGCGATCAACGGCCGGCGTGGATGGCTATTCAGGCACGGTACTGCAGCGCATTTGGAAGGCTGAGCGCTTCAGCTGGTGGATGACCTCGATGCTGCACACCTTCCCCGAAACCGGCGCCTTTGGTCGCCGCATTCAGCGCGCCGAATTCGACTATCTGGCCAGCTCGCTCGCCGCCCAACAGAGCCTGGCCGAGAATTATACCGGCCTGCCATAAGCCACGGCGCAAGGCGCGTGTCCCCTGTGGCGCCAGGGGCAGCATATTGGCGCAAGCGGTGGCAATCGAATGTCTGGTGGCGGCGTTTTAGCCCTGTCCGACCGCTATCGGCGGCGTCTTCATGCCACCGCCGGCGCTCCGGTTGCTTGCCGCGCACTGTGGCGAATGGCACTCATCAACCCCACCGCCGGTGGCGACAGGGTGACGTCGACCCGCGTGGTCAACCCGACCGGTCCGCGCGTCTCGTCCATGGCAAAGGGTAGCGCAACCAACAGGCCATCACGACAATCGGGCGCCACCACGCCCTCCGAAATGAACCACACCGCATCGGTGGCGCGCAGATAGTTGCGGGCAAAACTGTCCGACACTGTTTCGAGCACCGTATCGGCAATGTCCACATTGTGGGCGCGCAGGTACCGCTCGACGGTGGGGCGAATCACGGCATCGGGTGGCGGCAGCAACCAGGGATAGTCAGCCAGCGCTGACAGCAGCGGCGCCTTGGATTCCGCAAGCGGATGGCCCCTGCGCACCACGGCGCAGACAAGTTCGGAATAGAGATGCTCAAAGCTCAGCCCGGCAATGTCGTGTGGGTCAGCCATGCGCCCCACTACCAGATCAAGCTCGCCGGCGCGCAGCAAAGCTATCAGATAAGCATTGGGGCCAGTAACGACGCGCGTCGGCATGATAATGCCATCGGCGGTCAAGGCGGCCAGGGCCGCCGGCAGGATCGATGTGGACACGGTAGGCAAGGCGCCGATCCGGACCATATCGACTGCTGAAACCTGCGCGGCCACCTGAACGCCCTGCCAGAGCGCAGCCATGCCATTGGCTGCATGCAGCCGAAACAGCTCCCCCGTGGTAGTCAGACTCAAGGTCCGCCGACTGCGATCAAACAGCGGCACGCCCAGGATCGCCTCCAATTCCTGAATGGTCTTGGTAGCGGCGGGCTGGCTCATGTTCAGGGCACTGGCCGCCTTGGCGACACCACCAAGCCGGGCGACCTCGAGAAAGCAGCGCAAGTGGCGCAATTTGAGGCGGGGGTCGAGTTGGGCAATCGGCATGGGCACCTCTGGAAACTGCCTTGATTGATATACTATCAGTTATATCTTGTCGCGAGCTTCTCATTTCCATTTCGTGGCCAAGTCAGCAAAATGAACCAACCGGCGCTTTGCGACACCCTTGCCCGGTCCACTAAAATAACCTTTTGACATGGTGAGTCCCGGCAGCACCCATTCAGGAACCCCGCCCGACCTGCAGCGGTGAGCAGCGATGGCCGCCGAGGGTGGCTCGGTTAGGGATCGCGCTTGCGGTGTCGTGCGTATAGGCTGACGCCAACGCAAGAAAGAACAAGCAAGACCGATGAGCCTTCTGAACGCTGCGCTGTTTGCCGATCCTGAACTCGACGACCTGCTCGACGATAACGCTCATCTGGCCGCCATCGTGCACTTTGAGGCGATGTTGGCGAGCGCCAGCGCCACCGAGGGGCTGATCCCGAGCGCCGCCGCCCACGAGATCAGCGAACGGCTGGGCCAGGTCCAACTTGATACCGCCGCACTCGGTGCCGGCCTGGCCAAGGACGGCGTGGTGGTCCCCGCGCTGATTGGCGCGCTGCGCCAGACGCTGTCTGAGCCCAGCCGCCCCTACCTGCATCACGGCGCGACCAGCCAGGATGCCATCGATACGGCCTGGATGCTGCAACTGGCGCAGATTGTGCCGCTGCTGCAGCAGCGGCTTGGCCACGTCGACAGCACGCTGGACGGTCTGACCGTGCAATTTGGTGGCCAGACACTGATGGCGCACACCCGCATGCAAGCCGCGCTGCCATTCACCTTGGCCGACAAGCTGTCGACCTGGCAGCGGGCCATTGAGGAGTGCGCCACCGGCCTGACATTTGCCGCCGAACGGGCACTGGCCGTGCAATTGGGTGGGCCCGTGGGCAATCGCGCCAGTTTTGAGGGCAAGGGGGACGCCATTGCGACCCGGCTGGCCGCCTTGCTAGGGCTGCGCGCCGCGCCCGCTTGGCACGGCAACCGCGTGGCACTGTGTCGGCTCGCCGCCGAACTGGCCGGGATCAGCGGCGTGCTGGGCAAGCTGGGCGTCGATATCACCCTGATGACGCAGAGCGAACTGGGGCAAGCCGTCATTAGCGGTGGTGGCGGATCATCGGCGATGGCGCACAAGAATAACCCGGTGGAGGCCGAATTACTGGTGACTTTGGCCCGGCAGAGCGCGGGAAGTCTGGGCACGCTGTTTCAGGCATTGGTGCATGAAAACGAGCGCTCGGGCGCGGCGTGGACCCTGGAATGGTTGACCTTGCCCACCATTGTCCGCAATGCCGGCAGTGGCCTGCTGATGGCGCAGCGACTATTGCAACGGCTGAGCTTTCCGCCGCAGGACACCGCCTGAACACCGGTGAATGAGCGTTTTCTGAGCGCCCTAGAAGTCGAAGCCCATCTGTGAAACGGCCGGCTTAGCGGGTTTGGTGGGCTTGACGGGCTTGGCCGGAACAGGCGCAACGGGGTCCGCAGCAACCGGCAAGACTTCCGGGGCGGGACTGGCGATTGCTGCCGGCCTGCTGGCAGACGTCTTGAGCTTTGCCGCTTCCTTGCCCGTCTTTGGCGACGGAACGAGTTCACTCAGCCAGCGCTGCACCGGGGCCAGCCTGTTCACGTGCAGCGCATAGCGGTTTTCGCGGCCAAATTTTTTCTCGCTGATCAGGCCGGACTGCTTGAGTACACGCAGATGCCGCGAGATGGCGGGACGGCTGATCTTGAACGCCGCGGCCAGCACATGCACGGGCTGCGGACCCGCACGGAGCAATTCGACTAGGCGGCAGCGGGTCGGGTCGGCCAGGGCCACAAGAACTGCAATGGGCGGCATGTCGTTTCCAGAGCTTTTCCTGCTGAGTAGGTAACGACAGGGTTACTCGTCAAGGGCCTGGCGGATATGCAACTGTTTGTTCACCAGATACGTTGGTCCAGACTTAACGATGCGCCATGATGGCGTGGCGTCCGCAATATTCTGGTCACTTCCCTGCGCGAAGTTCGGAACAGGGAGAATTACACATGACGAAACCAGCAGCGACATATTCGTGGTGGAGCCGTGCACAGCGGCCATACTCAGCTGCCGAGCTGGTCGTCGACAGCATTGTGCATATTCTCGGCCTGGTCGGCGCTATCGCTGCCGGATCGATCCTGCTGGCCTTTGCCATCAGCGAAGCGGCGCCCGAGCTCCCTGCCCTGTTCATCTATATCTTCAGCCTGGTTGCCGTGCTTGGCGTGTCGCTGGCCTATAATGTGACGCCGGTGTCGCCGATCAAGATGCTGCTGGCCCGCTTTGACCAGGCCGCCATCTTCCTGTTCATCGCCGGCTCCTACACACCCTTCCTGGCGGTCATGGCCGGGACCACGACGGGCACGTTGATGACGACATTCGTCTGGGGCGCCTCACTGATCGGGGTGGCGCTCAAGCTGATCGTTCCCGAACATTTTGGCAGGCTGGCCATTGCCCTCTATTTGGCGATTGGCTGGAGCGGTATTCTGGTGTTCCAGTCACTGGCCCAGACCCTGCCCACGTCGACCATGTGGCTGCTGCTGGCAGGCGGCGTGACCTATTCGCTGGGTATTATCTTCCACCTCTGGGAAAAGCTGAAATTCCAGAACGCGCTTTGGCATGTGTTCGTGGTGGGTGGCGCCAGCCTGCATCTATGGGCCGTCATCGACTTCATGGTCATTCACCGCTTTTAGTCGCGCGGCACAGCCACTCGGTCATGCTCCATGGTGTCACCCGGCTTGAGCCCCAGCTCAACGGAGCGGCCTCCCGGAATTTCCAGCACGAATTGCACCGGCACTTCTGAGGGAATCGAGGTCGGATCCTGCGGCCGTGCATTGACGTGAATGGTCTTGACCACACCATCAGCGCCGACAAAAATCATGTCGAGCGGAATGAAGGTATTGCGCATCCAGAACGAGACTTCGCGCTCCTGCTGGAAATCAAACAGCATGCCGGCATCAGCGGCCAGTTCCTGGCGGAACATCAGGCCCTGCGCGCGGGTTTCGGGCGTGTCCACCAGTTCGACATTGAAACTGTGCGCGCCGCTCGCGGTGTGCAGCACCAATTTGCCCTCATCGCTGCACGCGGCGAGCGGCGCGGACACCAGCAGCACGGCGACAAACGCGCCAGCACGGCGCAGCGCCGGAGCAAAGCCAGAGGCAATC
>NZ_JAUYGL010000241.1 GCF_030689745.1 Devosia sp.
CGACCGCGCTGGCCTGCAGTGCCGCCAGACCCGCCAGTTCGGTGTCGAACTGTTCCACTCTGACATCTGGCAGATAGCGTTGCATGAAGGCCTGATGGGCACTGCCACGGCGCACCGCAACGGTCTTGCCGCTCAGCCCATCGATATCAAAGCTCCTGACATCCTCAGCGCGGGCAACGAAGCGCCCCGGCAAGGCCATGTAGGTAGCGGAAAAATCGAACAACTGGCCATTGGCTTCGGACATCTCCAGTCCGGCGATCAGCGCATCGCCCTGATTGTCAGACAGGGCATTGGCGGCCTGTTCCCACGGCCAGGCCTGCAGGGTACAGGCGAGGTTGACCTCATCGCAGATCGCCTTGGCCAGATCGACATTGAAGCCGATCAGCTCGCCGCTCGCGTCGCGAAAGTTGAAGGGCGGAAAATCAGCGGTGGTCAGAAAGCGGATGGCCGGTACGGCGTTGGCGCCGGGCAGGATTTCGCGCGCCGAGGGATCAGCGTGATAGGGCAAAGCCTGCGCCAGAACGGGCGCACCCGACCCGGCGAGTACCAGCAGCATTATCAAACCCAGCAGCCGCAATTTGGTTGGTCCCCCTAAATCTGGTCCAGGCCATATAGTAGATCAGCAATCAAATCGTCGCTGGATTCAAGCCCGACCGAGAGCCGCAGCAGCCCCGGGGTAACGCCCACTTCAAGCCGGGCATCTTCGGTCAGCCGCTGGTGGGTCGTGGTGCGGGGATGGGTGATGATGGATTTGGCATCACCCAGATTATTGGAGATCAGGATCACGGCCAGCGAATCCGACAGCCTGAACGCCGCCTCCTGCCCCCCTTTGACATCCAGTGCCACCAGCGTCGACCCGCCGGTCATCTGCGCCTTGGCCAGGTCATATTGGGGGTGGCTGGGGTGATGCGGATAGATGACGCTTTGCACCTTGGCGTGGCTGGCCAGCGCCTCGGCAATCCTGCCGGCGCTCTCGGTCATCTGGCGCACGCGCAGCGGTAGCGTCTCCAGGCCCTTGAGCAAGACCCAGGCATTGAAGGGGCTGAGCGAAGCACCGGTCTGGCGCAGGAAGGTGTGTATATCCCCCTCGATGAGCTTTTTGGAGCCCAGCACGACACCGCCAAGCACCCGGCCCTGCCCGTCAATATGCTTGGTGGCCGAGTAGGTGACCAGATCTGCGCCCAGTGCGAGCGGCTTCTGATAGAGCGGGGTGGCAAACACATTGTCGACGATCAGCACGGCGCCATGGGCGTGGGCAATATCGGCCACAGCCTTGATGTCGACCAGCTCCAGCGTCGGATTGGTGGGGGTCTCGATGAACACCAGCTTGGTATTGGGCTGCATTGCCGCGGCGAAATTGGCCGGGTCGCGGCCATCAACCAGGGTCGAGGTGACGCCGAAACGCGGCATGAAGTCTTCCACCACAAAACGACAGCCGCCAAACAGGGCGCGGGAGGCGACGATGTGATCGCCAGCACGGACCTGGCTCATCACCGCATCGGTGACCGCAGCCATGCCGGAGGCAAAGCCACGGGCCGCCTCGGCGCCCTCGAGCAGGGCCATGCGCTCCTGAAACACGTCGACTGTCGGGTTGGCAAAGCGGGAATAGTTATGTGCGCCGGGAATTTCGCCCTTGAACAGGCGCTCGGCATGTTCAGAGTTGGGGTAGCTGTAGCCCGAACTGAGGAACAGCGCTTCGCTGGTCTCGTTGAACTGCGTGCGCTTGCCACCGCCATGGACCAGCTGGGTCTCGGCTGACCGGCGGGTGGGGTCGAGAAGAGGGTTATTCGCCTTGGACATGGTCACGCTTTCAAAACAAAAAACCGGCTCGCTACAGGCGGCCGGTTCCCAAACGGTCTTTAGCAATTTGTTTAAAGTGGCTGCAAGCGACCGGCCAAATCACCACTGGGTTGTGATCTAAAGCCAATTGGCTGTTGGCGTCAATTGCAGGGATTGCTAGGAACAGCCAAAGTAACGGAAAGCGCAAGAGTATGGACAAGCAACAGAGCTGGCCGCAGGGCGTGTTTCCGGCGCGCCTGATCGAGGCGTTGCACCAGCAGGGCTCGATCATCGCCGAGCGCCCGTTCGACGCCGATCAGGTGCAACCGGCCAGTCTGGACCTTCGCCTGGGCGAAGTTGCCTTCCGCGTGCGCTCAAGCTTCCTGCCCGGTCCCAGCCATTCGGTGGCCGAACGCATCGAAGCGCTCAAACTGCACGAGATCGATCTGACCCGCGGCGCCGTGCTGGAACGCGGCTGCGTCTATCTGGTGCCGCTGCAGGAAAGTCTGGAACTGCCCGACATGGTCAGCGCGTCGGCCAATCCCAAGAGTTCGACGGGGCGACTGGACGTGTTCACCCGCGTCATTGGCGATCGCGCCCGCGGCTTTGACCAGATGCCTGTGGGCTACCAGGGCCCGCTTTATGTCGAAATCAGCCCGCGCACCTTTCCGATCCTGGTGCGGACCGGATCGCGGCTGAGCCAGATGCGGTTCCGCCGTGGCGACAACCGCCTCACCGTCGCCGAGCACCAGGCGCTGCATGCCAGCGACACGCTGGTGTTCGACAATGATGTGCCGGTCGGCGATGGGGTTGCCCTGTCGATCGACCTCAAGGGCACCGGGCGCAATGGGCTGGTGGGTTTTCGCTCCAAGCGCCATACCGCCGTGGTTGATGTCGACAGGAAGGCGGCGCTCGATGTGCACGATTTCTGGGAGCCGCTGCATAATCGCGGCCGCCAGGAGCTGATCCTGGATCCGGACGAATTCTACATTCTGGTCAGCGATGAGGCGGTGCATGTGCCGCCTACCCATGCCGCAGAGATGATGCCGTTTGATCCGCTGGTGGGTGAGTTCCGCGTCCACTACGCGGGGTTTTTCGACCCCGGCTTTGGCCATTCCCCCGCCGGGGGCACGGGCAGCCGTGCCGTGCTTGAAGTGCGCAGCCGCGAGGTACCGTTTCTGCTCGGCCACGGCCAGACCATTGGCCGGCTGATCTATGAACGGCTGGCGGAAACACCGGACCGGCTCTATGGCACCGCCTCGGGCTCGAACTATCAGGCCCAAACTCTCAAGCTGTCCAAGCACTTCAAGCCCTACAGCGAATAGGGCGGCAAGGCTGCGCCCGATGGCTACCCATCGGCAAAGCTGCCTTCCTTGCGGAAACAGCTGCGCAGATAATTGAGAAACACCTCTAATGGCTCTGACAGCTCGTTGGACCGAACCTTGAGGCCGACACTGTCCTCGCCCGGCGGCCACGTCCTGTTCATGTCCTCGAGCAGAACCAGACCGGCGCCCAGATACCACTTCGGGCCAATCGTGACCGCCAGCCCCTCGCGCACAACAGAGCGTAACAGGGGCGCATTGGATGTCGTATGGACGATACGATAGTCCCTGTTGGTCTGTGCCAGCGCGGCCAATCCCATGGCCCGCCAGTTACATCCCTCGGACCAGAGCGCCAAGGGCAAGCGCTCCTCGAGATGAACGTGACAACCCTCGCCGCCGATCCAATAAAGGCGGTCGCGCCGCAATATCTCCAGGCCATCCAGCCTGGAATTTGCGGAAACGACGATGGCATCAAAACTGTCCAGATCCGCTCGCTCGCGCAGTTCGCGCGTGTCGGCGGTCAGCACTTCCACCTCCACTTGCGGATAACGCTGCGTAAACCGCTTGAGCACGGGCGTGAGGAATGCCTGGGCATAATCATCGGACATGCCAATTTTGATGGCACTGGCCACCTCAACCTGTCGGAAGGCGTTCACCGTCTCTTCGTTCAGGCGCACGATGGACTTGGCGTAATGCAGCAACCGAAGCCCTTCTGGAGACAGAAAATTGCGGCGGCCAGCCTTTTCAAACAGCGTAACGCCCAGTGTGTCCTCAAGCCGCTTCATCTGGGCGGAAATGGTGGATTGGGTCTTGTTCACCCGCTTGGCGGCCGCGCCATAGCTGCCGGTGTCGGAAATGGCGAGGAAACTGCGCAGAAAATCTGGGTCGATTGCGGTCATGCTATTAGCTATACATCCGCTTTATCGATCATTAAAGTTCAAAACATTTGTTTGAACGATGTGTTGTGCACTGACAGGCTGTGTGAGAACAGCAAAACGAGGTCCTGTCATGTCAATCGCCTATTCGGATCACAACGTAAGCCAGCTGCGTCGCTCCATTGTCGCAATGCTGAAGCGGCTCACGATCTGGCTGGCAGCGCCGCCCGTCACAGACCAAAGCCGATCTCTGCCCAAGGAACTTGAAAACGCCGAAGACTGGCTGCTGGACGATCTCGGGCTCAAAGAAACGGACGATGGTGCCCTGCCCCCCGCCCTGCCCGGCAAGGACCGTCAACGGTGACAGGTATCGGAACGCCGAGACCAGCATCAGGGCTGCGAAAATGCCGGTCAGGCGAGAGCGTGCGATGACACGCGGGCGTCACAGTGCCTTGACGCCCGCCGCGAATTCCAGCATCTATTCGCGCGTCGCGGGTGTAGCTCAATGGTAGAGCTTTTGCTTCCCAAGCAAGTGACGAGGGTTCGATTCCCTTCACCCGCTCCAAAAAAACTCCCCAGATCACTGAGACGGCGGCCTGAGTAGCCGAAAGTCGCGCAGCACGGATGGGGCTTGACCAGTTCGAGCCGCTCGGCGATCCAGCCGCGCGATCTGGGTGGCGACAGGGATCGCCTTGCCGCGAAGGTGTTGCCCCTTGCTTCTCACGGTCAACTGGGGCATTCAAGCACCGTCGTCGGACCCGCAATGCGGGTGGCTTCTCCGGGCGCCCATCCCCCGGTCACCTACCAGATCGTATGAACATCAATGCAACGGAACGCCTGAAGCGTTCGGCTGCCGGTCAGACCATCCCGAATTCGGCACTACCATCCAAGCTGTGTTCTTTTCAGATGACCGCGTTTCGTAGGGCCCGACATGGGCATTGCCGCCGCTTCCCTTCAGGACATCCGTGTATCTCGACAGCTGCAACAGCCCCTTTGGCTGGCGGCGCTCCACAGATGGACACCAGATGCAAGATATCCTCCCCCGAATGCGCGCCGAATGGTTCGGCAATATACGAGGCGACATTCTCGCCGGCCTTGTCGTCGCCCTCGCCCTTATCCCCGAAGCCATCGCCTTTTCCATCATCGCTGGCGTCGACCCCAAGGTCGGCCTCTACGCTTCCTTCTCGATTGCCGTCCTGATTGCCTTCGTTGGCGGTCGCCCCGGCATGATCTCGGCGGCAACGGCGGCAACGGCGGTGCTGATGGTCACCCTGGTCAGGGATCACGGGCTGCAATATCTGCTGGCCGCTACCGTTCTCGCAGGCCTCTTGCAGATCGCCGCCGGCTTCCTCAAGCTCGGCTATGTCATGCGCTTCGTCTCGAAGTCGGTGATGACTGGCTTCGTCAATGCGCTGGCCATCCTGATCTTCATGGCGCAGTTGCCGGAGCTGACCAATGTCAGCTGGCTGACCTATGCCATGGTCGCCGGCGGTCTCGCCATCATCTATCTCTTCCCTCGCATCACCAAAGCCATTCCGTCCCCGCTGGTCTGCATCGTGGTGCTGACGGCGCTTGCGCTGGCGCTTGGCCTGGACGTTCGCACGGTGGGCGACATGGGTGCACTCCCTGACACGCTGCCCATATTCCTGATCCCGCAGATCCCGTTCAATCTCGAAACGCTCATGATCATCCTGCCCTACTCGGCGGCTGTCGCTGTCGTGGGATTGCTTGAGTCATTGATGACCGCCCAGATCGTGGACGAGCTCACCGACACCAAGAGCGACCGCAATCAGGAGTGCGTTGGCCAGGGCATCGCCAATACGGTGACCGGTTTCATCGGTGGCATGGCCGGTTGCGCCATGATCGGCCAGTCGATCATCAACGTGAAGTCCGGCGGCCGCGGGCGGCTCTCGACCTTTGCCGCCGGCGTCTTCCTCCTCTTCATGATCCTGGTGCTGGGCGATCTGGTCAGCCAGATCCCGATGGCGGCCTTGGTGGCCATCATGATCATGGTCTCGATCGGCACCTTCTCATGGAGCTCGGTCAAGAACCTGGTTACCCACCCCCGCAGCTCATCGATCGTGATGCTCGCGACGGTGCTGACCGTGGTCTATACCCATAATCTGGCCATCGGCGTCCTGGTCGGCGTCTTGCTTTCTGCCATTTTCTTCGCCTGGAAGATCTCGCAGATCTTCCGGATCAGCTCCAGCCTGTCACCCGACGGCCGGGAGCGGACCTACACGGTGGAGGGTCAGGTGTTCTTTGCCTCGGCCGAGGACTTCAGCAATGCCTTCGATTTCAAGGAAGCGCTGGAGAAGGTCACCATCGACGTCACGCATGCCCATATCTGGGATATTTCCAGCGTCCAGGCGCTGGACATGATCATCCTCAAGTTCCGCCGCGAGGGCGCCGAGGTGAACCTGGTCGGCATGAACGAGGCCAGCGAGACCATCGTCGATCGCCTGGCCATCCATGACAAGCCAGGGGCGCTCGACCGCCTCATGGGCCATTAGGAGGAGAACCCAGGATGACCAAACTCATCGCTTTCATCGACGGCTCGGCTTACGCCCACAGTGTCCTCGATCATGCTGCCTGGGTGGCTACGACCATAGCGGCCAGCGTCGACGTTGTTCATGTGATCGGGCGTCGCGATCTCTCCAGCACCCCGTTCGACCTGTCGGGCAGCCTGGAACTGGGCGCCCGGTCGAGCCTTCTCAAAGAACTGGCCGAACATGATGCCCAGCGCGCCAAGCTGGCGCAGCAGCGGGGCCGCCTGATCGTCGATGCTGGTGTGCAGCGCCTGCTTCAGGCCGGCGCGCCTTCTGCCATTGGCAAGTTGCGAACCGGCGACATTGTCGAAGCCGTGCAGGAGCTCGAGAAAGAGGCCGACCTGATCCTGATTGGCAAGCGTGGCGAGGCTGCTGACTTCGCCGAGCTGCATCTCGGCTCCAATCTCGAGCGCGTCGTACGGACCAGCACGAAGCCTGTCCTGGTTGCGTCGCGGGCATTCCAGCCGGTCAAACGCTTCCTGGTTGCCTTCGATGGTGGCCCCAGTGTGATGAAGGCCATCAACCACATCGCGGCTGGCAAGCTGTTCGCGGGGCTCGAAGGTCACCTGGTCACAGCCGGCAGGGACACCCCTGAGGCTCGCGGGAAGCTGGAAGCCGCTGCCAATGTGCTGCGGAGCGCCGGCTACACCATTCACACCCACATCGAGGATGGCGAGGCTGAGAAGGTCATCGCTTCCCATGCCGAGGCCGACCACATCGACCTGCTGGTCATGGGTGCCTACGGACACTCCCGCATCCGCAGCCTGTTCATCGGCAGCACCACCGCCGAGATGGTGCGATCGGTCAAGCGTCCGGTGATGCTGTTTCGCTGACGGCCAAGGCTGGCCGCCATCGCGGCCAGCAGCCCGTCACGATCGGGGAGGAAAACATGCACTGGGACCGGGCATTGCCGGTTTGCTCATCGACACAGGGGCGGCTGTCCCCGTGCAGACCTTCGGATACGCAGGGTATTGCGTTGCTGGGTCCCTCGCCTACTGGGTACTGCAGGGGGCGATGGCGCGGCGAGCCTCAAGCGTGAGATAGCCCATCCTTGAGGTGCAGAGCGCTGGCGTCCGGGAATTTCTTTGCCAGATGCGGGTAGGCGCGCTCATGCCAGAGCCTTGGAGAGAAAACTGCGTGTATGGCCACGTGGGAACTCGGGCAACGTGCCGAACACGGTGTAGCCCGCCTGCTGGTAGACATGCAGCGCCTGCGGGCTGAAAGTGTCGATATAGGCGCCATGACAGCCGCGCACCATGGCCTCGGCCTCGGCGGCCGCCAGCAGTTGACGGGCCAGCCCCCGCCCGCGTTGCGCCTCGGCGATCCAGAGCAGCTGGACATAGAGCCAACCCCAGCCGGTATAGCCGGACAGGCCCGCCACCAACTCGCCATCGACCCGCACCAAGGCGGCGAGCGGCCGGCGGTCTGCCGGTCCGACCACGCTGTCGTTGAACGCACTCAGATTACGGGCGATGCGTTCCAGATCGGCAGCCGGCGGCGTCTCGGTAACCTCGATGACGGGTCTATCCATACTCAGCCCACCAATATGCCGCCGGTCAGCGGCTGCGGCGCGCCGGTCGTGGTCGGGAAGCTGATCGGCAAGCCGCGCAGCACGCGCACGGCCAGGAATGCAAAGCACTCCGCTTCCGTGGCGTCACCGCGCCAGCCGACCACTTCGGCGGGGACTGCCTCGACATGGGCCCGCTCGCCCAGCATGTGCATGATCGCCGGATTATGCCGGCCACCACCGCACACCACGATCCGCTCGGGACGGCGCGGCAGCAGGTCGAGCGCCTTGCCGACCGCTCCGGCGGTGAAGGCGGTCAATGTCGCGGCGCCATCCTCGGGCCCCAGGCCATCGGCCATGCTGGCGAGGAAATCAAAACGGTCGAGTGATTTGGGATAGGGCGCGGTGAGATAGGGATGGGTGAGCAACTGGCTCAGGCGCGCTTCATCGACCGTGCCGCGCAACGCCATGGCGCCATCGCGATCCATCTCGCCCAGACCAAGTCCCTTGATGAAATCATTGAGCGGCGCATTGGCCGGGCCGGCGTCAAAGGCGATCAGTTGATCGTGCCCATCCCACCAGGTCACATTGGCCACGCCGCCCAGATTGAGCACCGCCGTGCGCCCGTCCACCGCGCCAATGGTGCGCAGCAAAGCCTGATGATAGACGGCGGCAAGCGGCGCTCCCTGACCACCAGCGCGCACATCGGTCGAGCGGAAATCATAGGCCACAGGAATGCCGAGCAGGTCGTGCATCAACTGGCCATTGCCCAGTTGGCGCGTGGCACCGATCCGCCCGGGCTGCGGGGCGCGATGCAGCACCGATTGGCCGTGAAAACCGACAACGCCAATGTCATCGGGCCTCAGGCCCGCCTGCGCCACCAGATCGGCAACGGCACTTGACTGTGCGCGGGTCAGGGCGTCCTCCGCCGCGGCAAAGATCGCCGGTTCGGGGCCCTCGAAATTCCACAGCCGGGCCTGTGCCAGGCAATCTTCCAGCAGCGTGCGGATCGCCGCCGGATAGGGCGCCAGAGTGTAGCGCCCGAAGCGCTCAATGGTCTCGCCATCGGTGCGCAGCAGCGCCACATCGATATTGCCGTCCAGCACCGTTCCGGTCATCAGGCCCACAGCCCAGATCGGCTCCATCGTCATCTCCCTAGTCGGCATTGATCAGATCGCCCACGGCACGGCGCAACGCAAAAATGCCGCTGTCAAAATGGCGGGTCGGATGAATGCGGTTGCTCAGCAGTGTCCAGGCATGGCCGCGCGCAAAATCGATCCACAGTCCGGTGCCGGTAAAGCCGGTATGACCAATAGTGTCGGCCGAGCAGCGCTCGCCACCCGACCAGCCATCATGGGGGCGCTCCCAGCCATGGGTGCGGCGCGCTGACACAGGCGTGCGGATCAGGGCATCGGGCGCGGTCGTCGCCAGTTTGCCGACGGCAAAATCGAGCAGCCCATCAACCGTGCCAAACAGGCCCGCATGACCGGCGCCCTGCAGCGCCGCACAATTGTCGTCATGCACCTCGCCAACCAGCAGGCGGTTGCGCCAGGTGCACTGCTCGGTCGCGGCGGCCTGGGCCGGATCGGCCGACCAGGCAAAGCCGGTGCCGGGGTTCATCGCGCGGATGGAGCGCCCCTCAAGCCGCTCCAGCGCCAGGCCGAGCAGAATGAAATTGATGTCGGAATAGACGGCGGGACCCGCTGGCCACTCATGCTGCAGCACAAAGGCGCGCAACAGGTCGGGATCGCGGCCATAGGTGTAGAGCGGGAACACGGCCGGAAACGGTGTCTGGTGGCCCAGGCACTGGCGGAAGGTTATCCTGCGCTCCCAATTGTCGGGATTGTACTGGCGGAAATCGGGCAAGACGCTGATCAGCGGCGCGTCAAGGTCGATGGTGCCGGCTTCGGCCAGCGCCAGAATGCGCTCGGTGGTGAACAGCACTTTGGTCAGGGAGGCCAGATCAAACCAGGTGGCCTGGCGCATGGGCCGGCGCTCCGGCGTCAGCTGCGCCGCACCAAGGACGCGGACAGCGCGATTGCCGTCGCGATCAACCAGTCCCAGCACGCCACCGGGCAGGCGCGCGCAATCAACGGCTTGGCTCAGCGGGGCCATGGCCCGCTCGATCAGGCTTTCGACGCGGCTCATGAGGCCACCTCGACGCGAACCTGATGGTCGATACCGGCCTGGCGCCAGCGTGCTTCTGGCGGCTCATAGCCGGCTTGGCGCACCAGCGAGGGCACCTGGGTCATATCGACGGCAAAGTGCTGATTGCGGCGCTCGACAGCCGGCACGGCGGCGATCAGACGTTTGGTATAACTGTGCTGGGGATCAGCGAGCACGCCACGCGCCTCGCCGATTTCAACGATCTGGCCGGCAAACATCACCGCGATGCGATGGGCAATGCGTTCAACCACCGCCATGTCGTGCGAGATGAACAGATAGGCCAGATTGAACTCGCGCTGCAGGTCGACCAGCAGATCGAGCACCCGTGCCTGCACCGACACGTCAAGTGCCGACACGGCCTCGTCCAACACCACCACATCGGGATTGAGCATCAACGCACGGGCAATGCACAGGCGCTGGCGCTGACCGCCGGAAAACTGGTGCGGATAGCGTTCAAGGGCATCGGCGGGCAGGCCGACCCGTTCGAGCAGAAACTGCATGCGCTCGTGCAGCGCAGCGTCCTTGCGCTGTCCATTGGCAATCGCCGGCTCGGCCAGCAGCGCCTCGACATTGAGGCGCGGGTTGAGCGAGGCAAAGGGGTCCTGAAACACCATCTGGATCGGTCGTCTTGAGCGACCCGCAGCGGTGGTGATAGCGCCGCGCTGGTGGCTGTTGAGGCCAAGAATGGCACGCGCCGTGGTCGACTTGCCCGAGCCGCTCTCGCCCACAATCGCCAGGGTCTCGCCCGGCTGCAAGTCAAAGCTCACGCCGTCGACGGCATGCACGGCGGCCTTGGCGCGGAACAGCCCACGGCCGACCGGGAAGCGCACGACCAGATCGTCGACACTGACAATCGGCGCGCGCCCCTCGACGCGGTGGCCATCGGTACGCACCGCCTTGCCGGCGCTGAAATGCGGCACGGCCTTGAGCAGGTGGCGGGTATAGTCGTGCTGGGGATTGTCGAGCACGGCGTCGATCTGGTTCTGTTCCACGGCCACGCCCTGCTGCATGACCATGATATTGTCGGCAATGCCGGCGACCAGGCCAATGTCGTGGGTGATGAAGATCATCGACATGCCGGTTTCGGCGCGCAGTTCGGCCAGCAGCGCCATGATCTGGGCCTGTACCGTGACATCCAGCGCCGTGGTCGGCTCGTCCGCGATCAACAGGCGCGGGCTGCTGGCCAGCGCCATGGCGATCATCACCCTCTGGCGCATGCCGCCCGAGAGCTGGTGCGGATAATAGGCCAGGCGCGATTTTGCATCAGGGATACGCACGCGGTCGAGTACGTCGAGCGCGGCCTGTCGCCCGGCGGCACCGGTCAAACCGCGATTGAGCCGGAAGGCCTCCTCGATCTGGGCGCCGATGGTGTGCACCGGATTGAGCGAGGTCATCGGCTCCTGAAAAATCATGCCGATGCCACTGCCGCGCACCCGGCGCAGCGTCTTCTCGTCGGCCTGGGTGACATCGAGCACCGACCCGTCGCTACGCTGAAAATGGATCGAGCCAGCCGTAATCTGGCCACCACCAAAATCCACCAACCGGTTGATCGACAACGCCGTCACCGACTTGCCGGACCCTGACTCCCCGACAATGGCGAGGGTCTGGCCCGCCATCAGCTCGAAGCTGACGCCCTTGACCACTTCATTGGCTTTGGGGTCGCGGCCGAAGCCGACATGGAGATCGCGGACGCGAAGCAAGGGCGTCATGCCGTCCTCCTTTGGGTGCGCGGATCGAGAATGTCGCGCAACGCATCACCAGTCAGGTTGAAGCCCAGAATGCCCAGCATGATGGTCAAGGCGGGGAAGATCATCAGCCAGGGGGCCTGTTGCATCAGGTTCTTGCTTTCCGCCAGCATCAGGCCGAGCGATGGGGTCGGCGGCTGGGTGCCCAGCCCGAGGAAGGATAGCCCGGCTTCGGTCAGCAGGGCCCAGGCCAGCGCCAGGGTAACCTGGACGGCAAGCGGCGCCACCAGATTGAGCAGCAGGTGCCGGCTCAGAATATAGCGCTGCGAGCTGCCAAAGGTGCGTGCGGCATCGACGAAGTCGCGCTGCTTGAGCGACAGGGCCGGCCCCCGCACCACGCGGGCGAAAATGGGCGTATAGACAATGGCGATGGCCGTCACACTGGTGAAGGTGCCGGGGCCGACAATGGCGATGATCAGCAGCGCCAGCAGAATGGCCGGGAAGGCCAGCAGCACATCCATCAGCCGCATCAGCACACCATCCCAGAGCCCGCCCAGCCAGGCGGCAAACAGGCCGATAATGGTGCCGGCCAGGGTCGCCCAGGCGACCGAGGCGAAGGCAATGAGCATGGATTGTCCGATGCCCAGCATCAGCCGGCTCATGGTGTCGCGGCCCAGCAGATCGGTACCCATCCAATAGCTGGCGCTCGGGCCCGTCAGCCGGTCGATCATGAACTGCTTGAGCGCAGGATGCGGGGTCAGGCCGAGCACGCCGAGCAGCGCCAGGGTGAGATAGAGCCCGATAATGAACAGCCCGACGCGGCCGGACGGGTGCTGCCACAATGCGCCAAAAACCCTGGTCATCAGCGGCTCCCGAGACGAATACGCGGATCGAGCGCGACATAGGCGAGGTCGACCAGCAGGTTGACCACCAGGAAATTGAAGGCCACGAACAATACCGTGCCCTGCACCAGCGCATAGTCGCGCTGGGTGATGGCATCAAGCACCAGCCGCCCGAGCCCGGGCAAGGCGAAGATCTGCTCGACGATCACCGCGCCACCCAGCAGATAGCCGAACTCCACACCCGACAGCGTGACCACCGGGATCAGCGCATTGGGCAGCGCATGGCGCCAGACCACGCTCATCGGCGAGGCGCCCTTGGCGCGCGCGGTACGGACATAGTCGTCACTGAGCACATCGAGCATGGAGGATCGCGAAATGCGGGTCACCGAAGCGGCGAAGGCAAAGCCCAGCGTGACGGCGGGAAAGAACAATTGCCCCAGGCTGGCCCAGGGATCGACGGTGATTGGCGTGAACGTCCCCATCGCCGGCACCATGCCGAAAAACACCGAGAGCACATAGATGATCAATACCCCGATGACGAAGCTCGGGGTGGACTGGCCCAGCATGGCCAGCACGCGCACCACCAGATCGCTGGGTCGCTCATTGCGGGTGGCGGCAAGCACCCCCAGCGGCACGCCGACACCAAGGGCAATCACCATGGCCATCAGCGACAGCTGCAGGGTCAGCGGGAAGCGCTCGAGGATCACCGTCAGAACCGGCTTGGCATAGATTGAGGATACACCCAGATCGCCCTGAAACAGCCCGAGGAACCAGCGCGAATATTGTGACCAGACCGGTTGATCAATGCCGAAATAGGCGGCCAGCGCCGCGCGCTGGTCCGGGGTCATCATTCCGGCCTCGGTGCCCAGCATGGCGGTAATCGCGTCGCCCGGAATCAGCCGGATCGACACAAATACCAGGACCGAAACACCCAGCAGGATCAACGGGAACGTCAGCAGACGCTGCACCACATAGCTCATCGCTGTCCGCTCCGCGGCTAGAGGGGCCGGCCTGGGGGCCGACCCCGGTTGGATTACTGAATGGCGATCTTGGTGATGCCGAACAGGGTACCGGTTGGCGAAGGCTCATAGCCCGAAACGGTCTTGAGCTGGGCGGTGTAGCTGTAGGACGTTGACAGCCAGATCCACGGCGACTGCTCGGCAAGGCGCTGCTCGAAAGCATGGAAGATTTCGACGCGCTTGGCCGGGTCGGTTTCAGCCTGGCCCTGCTTCATCAGGCTATCGAGTTCGTCATCACTGAAGTTCGACACCTTGACCAGATTGCCGTCCTTGGTGAAGTAGCGATTATACATCGGATAGGGATCGGGACGACCGCCATTCTGCGCCACGGCCATGTCGAAATCACCGGCCAGCCAGGTGTCGACATAGACATTGAGCTCCATCATCTTGATGTCGAGCTTGATGCCGATCTCGGCCAGCTGGCTCTGCAGCACCTGCGCTTCGGATGAGGCGACCGGCGGTTCACCATTGGCGCCAATGACGGTCGCGGTGAAGCCATCGGCAAAGCCGGCATCGGCCATCAGCTGCTTGGCCTTGTCCAGATCCTGCTCGTAGCAGAACAGCTTGGAGGTATCCTGGGCGAAGGCCGGCATGGTCAGCGGCCCGGTCACCTTGCCTTCACCGGCCAATGCCGAGTCGATGATCTCCTGGCGGTTGACCGCACAGGAAATCGCCTGGCGCACCATCAGATTGTCCATCGGGGCGCGCGACGGGTTGAGCTGCAAGACGTTGTAGGCCAGGCCCGGCACGCGGTTGAGTTCAAGATTGGCTTCGTTGGGCACCAGGGTTGCGATCAGGGGATCGTTGAGCAGGGCGAAATCGATCTGGCCGGCACGCAGCGAGGCCAGGATTGCCGATTCATCGGGCAGCACCGAGATGGTGATGCCGTCGATATTGAGCGGTCCACCGGCCCATTCGGTGTTGGCACTGAGGACTTCCTTGGCGTTGGGCTCCCAGGAGTCGAGCGTGAACGGGCCCGAACCCAAGGCTGTGGTGCCGATTGAACCCGCAGCGATTTCGCTGGCCGGCACGATGGCGGCATTGATGGTGGCCATGGCCACCAGGATCGGCACGTCAGCGGTGCTCAGATTGAACACCACGGTAGCGTCGTCGGGCGTCTCGATGCTCTCGATCGACAGGAAGTTCGACCGCGCGGCAGCGGCCGTCGCTTCATCCAGCAAACGTTCGAACGAGGCCTTCACATCGGCCGACGTCACCTGATTGCCATTGGTAAACTTGGCTTTTGGGTCGAGCTTGAAGGTCAGCATCTTGGCGTCAGCAGAAAATTCCCAGCTGCTGGCAATGGCCGGGATCACATTGAGCTCGGGGTCAAGCCGCACCAGCGGCTCGTAGACCAGCTCTAGAAGACGCAGCGACGAGAACGCCGTCTGCTTGTGCGGGTCGAGTCCCGTGGCGTCCTGCGACCACGCCATGCGCAGCTCGGCAGCATGGGCTGGCAGGGCCATGGCCGTGGTGGACAGTGCTGTCGCCATGGCCAGGCCGGCGAGTATCTTGCGTGAATTCGTCCAATGCATTTTGATTTCCTCCTAGTGATCCATGACCGCCAAAGCTGGCGGATTCGAAAAGCTCAGGCGCTCGAAACCGCGATGGCCCGGCGCAAAATGCCCCCTGTCGCCGCCAGGGCCGCCTGCCCTGCCGCAACATCGAGCCCGGTCAGCTGCACCAGAATGGCCAGCTTGACGTCGTTATTACTGGCTTCCAGTGCGGCTTCGGCCTGCTGGGCGCTGCACTCGGTGGCCTGCATGACGATGCGGACAGCGCGGGCCAGCAGCTTCTCGTTGCTGGCATGCAGGTCCACCATCAAATTCTGATAGCTCTTGCCGATGCGGATCATGCTGGCCGTGGTCAGCATGTTGAGCACCAGCTTCTGGGCGGTTCCCGATTTGAGCCGGGTCGAGCCGGTCAGCACTTCGGGGCCGACCACTGGCGAAATGGCAATATCGGCAATGTCGGCGATGGCCGATACCGGGTTGCAGGACAGCGCGACTGTCACCGCGCCGATGGCGCGGGCATGCTGCAGGCCGCCAATGACATAGGGGGTGCGGCCGCTGACGGCGATACCCACCAGAACATCCCTGGCCGTGAACGCAATGGCCTCGAGATCGGCGACACCATCCTCGCTGCGGTCCTCGGCGCCTTCGGTGGCGCGCATCAGGGCATCGGGACCACCGGCGATCAGGCCGACCACCATGCCATGGGGCACGCCAAAGGTCGGCGGACATTCCGAGGCATCAAGCACGCCCAGCCGCCCGCTGGTGCCAGCGCCCATATACACCAGTCGCCCACCCTGATTGAAGGCCGCGACAATGGCGTCGACGGCGCGCTCGATAGCTGGAATGACCAGTTCCACCGCGTGCGGAACGGTGCTGTCTTCGCGATTGATGGTGTGCAGGATGTCATGGGTCGACATCATGTCGATGCCCATGCTGTTGGGATTGCGCCCTTCGGAAACCAGCAGGTCCAGCTCAGACATCAGGGCGCGGCGTCCCTGCGCGACGCCGCTCACGGCGCACCCCCTGCCCGGCCGCGGTGGCACGTCTGCAGCTGGGCTGGTATTGGCGCGTCAGTCGACACCATCGCATTTCCTCGTGGCCGAGATGGGCTGTTCTGGCAGGAGCCTAAGAAGACTCCACCCCTCTTGTCAAGAATGTTCATATGATTAGTATTCTTTGTAACTTTGTTCCAGTCGCGTGCTGCAATTCGGGGATGGCATGCTCTCGCCGCAGCACAGCGACTCGGGCAAGAAGACAGGCGCAGACAGGAAAGCGAGAGCGATTTGGGCATTCAGTCGACGATCGAGGCCTCCACTGACAAGTTCACCCCGGCCATGCAGCGCGTGGCCGCCGTGATGCGCGAAAATCCGGCCATCGTGCTGGATATGAGCATTTCCGATCTGGCTGTGACCTGCAGCACCTCGGTGGCGACGGTCATTCGGTTCTGCCGGGTGTTGGGGCTGTCCGGCTATGCGCAATTGCGCATGTCGCTGGCAACCGAACTCGGCCGGGAAGCGGCCCAGTTCCGTTCCGGCATGACGATGGGCGCCGAAATTGCCAAGTCCGACACGCTCCAGGAAATGGCATCCAAGGTAGCGACGCTGGAAATGCTGGCCATTGACGAGACCGTGTCGAATCTGGATTTCGCGGCGCTCGACCGCGTGGTCGCGGCGCTCGACAAGGCGCAACGCATCCTGCTGTTCGGCATCGGCGCCAGCCAGTTTGTCGCGCAGGACCTGCATCACAAACTGTTCCGCATCGGCCGCAACGCCTTCCTGCTGGCCGACCCGCATGAGGCCTGGTCCGCCGCCCTGCTGTCGCCGCCGGACACGGTAGCGCTGGGCTTCTCGCACTCAGGCAACACCTCTGACACGGTGCGCTACCTCGAAATCGCGCGCCAGTCGGGCGCGCTGACCGTGGCAATCACCGGATCGCCCGATTCCCCGCTGGCCCAGGCGGCCGATGAGCGCCTGATCAGCCATGCCCGCGAAAGCACGCTACGGGCCGGCGCCATGGTCAGTCGCATCGCCCAACTGGCGATCGTGGACTGCGTTTTCCTCGGGGTTGCTCATCACCGCTATGAGCAGACCGTCGATGCGCTGCAGCGGACCCGCGACGTCACCCACCCCCGCTGACCTTCAGCGGCCGCCTGGAACGGCCTGTGACCGGTCGCTGCAGTCTCGACACAATCGGTTGTGGTGCTGCGCTTGGTCATCGACGTTGCAGCCCCGCCGCCGGTTCACCTGCTGGAAGCTGACACGCCGCATCAATTCGCCGAACCCCGGCACGATCAGGCGGGCTTGCGCAATGCGCGCCATTGGTTATAGATGAATAACTTAGTACGCTACCCCGCAACCGATCCATCGGAGTGTCAAGGCCATGAACACCCACCCGGCACACAGCGCCCCCGTCTCTACCGGGCTCAAGATCACGGCGGCAGTGGCACTGATCTTTGGTCTGATGACACTGTATTCGGCTGGCAGCGTGCTTTTCGGCCCGGCAATTTCCCAGGAAATGGCCGGCGCCTATGTCGATTTTGTCGTCTGGTTCAATTTTGCTGCCGGATTTTTCTATGTCGCCGCAGCCATCGCTATCTGGTTTGGCTATGGCTGGGCGTGCCGTCTCTCGGCGCTGATTGCACTGGCGACGGCGCTGACGGCCGTCCCCTTCGCGATTCACGTCATGGGGGGCGGTGCATTTGAAATGCGCACTGTCGGCGCCCTGGTGCTTCGTATCGGTTTTTGGGCGGCAATTGCCCTTATCCTGCGCCGTTCGGGGCGACACGGATGAACCGGCGTAAAACCGCAGCAGACCGCAAGATCGACATCTCGCGCAGTGCCCTGGATCTGGCCTTCGAGGTGGGTCCCGATCAGGTGACGACGGGCATGATTGCCGATCGGCTGGGGCTGACCCAGCCCGCCGTTTACAAGCATTTCCCCCGCAAGGAGGATATCTGGCTGGCGGTGGGCGTTTTCCTGCTCGCCCGCGTCGCCGGCAATATCGCCCATGCCGAAGCGGCACCGCTGGCGCCCGAGGCCCGGCTGCGCCTGTTGGTGATGCAGCACCTGCAATTGGTGCGGGACAATCCGGCATTGCCCGAAATCATGGTCATGCGCGGCGCGACGGCGACGCATGAGACATTGCGATCGCAGATGCAGAC
>NZ_JAUYGL010000007.1 GCF_030689745.1 Devosia sp.
CGCGCAATTGTATCCACGCACTTCATCCCCGCCACCCATCCTCAATCCGAGACGGGCAGTCTGCTCAAACCAAACATCAGGGGGTCAATATTGGACGCCGATAACCCCGCTTAGGGGGTCAAAATTGCACGCCGAAACACATGGAGGCGCTTACGGCCCAGTTCGGATTGCCAAAGCAAAGCGACAATACGCCGTTTGGCGGTTCGGCCTACTGGTTCTCGGATGGCTATGAGATCGCCTTCACCCAGGTGGCGAGTGGCGCCATGGTCAATATCAGCGTCCAGAACTAATCGCGCAGAATTAGGTATTTTAGCATCAGTGCGGGGAGGAGGGCTGCCCCACAAACTGACAGGTACACCGCCATTGATCCGGCAGGTGGAGATATTGCGTCCGTTTCGATGAGTAGGGCAGGGGGCTACAGGCCCGCAGCCTTGGTGAGGTTGACGCGGAATCGGTCGCGCCGGCGTTGATAGCGACGGGTCATCTCGGCTGACACGTGTCCGAGCTGCTTTTGCACATAGCGCTCATCGACCTCGGCCGAGGAGGCGAGACCGGCTCGCAGAGAATGGCCAGCGAACAAGGCGCCCCGCGCATCTTCTGAAAGATCGCCCCGCACGCCAGCCGCGAGTGCGGCCGCCTTGACCAGGCGGGCAACCTGCTTGTCGTTCAACTGATCGGCGCCGACGGCCTTGCCCTTCCCCGTGACCCGGCGAAACAACGGACCGTGGGCGATCCTGGCCAGCTTGAGCCAGGTTTCAACGGCAACGACGGGGCAGGTGGCATCCGATGACCCTCGGCCGATTTCGACCTCACGCCAGCCAGTCTTGCCACGAATATTCAGGACCATGCCCTTGTCGAGGATTTCGATCCAGCCGCGGCTGTCCTCGCTCTGGGCTTCACCGACGTCAAGCCCGACGATTTCCGAGCGCCGAAGACCGCCAGCAAAACCCAACAGCAGCATCGCCCGGTCGCGAATGCCGCGCAGGCAGCCGCGATCCAGGGTTTCCAGCATCGCCAGGAGATCCTCCGGCAGGATTGCCTCCTTCTGTCGCGGCGGCTTGCCGTGGGTGTTGCGAATACCGGCCATGACCGTCGCAATATGGCGATCCGTGCGGTCAAGGACCTGACCACGGTGTGCATAGTTCCAGGAAAGCGCGGAAAGGCGGCGCTCGATGGTGCCAACGGCGTTTGGAGTGCCTGTGGCCTCACCGGTAGCGCAGGCGGTAATGTAGAGGCCCACCGTTTGCGGATCGGGCGGCAGCATGTCGAGGCGCTGACGGCGACACCAGCCAGAGAAGTGCTTCCAATCCGAGGCATAGGCCAGCCTGGTGTTGGCTGAGCTGGCGGCTTCGACATAGTCCCGGGCGCGATCAGCCAGGCCACGCAAATGAACCATTTCGGCGACGGGAACCGACACGGCGGAATTGCCGACGGGTGCCGCCGCTGCAGCAGAGGGCAGGGGGGCGTTGCCGGCGTCGTTTTGAGCGATTTCGTCGGGTTTTGGGGTCATTCTCTCTATAATGAGCATTACGTCCGATAATGCAAGATTATCGGTCATATATATCTGCCGACGGGCGGGGCGCATAATTGCGCATTTGGTCGCTTTAAGCGCCGCAGCGTGTTAGCCTCCGGCTATGAATTTGCGCGCTGATTTGCTCCCTACCGACTCTCTGTCGGTGCCAAAGGTGCCGGTGTGGGTACGACCACGCGGTCTGGTGTTGCACGATGTCGATGCTGCTTATGCGGCGGGGGCAGCATTGAATTCCTTGGATAATCTGGTGCGTCAGGATTTTTCTTGGGCCGGCGCCTGGCGTCAGCGTCTGGCCCTGCAGTGCGCTGCCGCGGCGGTAAACCTGATCGGTCGACGAGAGGACGAATCCGCGTTGCGCGACGCCCATTGTCTACGCGGCATGGGCGACGATCCTGGCCCCTCCGGTCACCTTCTGATGGCCTGGCGCCGATTGGCCAGCCGCACGACCAGTTGCGATGAGCAATCCGTGCGCCCGGTCGCCGAACAGCATTTTGCTCTGCGTTGGGATGACGCCCTCGCCGAGGTGGTGGCCAATGCGGAGGATATCGTGGTGTCGTCGCGGCCGGCGCCAATACTGGCGGCCGAAATCGCCGCTGCCGTCTATCGGGCGCGGCCCGATGCCGAGCTGCTGGCCTTCTGGCTTGCCGACATGCTGCTCGTCCAGAAGTTCAGATGGCCCGTTCCGGTGCCGCTGCTTATGGGGCAGGTGTCTTCGCCGGTCTTCAAATCGGGCGAACACCGCAAGCGAATCCGGCCGGGAGGCGAAGGCTGGGGCAGGGCCGTATTCTTAGCCTACGCGACGGCTGCGGCGGAGGCTTGCGATCTCGGGATTGAGCTGGCGCAGCGCGCGGCAACACTGACTGCGGTGGCGCCGAAGTTGCGCGCCAAGGGTTCTGGCGACGTCATCCAACTGCTGCTGTCGGATGACGCGGTGCCGGGGTCCTGGTCGAGCTCAAAACTGTCGGCGCGCGGGGCCAGACGGCTGTTCGATCGGCTGGGTGAATTGGGCGCCGTGCGCGAGCTCAGCGGCCGGCCGACGTTTCGGCTGTATGGGTTGTGAGGGCGCGCATGGCCAGGCGCAAACGGACAGATGCGGAACCACCAATCTTCGATGCCGAACTGGTCGATATGCCGGCCGAGCTGCGCTGGCGCGAATGGATGAATCGCGTCGAGGCGGTGCTGTTCGCGGCGCCCAAACCGGTCGAGCGGGAGGCGCTGGCCCGCGTCATCGGTCGCGACGCCAACATTGATCTGCTGATCGATGACATCCGCGAAGCTCTGCGCGGCAAACCCTATGACGTGGTCGGTGTCGCTGGGGGCTGGGCGTTCCGCACCCGAACGGCCTATGCTGATGCGATTGCCACTTCTGCTGCTGTGCTGGACCGTGGGGTTGATCTGACCCAGAACGAGGCCATGGTGCTGGTATCGATCGCCTATCACCAGCCGGTGACGCGGGCAGGGGTGTCGGAAATCCTCGGGCGCGAAGTGTCGCGCGATGTGATCGGGGCGCTGCGGGACAAGAATATGATCACCGCAGGACCGCGCAGCCCGACGGCGGGGGCGCCGTTCACCTATGTGACCACCAAGGGATTTTTGGAGCATTTCGGATTGGAAACGCTGCGGGACCTTCCGGAAATCGAGGCGCTCAAAGATGCTGGTTTGCTTAGCGCCCCCACTCCCGACAGCACAAGTGACCAGAGTCCCTCTTTTGGTTTTTCCGCGGACAAGGATGAAATTTAGCTGCGGATAGATTGACCAGAGGCGTCAACCTTTGTGGTGGATCTATACGCTCCCATAGGTGCATTTCTCGCACTGATCGCGACCTTCGGAGAAAGACAATGCCTAGATTCGCTGCGGGTCGTCTGATCTGGAAAGAGCCAGACACATGGAGAGCACGGGTCGGAGACTGGTTGAAACCCACGCTCCACGCGACCCGATTGGCCAAACTTCTGAAACGTGGGCCACTGAATAATCTCTCGGACGATCCGGAGTGGCTAGATCTTCTTTCTTCGGTGTCGAGCGTGGATTTTGAGTCCTCAGCAGAAGAGTTGGGGGATGCACTTATTGAATCGACGCTCCGGACCTATCATGGGTGTCGCGTCGTCGACGCTGGCGTTTTTCACCGTGAAGGGCTGCGGCTCAACGATCCAAATATCCTCGCCGAGCAGGTTCGTCGGCTTGTTCATGAAGACGATCGCTTAGCGTGGTTGCGACCAGATATAGAGGAGCGGATATCGAATTTCGACTCCCGGGAGCGTGACACTGGGAGGCTCTATGTTTGTGCGGATGACAGGCCTCAGTTGGATAACATTGGGCTGCTGCCGGTTTTGAGGACACCGAGTTAAGGTGTTTTTGGAACTGGAGAGTTTTGATGGAAAGACGCAAGTTCAGCCGGGAGTTTAAGCTCGAGGCTGTCAGGCTGGTCAGGGAACGTGGCGTTGCGGTGGCGCAGGCGGAGCGCCTGCTTCAGAGTTTGGAACCCCACTTTGAAGAAATTCGAATTGAGTTGGCAGCTCTAGCTGAAATGAAAGACAGCCCTTCGGGCACAATTCGGATCACCGCAGGCGAGCACCCGGCTATTTCAGTCTTGCAGCCGGCCCTACGGAAATTTCTTCTAGCCAATCCTGATGTGCATGTCGAAATTATCGTAGATTACGGCCTTACCGATATCGTCGCAGAGCGCTACGATGCCGGTGTCCGGCTGGGCGCGCAGATCGCTCGTGACATGATCGCGGTGCGTATCAGTCCCGATATCACGATGGCCGTCGTTGGAGCGCCCGGATATCTTAAGCGCTATCCCGCTCCAATTCGACCTGAAGATCTGACCGCGCATAATTGCATCAACATCCGATTGCCAACCCTCAAAGCCTGTTTCCCTGGGAATTCGAAAAGGATGGGCAGGAGATCAAGGTCAGGGTTGATGGACAGGCTGTCTTCAATGACATTTCCATGCGCATGTCCTCAGTCCTTGATGGAGTTGGTCTCGCCTATATGCCCGTCGATCAGGTGCAATCATATGTCGACGAGGGTCGGTTAATCCGCGTACTCGAAGACTGGAGCCCCACCTTCACCGGCTACCACCTCTATTATCCGAACCGCCGTCACCACTCGCTGGCGTTTTCCGCCTTCGTCGATGCCCTGCGCTACCGGGGGCCGGCCGCAACTGCATCGCATGGCGCATAGCTGCAATTCAGTAGCCTTCCTTATCGGCCCAATCGCGACAGGCTGGGTAGTGCTACGGACCTGGACACCCTATTCTGGACGTGTCCCCGACGGACAACCCATCAATGGCATGCCCAAGAGATCGTATGAAATTCCGTCTCAACCTGACTTTAGGCGCTGTGCTGGTCGCTGGCCTATTGGGCCTTGACGCCCTGCCCGCATTTGCGGAGCCCAACAGGGTGACGTTCCCCGATATTGACGCCCTCGAGCACTACACCACGGTCATCGGTGCCGATATCCGTGTCCGCGTTTTCATCGATTGGCTCGTGAAGCTCTTCGGAGACATCTCCGCAACGCATCACGTTTTGGAGCCGAAGTGCCGCGATTCTAGACAATCGCCTGCTTAGCTTTTGCGGTCCATTGTTGTTGTTGTGTGACTTGTCCTTGGCAAACTCGCAGGAGGATCTTCCGCGAATCTTGCTTGCACGCCGCCCAATCGGCACTGCGTCAACTGTTCGAATTTGTCATGCACCGACAAATACATGATGGTACAGTCGGCCTTCCAGCATCGTCAGCAGTTCGGCGGTCAGCGGCTTGCTGGCCGCGCGGACATCGGAGGCCAGCATGACCTCCAGGGCTGCCTGATCATCAAAACGCATCGTCAGCAGCAATGCCACCGGCGGCGCCATTGGGTCCGCAGCGTACGGGAAGTGTACGTCAATCTCGCGGGCGCCGGGGAATTGTTGCCACAGGGGCATCAGCTTCTGGCGGACATGGGCGTAAAATGCGTCGCGGTTTTCGGGCGCAACAACACCCTCAAAAGTGGCTACCCGGGTGATCATTGGCCGCGCCCCGATAATGGCACGACACTGGTGGGCGGCGTGCGGCCAGCAAAGAATGCTGAAAGATTGTCGAGCACCAGCTGACCCATGGCCATGCGGGTCTGCACGGTGGCGCTGCCCTGATGCGGCAGCAGAACCACATTATCCAGTGCGGCAAAGCGAGGGTCGATCTTGGGCTCGTTCAGGAAGACGTCCAGTCCGGCTCCGGCAATCGTGCGGTTTTCCAATGCCGTGAGCAGGGCGTTCTCGTCAATGATGCTGCCGCGCGCGATATTGACGAGAAATCCCTCAGGGCCAAGGGCGGCCAATACATGTGCGTCGATCATCGATGCGGTCTGGCTGACGCCGGCCACGCAAATGGCCAGCACGTCGCTCCAGCCAGCAAGCTCACCCGGCGAGGCGAAGCGTTCCCAGTTTTGTTCGATCTGCCGTGGCGAGCGGTTGAAGTAGCCAATCTGCATGCCGAAGGCCGTCGCGCGGCTCGCCAGGGCCGCGCCGATCTGGCCAAGTCCAACCACGCCCAGACGCTTGCCGCGCAGGCTCTGCCCCAGTGCCAGCCTGGTGCCCGCGGCCCATCGGCCCTGCCGCACAAGACGCTCGCCGGTCCCGAACTGGCGGAGCGTCGCGATGATCAGACCCATGCCGATGTCGGCCACATCGTCGGTCAGCACGTCCGGCGTCGTTGAGACATGGACATTGCGCGCGGCGGCAAGGTCGAGATCAACCTTGTCGGTGCCCACGCCATTGATGGCAACCAGACCCAGATTGGGCAGCTTGTCGAACCACTCGCGCGACAGCCCGGTGCCCCCGCCCGTCACCACAGCACGAATATCGGTCAGCCGCGCGTTGACCGCCTCCTGTGCGTGGGGATCGTAGAGGCGCAGGACCTCGAAATCGGCGTCGAGGCGCGCTTCGATCTGATCGAGCATTGGCTCGACCAGCAAGATGGTTTGGGGCATGGAATGGGTCCGCAGAGGGTCAGTGGCCGATCTGGCCGAGAAAATTGCGCGTGCGTTCTTGCTGGGGGTTGGAGAAGAAGGCCTCGGGCTCTCCCATCTCGACAATCTCGCCATTGTCCATGAACACCACGCGGTCGGCGACCTTGCGGGCAAACCCCATTTCGTGGGTCACCACGATCATGGTCATGCCCTCCTGAGCCAGGTCGATCATGGTGTCGAGAACTTCATTGACCATCTCGGGGTCGAGCGCCGAGGTGGGCTCATCAAACAGCATGATCTTGGGATTCATGCACAGCGCGCGGGCGATCGCCACGCGCTGCTGCTGGCCACCCGACAGCTGGGCGGGGAACTTGTCAGCCTGTTCAGGAATGCGCACCCGTTCAAGATATTTGCGCGCCGTCGCCTCGGCTTCGGCGCGAGACACCCCGCGCACCTTCATGGGCGCCAGCATGCAGTTCTGCAGAATGGTCATGTGGGGAAACAGGTTGAACTGCTGAAACACCATGCCCACGTCGCGGCGCACCTGCTCGACGAATTTGGGTCCGGCGGTCAGCTCGATGCCATCCACAATGATGGTCCCGCCCTGCACGGGCTCAAGCTGGTTGATGCAGCGGATCAGGGTGGACTTGCCTGACCCCGAGGGGCCGCACACGACGATTTTCTCGCCGCGTGCGACCTCGAGATCGACGCTCTTGAGGGCGTGATAAGTGGCGTACCACTTGTCCACGCCGACCATTCGAACAGCAGGCATCTCGTCAATGCGCACTTGCGTATCGGCTGCTATGGCGGTCATGGCAATGTTCCTGCTGTTCGAGAGGCGTGACTATTCGGCGGAAACGAAGGCTGGCAGCGGACCGCCGACCCATTTCTGATGCAGCGCATCGAGTTCACCGCTGGCCTTGGCCTTGACGAGGAACGCGTTGACCGCTGCGAGCAGATCGGCATCGCCGGGACGCACGGCAATGGCCTGGCTCTGACGCTTGAGCGAGAACTTCACGTCGAACCGGTCGGGGGCAACCGACTGGATCTGGGAGATGACGACATTGGAAGCCCCCATCAGGCTGACCTGACCGGAAAGCAGCGCCTGAACGGCGGTGGAATCGTCATCAAAGCGCTGGATATTGGCGGTCTCGGGGGCAATCGCAGTGATGGAGGTGTCCTGGGTGGAAGCACGTGCCACGGCGATGTTCTGGTTAGCCAGGTCCTCGGCCGAAGCGGCCTTGGTGTTGACGTCGCCAAACACGAAGATCTCGATACCGGCATAAGGCGCCGAGAAATCGACCTGCTTGGCACGTTCCTCGGTAATGCCGAGCGAAGCGACGAGCACGTCGACCTGGTTGGACACCAGATAGGGAATGCGGTTGGGGCCGGTCACCGGCACCAGATTGACCTCGACACCCAGATCCTTGGCCAGCAGGCGGGCGACGTCGGCGTCATAGCCGTCGGGATTACCCTGCTCGTCCAGAATGCCGAAGGGCGCAAAATCGACCAGCATGCCGATATTGATGTTGCCGCGGGACTTGATGGTCTCCAGCGTTGACTGCGCCATGGCGACGGCTGAAAAGCTCGTGGCCAGCGCAACAGCGCCGGCAAGAGCAAGTGTCTTTTTTAGAAACGTCATGATTTTCTCCTACCTAAAAACATGTTGTTCTTGCGCCTAGCGCCGGTTCGCGGCGGCGAAGCGAAGCTCCACTGACCTGGCAAGCATGGACAGCGGCCAGCACAGGATGAAGTACAGGAGCGCCACCACGCTGAAGACGGTCAGTGGCGCGAAAGTCGCGTTGTTGATGATCTGTCCGGCCCGGGTCATCTCGACAAAGCCGATGATGGAGGCCAGCGACGTGCCCTTGATCAACTGCACCAGAAAGCCGACAGTTGGCGCCACGGCAATCCGCGCGGCCTGCGGCAGCACGATTGAGGTCATGGTGTCGCGATAGCCAAGTCCCAGCGCCCAGGCGGCTTCGGACTGGCCCGAGGGCACCGCCTCGATGCAGCCGCGCCAGATCTCCCCGAGAAAGGCACTGGCGTGCAGCGTCAGCGCAATCGCGGCGGCGATCCATGGGTTGATGCCGATGCCGAAGATGTTGAGCCCGAAGAACACCAGGAACAGCTGCATCAGCAGCGGTGTGCCTTGAAAAATGCGGATGAAGACCAGCGCAGAATAGCGCAGCACGCGCGGCTTTGACGTGCGCGCCAGGGCAATGAGCAGCCCGCCGACTGCGCCGCCCGCAAAGGCGACGGCCGACAGTGCAATCGTCCACTGCACCGCCATGACAATGAACAAGAACTCGTTCGGTCCGAATGCTCTGATCATCGGTGTGCCCTATCGTGTCGTGGGGTAAGTGAAGGCCAGCCGCTGGATAAGCGAGAACAAGGCCGAGAACCCGAGGGACAGCACCAGGTAAATCCCCGTGATCACCAGATAAACCTCGAAGGCGGCAAAGGTCTGCGACTGGATATTGTTGCCCGCTGCCGCCAGATCGGTGGCGGAGATGGCCGAGACCACGCTTGATGTCAGCATCAGATAGATGAACTGGCTGGTCATCGCCGGATAAATGGTGCGCATGGCCGGCTTGAAGACGACGTAGCGGAAGATCTGGATGGGCTTCAGACCCAGCGCAATGCCCGCCTCGATCTGCCCCTTGCCGATGGATTCAATGCCTGCGCGAACGATCTCTGTCGCATAGGCGCCCACATTGACCGACAGGGCTATCAGCGCGGCGGTGTTGGGATTGAACCGCAGGCCGAGTCCGGGCAGGGCGAAGTAGATGAAGAAGATCTGGATCAGGAATGGGGTGTTCCGGATGATCTCGATATAGGCGTTGATCGGCCAGACCACGTAGCGAGGTCCGGCGGTCTTGCCAATAGCACAGGGCACGGCAATCAGCGTGCCGAACACGATAGCGCCGACAGTCAGCTGGATGGTGATCAAGGCGCCCTCGATCAGCTGATCGAAATTGGCGAAAACCGGCGCGAAATCGAATTCATATCCCATACGCGCTCCTCCCAGAACGATCGACTTGGTTTGGGCCTCAAGACCTCAAGTTAGATCGATCTAAATTACTTGCCAGCGGCGGTCAAGTCGTTCGCGGCAGGGGCCGACCGAACCGCGCTCGACGAAGTGGGTGGGCACCAGTTCAGTGCGGATGGGGGCTTTGGGCGCTTGCATCCGGCGCAGCAGCAGTTTTGCGGCAATGGCACCGACCTGCACCGGTTCGGTCGCAACCGAGGCCAGTGCTGGTCTGACGAGTTCAGCTTCAGCCACGCTGTCGAAACCGACAATGGAAATGTCGCGCCCGGGCAGCAGCCCGAGGTCGGCAAAGCCCTGGTGCAGGCCCAGGGCGATGACGTCATTGTGGCAGATGAGGGCCGTGGGTGGCGTCTCTACCTGCAGGATTGACTTGGCGGCTGCCCTGGCGGCTGCGTGCGTAGATTCTGCTTCGATCGTCTCCCGTGTCGGCAATTGGGCTATGGCCATCCGTGACCGAAAAGCCTCAATACGCTCGTAGTGCGCTGAGTGATGGAGGCTAGACGCGACAAATCCAATGTGCCGGTGACCAAGTTCCAGCAAACGATCAATGGCTTCGCGCATGCCGCCTATCACGTCCATGCCAGCGTAGTCACCAGTAGTGCCGGACACCTTGCGCAACACTTGCACCAAAGGAATGTCACAGCGCTGCACGTCCTCCATCTGCGCGCCGACCGTATCCATGGCCGGACAAATGATGAGGCCATCGACGCCATGCTCCCGCATGCGCTGGACAAAGGTGTCCTGCTTGACCGCCGACTCGTTTGAATTTGCAAGGAATGTGGACAATCCCGCTTGTTCCAGGACGCCCTCAATCCCGCTGAGCAAAACTCCAAAAAATGGGTTGGAAAGATTAGGTACGACGACACCCACAGTTCGGCTTTGCGAAGCACGCATCCTCGCCGCGCCCAGATTGTAAACATAGCCTAGCTGCGCCATTGCCGCTTCAACCAGTTGACGGGTGCTCGCGCTCACCAGGGGACTTTTTCGAACCACTAGGGATGCCGTTGCGCGCGATACGCGAGCAACCCGAGCCACGTCCTCTAACGTCGGCCTGCGACGTCGCTTTAGCCCATCGTCGGGTAGTTCCATTGAAGACCCCTCCACTTTAGATCGATCTACTAGATCGTCGTGTAGGCCCGGTAAAGCCCAGAATCTGCGATGAGGCCCGCTACGCTACGGTCACCGAGATCATTCGATCTTGACCGTGGGAAGAGTTGAGGTCAGCGTCATTAGATTCACAGGGGGCGAGCTCCAATTCGGGCGCTACGTTGCGCCCCCATGCGGGACCAAACTTCTTTTTATGGATCAGGTTGTTGTCGGTCGCCGCCGTGATGAAGGTCAGGCCGCCGACCGTAACGAGCGGACCACCATTGTTGGGCGTGCCAATGGTGAAGGGCAGCATGGAGGGAATGCCGAACGGGCCGTTAGCACGGGCCTGGCCGAAGGACCGATCCCAAAGCGTTTTGCCGGTCTTCAGATCAATGGCCCGAATCCCGCCATAAGGCGGCTGCTTGCATATCAGCCCCGTCACGTCAGGGCGCCAGCCTCCGCGTTGTCGTGCTTGCCGGATGAATCTGTAATCGGGGTCAGGCCGCGATCTTCCGCCTCTTTGCGTACCGCGCTCAGGATCGACTGCGACGCTGCCCCAGTCCGAGCCGCCATTATAGCCAGGATACTGGATATATGGTCGGTCGAGCATTGGCGGCGTATACTCGCCCTTGTAGCTCGCCTGTCGAATAGCAGCATCAGAAAGAGTGTAACGGCCATCTCTAACTCGCTCCAAAATAGGCACATTCGGCCAATCTCTTGGGCAAGCTCGTCCATCGATTTATGGCGAATGAATTGCCAGAGTTCCTCATCGTATTTATCCATGCCAGTCATGACCGAAATTCAATAAGACGAAGACGAAAAACAGCGGGACGAGATATTGCAGCGGATGCTTGAGACGCCGCCGAAGCCGCATAAACAGGAATCAGACGAAAAATCGGAACCATTGCAAGCCATGCGTGTTGAGAAGACGCCCCCCGACGAAAGGTAACCTGCAAAGGCTCCTTGGACTCGGTTAGAAAGAGATGGCCCCGGGTGCAACCGGGGCCAACTTTACCAAATGGTAACTACGTTCTGGCACGCTCTTTGATAGGTGCGGAGCGGGAACCCTGCGCCAGAGAAGATTGCCGAAAGGCAATCTTCTCTGTTGATCAACAAACCTGGCCGTGGCGTTCTCTGGTGGCGTTGTGTCGCGAAATCTTAGAAATGCCGCGCGCGCCTTGTGAATTACCCAGGTCAACAACGCACGCTCTCCCGCAATGAATCTGTTTGGATTGTACATTCGGATCATGCCAGAGCAAAAAGACCACGCCTGCGAAATCAATTTGCCTGGGGAAATGTCTTCCCGGTAAGGGCTTTCAGTCGGGCGAGTTTACATCTGCTGCCCTTGGACCCCGACATTGATGACGACAAGATCGAGCGGCTTGCGCGTGAGAAGGGCGTCGGCACTTTTGAGCGTCCACGCCCGGTAGGGAAGGGGCCTGACGGATGACCGAGTATTTCGGCGGCTGCAACATGCAACATAGTCATCATGTCCTTCGATGATGATCATCAGGCTGGTGTTGATGTCGATGGGGGGCATGATGACTATGGTAATGGTGCTCACCCTGATACCGAACAATGAGCATTGAAATTGGGCCACCACGATGAGCAGTGGCGCCTTTTTTCTGGACATCCGGGACCAAAAATTGGGGATGAGTGGCACACGGGCGGAGGTGCTGGGGCGCCACCAGCTTCCGGTCTAAGGCGATGATAAATTTGACCAAAAGTTGCGTTTGTGTTTTACTGTCCTTAGTCCATGGACACAGGACACGAATGTGAGGCGTCGTGAAAAGTCAGGATATCGTCATACTTCTCAAGCTTGCCAGCCTTGAGGAACTGAAGGCAGACCAAGCCGAGTGGTTGCGCTGGGTCCCGATTGGCGAAGACCCTTTCTCGGTCCGCAATCTCGCCGCGTCCCTTGGCATCAGCAAAAGCGAAGTCAGCGCCTCCATCAATCGAAGCCTGTCCTCCGGACTGGCATTGAAGGATCGCGAATTCAACCGGCCAAAACCCTCCCGACGCAACCTGCTTAAATTCATCGTCGGTGGATTGAAATACGTGTTTCCGGCAAAACCCGGTGCCATTCAGCGCGGCATCCCCACGGGCTTCGATGCACCCATGCTCAAAGGCCGTTTAATGAGCGCCGGTGAGCGCATTCATGTCTGGCCCTATGCCAAAGCCAGCGAGTCAGGACAATCTGTGGAGCCACTGTTCCCTAGTGTCCCACAGGCCGTCTTGAGTGACCTACGGCTACATGAATACCTGGCCCTGGTCGATGCCATCCGTCTTGGCAATCAGCGCGAGGCAGGCCTTGCCGAAGAACTCCTTTCGGAAAGGCTCATGAAGAGATGAATTCCATTCAGGGCCAACTTCTGGAGATGCTCCGTACTGTCGCCGTTGCCCTCGGCGATGATCTGCGCAAACGACTGGTATTCGTGGGTGGATGCACGACTGCAGCCTTCATCACCGATCCCGTAACGCTGGAAGGGGTGCGTGCAACCGACGATGTCGACCTGATCGTCGATCTGGCAGGCTATGCCGCATGGACTCGCCTCCAGCACACACTGCGCGAAAGGGGGTTTACGGAAGCACCCGATGACAAAGTCATCTGTCGCATGCGCCTTGGGGAACTGCGCGTCGATTTCATGCCCGATGACCCTGATATCCTGGGCTTCAGCAATCGCTGGTACCGGACGGGCATAGAGACCGCCATCAACTACGCACTGGAGGACGGACCGGATATACGCATCCTCACGCCGCCCCTCTTCATAGCCACGAAACTCGAAGCCTATTACGGGCGCGGAGAAAATGACCTGCTAGGCAGCAGGGACGCCGAAGACATCCTACTCGTAGTCGATGGCCGCGAAGAGCTTTTCGATGACATTCAGAGTGCGCCTGAAGAGGTCAGAACCTATATAGCAGCTCAGTTTCGGACCTTCATGGCCGAGGCGGGCTTCGATGACTTTCTAGAGGGCAACATCCTTGGCCCGGTCGGCCGGTCCGAGCTCGTGTATCAACGGTTCCTGAAAATCAGCAAACCGGATAGCGAGGCCTGATGGCGTTCGAGGTGCGCTGGAACAGCCGGACTGGCACGGGAACGCCAGACAATCGGGACTTCGGCGGCGTCGGCCTCCGAGGTGCCGCCGCAATTGCCATGATCGCCGATGGCGCCACAACAAGACCACAGAGCGGTGCCCTGGCGGAAAGACTGGTGCGCACCATCATCGAGCGGTTCATGACCGAAAGCGGGTCGGTCACCCCGGAAATTCTTCGGGGCTGGCTGAGCGCATGTCATCAGCCACTCACCCATGTATTTTCAGCGGCGTCGGCCAGCTATCTCATCCTCTATAAAGAGACAAACGGCACCGCATTCACAATGCATGCCGGCGATTGTCTCATAGGCTCGGTCCGTGGTGCCAATGCCATTACCTGGCTGGTCCAACCGCATACGCTCGCCAATGCGATTACCACCAGCATGGACATTGCGGATATCGCGGCCAGTGAACTCAGACACCGACTGACGCGAAGTTTTCGGCACCGCGAATTCATGCCGCCTACAGAAACGATACTGCCGCCACTTGATGGGCCCCTCGTGCTGGCAACAGATGGGTTCTGGGCAGATGCTGATCATGATGACCAATTGCGCATGATGACCGGCCAGGCTTCCGATGCCCACGGCGATCGCGATGACTCGAGCATTCTGCAAATCTGGCCATCACAAGAAGACCCAGCCCCCGAATTCATCGTGGATGCAGGCCAGAACTTTCTTCTCTGCCGCTAGAGGCAATAGCATCGCGTTCTCGCGCGCCCCGGTCTTCACCCTGCCTACCCCGAATACCGTACGCATGACTTCTGAGATGATCGCGCGCATCGACGCTTGGATCGCGCACCAACCGGGCTATGTCAGCCGTCAGGATGCCATCCGGCACTGCGTGGCTTTGATTCTATGTGCGCCCACCCACGAGCGGAGAATTGGCAGCCCGTCCGGCGCGACGGCGCAGGACACGGGCGGCAGCGACGCGGTCGACTAGGAACTGTCTGCGAAGCGAGATTACTGTCGCGACGATCATAACGCGCGAACGCGCGCCAAAATCGGCGCCAACTTTGGAAAGCGCCACCGTTCCGGGTGCCGCGAAGACAGAAGATTATCTTCCAACCGGCCCAATTAAATGCGCAGCGGATTCGCATAATATCTCTGTATGGAACCGCAGAAGTGGGCCGGAACCCGACCGACCGCCTATGGCGTCCAAGAAACGCTAGCGGACGTCCAACTCAACGGGGCTCAGCGCTCAGATCAGCCCAGCAGAACTTGACCACCCGCCCCCCAGATCGGCGGCAGATCACATCCTGCGAATTCCCGCGAGGGCGTGCAATGCGTCCAGGTCTCTGCCTAGAATGGCTCCGCACGAAGTTCTACAGACCTGGTGGAACAAGCAGATTGTCGATCAGTCGGGTGGATCCGAGACAGGCGGCCACGGCCAACATGGCGCCATCGCTGCCGACATTATCGAGCGATTGCAGGGTGCCCGGGTGGCAGACCTCCCAATAGTCGAGCGTGATGGCGGGTTCCCGCTGGAGCACGGAGCGACCAATTGCAGCCAGCGCCGAGGCGCGCCGTTCGCCAGCGTCAAAGGCGGCCCTTGCCGCCTGCAGGCTGGCCTGGATGGCCGGCGCGGCACGGCGTTGCTGGGTGCTCAGATAGCGATTGCGCGAACTCAGGGCCAGGCCGTCGGCCTCCCGCACGATGGCGCCCCGCACGATCTCGACCGGCAGGTTGAGATCGCGCACCATGCGTTCGATCACCGCGCATTGCTGGGCGTCCTTCTGGCCGAAGGCCGCAAAGTCGGGCTGCACGATGTTGAACAGTTTGAGCACGATGGTGGTAACGCCGCGGAAATGCCCCGGTCGCGTGGCTCCACAGAGCGGGGTCGACACGGCCTCTTCGACGACAAAGGTCGAGGCGCCCTCCCGATAGAGCTCGGCGACCTCCGGTAGGAACAGCGCATCGGTTCCGGCCGCCTCAAGCAAGGCAATGTCCTGCACGATGGGGCGGGGATAGCGGTCCAGATCCTCGGCGGGCCCGAATTGCAGCGGGTTCACGAAGATGCTGGCAATCGTGGTCGCTGCACGCTGCCGGGCCAGCGCGATCAGGCTGAGGTGGCCGGCATGGAGCGCCCCCATGGTCGGCACGAAACCAATCGGCCCGGCACTGGCCACAGCCGTGCGCCACGCCCGAACCTCTGCCATCGAATGCAGGATAATGGTCATTTGATCAGGTCCCAAAGGCGGCCGGCCAGGTCTGACTTGCTCATGACCGGCAAGGCCGTGGCCTGCCCGCTGCGCGCGAACAGCACCCCGCCATTGGTTGATACCGAAAAGCCCGTTGAGCTGGTCTGGCCGGTGGCGGCCACGCGATTGGCAAACAGAAAGTCCAGATCCTTGCTCTGCAACTTGCCCAGGCCATTGCCCTCAACATCGTCGGTTTCGGCAGCAAAGCCGAGAAACCATTGCCCGGTGGCGGCCTGTTTGAGAGCCTTGAGCACGTCCACTGACGGCACCATGTCGAGCGCCATGGCTTGGCTGACGCGTTTGAGCTTGTTGCTGGCCGGGGTCGCTACGCGATAGTCGAGCACCGCGGCTGTGGCGATGACGCCATCAACCTGGGGCAGAAATGCCAGCGCGGCGGCGGCCATTTGCTCTGCGGTGTGGACCTCCACCAGCGTGAGCCGCTCTGCCGCCTGCGGTGGCGGGATGGGCCGGACGACCCCTTTGTCAATCCCCAGCACATAGCGGACGCTGGCGCCGCGACACAGCGCCTGCTCGGCCATGGCGGCGCCCATGCGGCCGGTCGAATGATTGGTGATGTAGCGGACCGCATCGATCGGCGAGGTGGTCGGACCGGCGGTGATCAGGACCGTGGTGCCAGCCAGATCCTGGCGCGGGCCGGCCAGGGCGTCATTGATCGCGGCGACAATGGTGTCGACCGGGGCCAGCTTGCCCATGCCCACTTCGCCACAGGCGAGCACTCCGCTGGCCGGGGCAATGAACTGCGCGCCGCGTCCGGCCAGTGTTGCGGCATGCTGCTGCACCACGGGATTGTCCCACATGACGGTGTTCATGGCAGGGGCGATCAGGATCGGCGCCTGGGTGGCCAGGGCGACAGTGCTCATCAGGTCGTCGGCCAATCCCAGGGCCAGTTTGGCCATGGTATTGGCGGTTGCCGGCGCCACCACGAACAGATCAGCCCAGCGCGCCAGATCGATGTGCTCGGTACCCGTCACGCCGGGGCCGAACAGGGCCGAGCGCACCGGCCGGCCGCTGAGGGTTTCAAGCACCAGCGGCGTTACGAACTGCAGGGCGCTCGGCGTCGCCAGGCATTGCACGCTGTGGCCCTGTTTGGTGAGTTCGGACACCACATCGGCGATCTTGTAGGCTGAAATGCTGCCGCTGACGGCGATCAGGATATTGCTAGCCATTGGACTGTCCATAACGGAAGAGGCCGAGGAGGGTGAGGTCCGGCTCCAGCCGGAAGCGCGGCGGCAGGCGCAGCAGACGGGTGCAGCCGCCGGTGGCAATCAGCGTTGCGTTCTCAAGGCCTGCATCGGCCAGCAACCGATCGGTCATACCCTCGATCAGGGCTTCATAGCCTTGTAGGACGCCGCTCTGAATCTGGGTTTCGGTGGTGTTGCCCACCGCATTGTCGGGCCGCGTCAGCTCGACGGAAAACAGTTTGGCGGCCCGGGCCTGCAGGGCGCGCCAGCTGGTTTCCAGCCCGGGCACGATGGCGCCACCAAGATAGGCCCGGTGCTGGTCGAGCAGACAGAATGTGGTGGCGGTGCCGGCATCAACGATCAGCAATGGTGGCTCGGCAAGGCCCAGCGCGCCCGCGATATTGGCGAGACGATCGGCGCCCAGTTGCTCGGGGTGGGGAATGGTCAGCTCGAAGTCGCGCTGCAGCCGCGCGCTGACCGAGAGCAGCGGCAGGTTTTTGCAGGCCTGCGCCACAACCGGTTCCAGCACCGGGACGACGGTTGAGAGGACTACCCGGTCGGCCATGGCCCAGATGTCCTGTCCAAGCTGCTCGCGGAACAATTGGGTCAGCAACACGCGATATTCATCGGCCGTGCACTGGCCATCGGTGCGCAAGCGCACCTCGGCAACCCGCACGCCATCAGCGCGGAACAGGCCCCCCACGGTATGGGTATTACCGATATCGAGCAGCAGCCAGTGTTCAGACAATCGAGGGCTCCTTGCTGGCCTTGCCCTGCGGGCCCTTGAGCTCGGCGACATAGGCGCTGGCAGCCTGGCGGATCACCGATGCCACGTCGGCCTTGGGCACCGCGAAGCTTGGCGGCGGTTCCAGACCCAGGCCAATCAGATCATTGACGACCAGCACCTGGCCGGAGCAGCCGGCGCCCGAGCCGATACCGATGGTGGGGATGGTCAGCCGACGGGTGATTTCGGCGGCCAGTTCGGGAACAAGCACTTCGAGTACAATGGCGAAGGCGCCGGCCTCCTGTAACGCCAGTGCCGCGGCGATCAAGGCTTCGGCGTCGGCAGAACTTTTGCCGTGGCGGTAATAACCGCCGAGCTGATTGACGGCCTGGGGTGTGAGGCCGATGTGCCCCATCACTGGGATACCTTGTTCCACCAGGCGCGCAACAGTGGGCGCGGCAGTCGCCCCTCCCTCGATCTTGACGGCCTGGCATCCGGTCCGCTGCAGCACGGTGACCGCGCTGCGCAGCGCGGTTTCGGGATCACTCGCGGTGCCGAACGGCAGGTCGGTGACGATCAGCGCCCGAGACGCGCCCCGACAGACGGCAGCAGCATGGTGGATCATATCTTCTATCGTCACCGGCAAGGTCGTCTCGTAGCCGAGCACCACGTTACCAAGGCTGTCGCCAACCAGGATCATGTCGATGCCGGATTGATCGAGCAGGCCTGCAGTGACGTGGTCATAGGCCGTTAGCATGGCGATCGGCTCCCCAGCATCGCGTAGCGCCTGGATGTTGCGGATAGTTAGGCGGGCCGAAACGGGCTTTGCCGACATGTAATATCCTCGCGAGTTCAACCGGATTCGTGGGCGCATTGCCTAGACGCCGCGCTTGTTGCCCCAGAGCAGCACATGAAGTTGCGGCAACACCCGCGCTTCGAACCATTGGTCGTGGGTTACCTTGTCCACCAGCCATTCCATACGCTGAATTACCCCGTCCATGTCGACGTGCCCATCACCAACATCGGGCGAGGGCGGCGTGTGATTGCCTGGCTGGAGGTAGATCGGCAGGTGCGAAAAACGGGCCGCGACGTTTCGAGCGTAGACATAGTCATTGTCATCGAAAACAACCAGCTTGAGCGACGTGAGTGGCCTTCCTTGCGCTGCCGTCAGGCACGCCTCGAAACTCGACCAGTCGGTGCTCATCTGGCTCGACGGCGGTTTTGGACTCAGGACCAGCGTGTCAAGCGTCGAAAACCAGTCCTGCGCCACTGACCCTTGGGTTTCCAGCGCGAAGGTATACCCCTCGCGGTGACCACGTTCGATCAGCGGGCCGAGCGGCTGGATGGCCGGATTGCCCCCAGACAGCGAGACCATCAGCGGTCGGCCTCCCGATAGGGTGCGCACCTGCCCCCAGATCTCTTCCACCGACATCGCCTGCCAGTCGCCGCGGAAGCGATTGTCCACAGCATGCAGGCTGTCACACCAGGCACAGCGATAGTCGCATCCGCCGGTCCGAACGAATACGGTCGGCAAGCCCATCAGCATGCCTTCGCCCTGGATGGTCGGACCAAATATCTCGCTAATCCGAATGCTGCGCGGTTCACTGCGCGTCATGGCCGATACTCGGCCCATGTTTTGGCGGTTTCGCTGATACGCACCGCCGAGGTCTCTGGCAGACGCGCACTGCACCAGTCAAAGAAGTGCTTTGCCAAGCACTCGGCCGTTACCCGGTCGTGCCCCAGCACATCATTGAGATGGCGATGGTCGAATGCCTCATCGATATAGTGTTTGAGCACCGACAGATCGTGATAATCGCGGACAAAGCCATGCTCGTTCAACTCGCCCGCCGACAGTTCAACTTCCACGACATAGTTGTGCCCATGCAGGCGCGCACATTGATGGCCAGCCGGGAGGGACGTGAGCTGATGGGACGCCGAGAAATGGAATTCTTTGGTGATATGAAACATCATGGGTTTCTTGTCTGCACGGCAGCGCGCCAGAAGTCGGTATCGGCATAGTCTGTTGGATCTTCCCGTTGGGCCAGGTGGAAAGCTTCGCGACGCTCAACGCAGGTGCCGCACCGTCCGCAATGCGTCTCGCCGCCCTTGTAGCAGGACCAGGTCTGAGCAAATGGCGTGGCGTGCCTGGCGCCTTCAGTGACGATATCCGCTTTGGAGGCGTTTACGAATGGCGCGTACAGGCGAACCTTGGCATAGCCGTCGAGTGCCCGGTTCTGCATCGCCTGGAAGGCGTCAATAAAGTCAGGCCGACAATCTGGATAGATGAAATGATCGCCCCCGTGAACGGCGATGCCGACAGCCGCGGCCTGCCGCGCGGCTGCAACGCCGAAGGCAATTGCCAGCATGATGGCGTTGCGATTGGGGACCACTGTGACCCTCATCGACTCCTCGGCATAGTGGCCATCGGGAACGGCAACATCGTCGGTGAGCGCGGACCCACTGAGCTGTCGGCCAATGTCACGGATGTCAATTGTCTGGTGCGGGACGCCAAGCCGTTGCCCGCATTCAGCGGCAAAACTGAGCTCCTTGCTGTGCCGCTGCCCATAGTCGAACGATACCAAACCAGTGAGGGTCTGCTCGGCAGCCACCTTGTGAGCGAGCGAAACCGAGTCCAATCCGCCTGAGCAGATGACCAGCGTCTTCATGTTGAGGATCCTTGTTTTGACCGGGTAAGGCTACGACCGGGAAGTATTTGACGCTCCCTCTACCCCAAGATGAGGTGCTTGTGAATGGGTGCGGCAGAGACCGCGGCATCTTGACTAGCGGCCCCCATGCCAGCGATCAACGTGCAGCAGTCGTGCTCCGGACCCCAAGGCTTGGCTCGGCGCTGCCGCGATGGCCTGCGAGATGAAGTGCTTGGCCTGGGTAATGGAGGCGATAAGCGGGCAGCCGCGGGCCAGACCAGCAGCGATTGCGGACGAGAAAACGCAGCCGCCGCCATGGAGTTCCCCTACCTCCAGGCGTTCTGAAGTAAAGCGCATGGTACCATTGGCATCGACCAACAGATCCACGCTCTGCTTGCCCGTACCATGCCCCCCCTTGATCAGCACGGCCTGGGCGCCCATCCCCAGCAATACCTTCGCCTGATTGACCATGGCGACCTCGTCCTGAGCAATTGGCGAGTTGGTCAAGGCGGCCGCCTCGGGCAAGTTGGGGGTGAGCAGGCGGGTCCTCGGCAAGAGACGGGTGATCAGCGTGTCCAATGCCTGTTCTGATAACAGGCGGGCGCCGCTGGTGGCGGCCAGCACGGGATCGAGGACGATGGGGCCGGCACTATATCCGGCCAGGCTTTGCGCCACCGCAGTGATGATGTCGGCATTGCCGAGCATGCCGATCTTGATCGCGCCAACGGCCAGATCAGCGAATACGGCCTTGACCTGGACGGCCACCATTTCGGCGGGTATTGTATGCACGGCTTCCACGCGCATGGTGTTCTGCGCCGTCACCGAAGTGATGGCGCTGGTCCCAAAGACACCAAATGCCGCAAACGTCTTCAGATCGGCCTGAATCCCGGCGCCGCCGCCGGAATCCGAACCGGCGATCGTCAGCGCGACCGGAATCAAGACTGCTCTCCAATCAACGCCACCAGCGCCAGTCTGTGCCGGTCCAGGGCCTGCAGTAGCCCCGCAGCTCGAAGCGCCCGCTGCCCGCTGTGGCAGCACAGAACTATGCGCTTGTCTCCGGCCGTGCTGGACAGGGCACCAGCATCCTCCGGAAGGACGCGCAGCGCACTGGGATGGGCCAGAACCGGCGCTTCATCGACGCCTCGCAGGTCAATGACAACATCGTCCAGCGTGATGTCAGCCAGCCCGATGAATGGCGCGATGTGATCGGGCTCCGGGCAATCGGCAAAACTGAAACCGCCAAATTGCAGGCTCTGGCCATCGAAACTGACTACCCGCCCCAAGACGCTGGGCTTGAGATCGAGCAGAACATGGAGTGCCAGGTGCGCTTGAAGGCTACCCAGCATCGCCACGGCCGATCCGAGAACGCCGATACTGGCGCAATTGCCTACCGCAGCAGGTACATCGGGAAAGACTGCACGATAGCTGGGCGCTCCGCCGCAATAGGCGCCGGCATAACCGGCCAAACCTGCCACGGACGCGCTGATCAGGGGCCGGCCTGCGGCATGGCAGGCGTCGGAGAGACTATAGGTGACTGCAAAGCTGTCGGCAGCATCGACTACAAGGTTGGCACTGGCGACCAGTCCGGTTGCACTGGCCGGTGTGAGGCGTTCCATCCTGGCCGTTACCTCAATATCGGGATTGGCGCGCAGCACGGCCTTGCGCGCTGCTTCGGCCTTGTGCGCCCCAATATCTACCATACTATAAAGGTGTTGGCGGTGCAGATTGCTGAGATCAACATGGTCGTGGTCGACAATGACGATGTGCCCAACACCGGCGCCTGCCAGGATATGTAGTACTGACGATCCAAGGCCGCCAGCTCCCACCACCACCACGGTGGCGGCCGCCAGCCGAGCCTGTCCGGCTACCCCTATTTCGCTTAGCGTCATCTGCCGGACATAACGATCGCTCATCTCACGCTCCAGTTGCGGCCAGCCAAGCGCTGGTCTGACCCGCAGGGTCGGGGTGACGCACAATGTCGCCAACAACCGCAACGCAATCGGCCCCGGCCGCCAGGCAAAGCTTGGCCCGCGGGACCGTCAGCCCGCCAATGGCAACCAGCGGCCGCGTACCGACCAGTCTTTTCCACTTGCTGATCCGCTCCAGCCCCTGGGGCGCCCAGGGCATTTGCTTGAGCTGAGTGGGATAGATGGGGCCCAGAGCCACATAGTCCGGGGCCTCGATGAGAGCTCTCTCAAGTTCGGCGCGGTCATGTGTGCTGATACCCACGCGGATGCCGGCGCGGCGCAGTGCAGCAATGTCGGCCTGGGCCAGATCCTCCTGTCCCAGATGCACGAAATCGCATCCGGCATCGAACGCCAGTTGCCAGTAGTCATTGACCACCAACTGCGCGCCCGCAGCCGCGCAGGCGACGCGTGCCTGCGCGATCTGGGTCCGCAGCGCGGGCTCGGAACAATCCTTGATCCGCAGTTGGACCAGTTTTGCGCCCCAGCCCAGCAGCCGCCCGACCCAGTCCGCACTGGGGACCACGGGATAAAAACGATCGAGCATCATGCCAGTTGTGCCTTGCCCACAACCGGGGTTGAGGGCGCCGCCATATCGCGCGGCTCCATGGGCGAGGCAGCATAGGCCATGCGGCCCGCCTCTATGGCCAGCGCAAACGCCTCCGCCATGCGCACCGGATCGCCCGCCTCGGCGACTGCGGTGTTGAGCAGCACTGCGTCATAGCCCAGTTCCATTGCCGCCGCCGCATGCGATGGCACGCCCAGGCCCGCGTCGATCACCAAGGGTACATCGGGGAAATGGGCGCGCATGGCCTTGAGCCCAAAGAGATTATTGAGCCCGCGCGCTGATCCTATCGGCGCGCCCCAGGGCATCAGCACCCGGCAGCCGACATCGATGAGCCGTTCGGCCACCACCAGATCCTCGGTGGTATAGGGAAAAATCTCGAACCCGTCCGCTGCCAGGATGCGTGCTGCCTCGACCAATCCGAAGACGTCCGGCTGCAGCGTATCGGCTTCCCCGATCACTTCGAGCTTGATCCAGTTTGTGCCGAACAGTTCGCGCGCCATGTGCGCGGTGGTCACCGCCTCCTTGACCGAATGACACCCGGCCGTATTGGGCAATACGCGAACGCCCATTGCACTGATGAACGACCAGAACGCCTGGCCAGCGCGCTGCTCGCCGCCTTCGCGTCGCAGCGAAACGGTGACAACTTCGACCCGCGACGCGCGGATCGAAGCCTCGAGAATTTTGGGCGATGGGTAGCGGGCAGTGCCCAGCAGCAATCGGCTGGACAGCGCAACACCATAAAAATCCATGGTTTAGCCTCCCTGCATGGCGGCGAGCACTTCGACATGGTCGCCATCGGCAAGCGGCGTCGATGGGCGCAGTGCTTTGGGAACGAACCGTCCATTGAGGGCGGTGGCGACGACGGCATCCTTGTAGCCCAGCGCTTCGAGCGCCTCGACAAGCTGGCTGGCGTTCAGATTGTGCTCCGTGCCATTAAGCAGAATGCGCATAGCAAAGCTCCGTATTAAAATGGGGATCAAGCGCCACGTTGGCCGCGATTTGAGCCATGACGGGCGCCATCAGGAAGCCATGGCGAAACAGGCCGTTGACGCGGATCACGCGACCGGCTCGCTCCACCTTGGGCAAATTGTCGGGCAGGGCGGGGCGCAGAGCGGCCCCCTGTTCGAGGATTTCGGCCTCGCCCAGCGTGGGGTGCAAGGCAAAGGCGGCGCCGAGCAATTCGAGCATGGAACGCACGCTGACCGGTCCCTGCGCCTCGCTTTCCAGCATGGTCGCGCCCAGCATGAACACGCCTTCGCCGCGCGGCACGACATATAGCGGCAGGCGAGGATGCAGAAACCGAACTGGGCGGGACAGTTTCAGACTGTGCGAGCGGATCACCACCATCTCCCCGCGCACACCGCGCAAGGCGGGCATGTCGGTGCGCCCGCCAAGGCCGCGGCAATCAAACACGAGATCGCCAGCCGTCGCCTCGGGCACAACTTCGGTTCCCAAGTGGATCGCCACGCCCAGCGATGTCAGCCGTTCCGCCAGCGCGGCCAGAGCAAGTCGCGGATCGAGATGGGCCTCGTCGGAAAAATACAGTGCCTTGCCGAAGCGCTCGGCAAGGTCGGGTTCCAGCGCCGCAATGCCGGCCGGGTCGAGCCAGTCAAAGCCTTCAGTGCGTTTGGCAAAGCGGTTGAGCTCTGCCACATCGCGCGCCGGCGCAACCACCAGCGTGCCTTGCGACACCGTGCCCGGAAAGCGCGCACGCCACCAGGCAATGGACTGGATGCCCAGCCGGCCGATAATGGCCTCGGTCGAGGCCATCTCGCACCACGGCGCGAGCATGCCACCAGCAAGCCAGGAGCAGCTGCCCGGACCGAGCCGGGGATTGCGTTCGAACACCTCGACCGCATGGCCGCGTTCGGCCATGACCAGCGCGGTGGTCAGACCCGCCACGCCGGCCCCGATGACTGCAATGCGCATCGGGCCGCTACGGCTCAAGCCGCACGTAGACATTGGCACCCTGATCGATGAACTCACGTGACTTTTCCGCCATGCCATCCTTGCGGGCGGCCAGGTCACGGATGTCCTGCGTGATCTTCATCGAGCAGAATTTGGGTCCGCACATTGAGCAGAAATGCGCCGACTTGTGTGCGTCCTTGGGCAGGGTCTCGTCGTGGAAGCTGCGCGCGGTGTCCGGGTCAAGCGAGAGATTGAACTGGTCCTGCCATCGGAACTCGAACCGGGCCTTTGACAGCGCATCGTCGCGCAATTGCGCCGCCGGGTGCCCCTTGGCCAGATCGGCCGCGTGCGCGGCGATCTTGTAGGTAATCACGCCGGTCTTGACGTCATCGCGATTGGGCAGGCCGAGATGTTCCTTGGGCGTAACGTAGCAGAGCATGGCGGTGCCAAACCAGCCAATCATCCCTGCGCCGATGGCCGAGGTAATGTGATCGTAGCCCGGTGCAATATCGGTGGTCAGCGGCCCCAGCGTATAGAACGGGGCTTCGCCACATTCATGCAACTGCTTGTCCATGTTCTGCTTGATCTTGTGCATCGGCACATGGCCAGGGCCTTCAATCATCACCTGGCAACCCTTGCTCCAGGCCACCTTGGTCAATTCGCCGAGCGTTTCGAGTTCGGCAAACTGGGCCGCGTCATTAGCGTCGGCAATGGAGCCGGGTCGCAGACCGTCCCCGAGGGAAAACGACACATCATACTTGGCCATGATGTCGCAGATGTCGCCAAAATGCTCGTAGAGAAAGCTCTCCTTGTGGTGCGCCAGACACCAGCTGGCCATGATCGCGCCGCCGCGTGACACGATGCCTGTCACACGATTTGCGGTCAGCGGCACATAGGCCAGCCGAACCCCGGCGTGGATGGTGAAATAGTCAACGCCCTGCTCACACTGTTCGACCAGCGTGTCGGCGAACATCTCCCAATCGAGCTTGGCGGGATCGCCATTGACCTTTTCGAGCGCCTGGTAGATCGGCACCGTGCCGATCGGAACGGGCGAATTGCGGATGATCCACTCGCGGGTGGCGTGGATATTGCGGCCAGTCGACAGGTCCATCACCGTGTCTGCGCCCCAGCGAATGGACCAGACCAGTTTCTCGACCTCTTCCTCGACCGAAGACGACACCGCAGAATTGCCGATATTGGCGTTGATCTTGACCAGGAAATTGCGCCCGATCACCATCGGCTCAATTTCTGGATGGTTGATGTTGGCCGGAAGGATTGCACGGCCGCGGGCAATCTCGTCGCGGACGAATTCCGGGGTGATCATGGGCGGAATGGCGGCACCAAAACTATTGCCATCTGCCAGGCGCGCCTCAGCGCCATCCACCATGCTCTGTCGCCCCAGATTCTCGCGCTCCGCGGCGAAGATCATTTCCCGGGTGATGATGCCAGCGCGGGCATAGTCGAGTTGGGTGGTCCCTCGGCCGGCCTTGGCCCGCAGCGGTGGATTGGCGACGGGGAAACGGGCAACAGCGCGCTGGGGGGACACGTCGCCATCGTCTTCCGGTTTGATGGAGCGGCCTGGATAGGGTTCGACGTCGCCGCGCTCGGCAATCCAGTCTTGCCGCAGGCGCGGCAGGCCGCGCTTGAGGTCGATGGCGATGGCAGGATCGGTATAGGGGCCGGATGTATCGTAGATCCGGAACGCCGGGGCCGCCGGATCGTCAACAGCGACCTCGCGGAATGGCACCCGAACGTCGCTAGCGCGCGCACTAGTGACATAAACTTTGCTGGAAGCCGAAAGCGGCGTGGTGGATACGCCAGTGGCCCCAAGGGCCTTGGTATCGAATGGTTTGTTCACGAAGGGTCTCCATGTTTTCTCGTGAAAACGGAAACCCGGGAAGCAGCTCTGGTGGCGGATAACGATCCCGTCCCTTCGCCGGCATTACCCGGATCAGGTTCAAAGGGTTCGGCCTCGCAGCCATCTCAGACCAGACTCTTTCGAACCTGGACTCCCCTCGGACAGGAGAACAAAGGGCCATCGCCCTGCCAATGTCAAGCAAACGACAGCCGACTTGCAAGTTGTCTGTCGAAGGCGTTACACAAGCCATATCTGGTGCCCGCCGACGCGGGAGAATCGGGAACGCGGTTGTAATCCGCGACGCGCCCAGCGCTGTGCGGGGGACCTTGCGAGTATATGCCACTGGCCGCGGCCGGGAAGGTGCCCGCCGGGGTTGATCCCAAGTCAGAAGACCGGCCAGGTGACCGTTGAAGCTGGTTGGACCCCAGCTCCTGTGTTTTTTGAACAGGGGCAACGCCATGCCGGACGCAATTGATCTGCCTGAATTTCAACCACGCCTTACGACGGGCGAACCGTTCTCCGACGCCGAGCGCGAGGCCGTTTATCGCGCCATCTATAGCCGGCGGGATGTGCGCGGCCAGTTCCGACCCGATGCTGTCGCCGATGACGTGCTGCTGCGAATTCTGGACGCGGCGCACCACGCGCCCTCTGTCGGTTTCATGCAGCCATGGGATTTCCTAGTGGTACGCGACGCCGAAAAGAAACGGCAGGTTGCCGGAATCTTTGCGCGAGCCAATGTGGAGGCAGCGTCGATGTTCCCCAAAGATCGTCAGGACTCTTATCGGGCTCTCAAACTCGAGGGCATCACCAGCGCGCCGGTCAATATCTGCGTGACCTGCGATCGCACGCGCGGCGGTCCGGTCGTGCTGGGCGCCACCCACATGCCTGACATGGACCTGTTCAGTACGGTTTGCGCTGTCCAAAACCTCTGGCTCGCGGCCAGAGCCGAGGGCCTGGGCGTCGGTTGGGTCAGCATTCTAAAGGAAGCCGAGGTCAAGGCGGTCCTGGGGATCCCAGATTCGGTCCGAATGGTCGCCTATCTGTGCGTGGGCAGGGTTGAAAGCTTCTTTGCCACGCCCGAACTGGAGCAGAAGGGTTGGCGGACGCGGGTTCCGCTTGAAGACCTCGTGTTTGAAGATTGTTGGGGTGTGAAAGGTCTGCCTAAATAGCGATTCGGCCTACGAACGTGGCAAGCTAATCTCGAAAGCGTGGGGTACTAGCGAACCAAAAGTTGCGGGGCCATCAAAGCGCACCATTTGAACGGCACCGTCCAGTGAAGCGATTGATGGTGTAAATAGTTATTGAGTATTTTGCTGAAGCAGGCGTCGTTTTACGGGAGCGTGTTTGAATGCCCTCATGGCTCACACTCGCCAAAGACCATCTGGAACGGGCGCGGGCCGTGTTGCCCAAGAGAACTCTACAGAATCGGCCAAATTATTAGGTATCTCGAATTTGTTGGCACTTGGCTTTTTAGAAGACAAGATATCGATATAGTATGATTATAATTATAATATATTTTAGAGTCGCATAAATATGCTGTTCGGTCAATTTGGCGTAAATTCAGAAGAATTGGTTACGCAATGAATTGTTAAATTGCCTTCGGACAATTGACTTAATTGGTACGGAGACTTGTTGTGGGCCGGATTTCTCGGCGTTCGTATACAGCTAGGGGATTAATAATCCTCGCACTCACTGTGACGACTTGGCTTTTGTTCGCAATCGCTTTCGGCTCCGCAATGCTATTGCAAGGGCGCTTTTCGAGTTCTTATAGGGCGCTACACTGGGTTTTCCCCCCGAGTATTAAGGCATACCGGGCACGCTATTCTGGCGCATACGGGGAGCATTGACAGTGCGGGCGGTGCTTTCTGCAACGGATGCTCTCAGTCAGCTGCATTGCAAACGTATTACGTGGCTGTCGCAAGCAAATTTTGACGTTTTGCTGACATCCTGTCTAAGGATCGCCTAGCTCGATTGGGAAGCATGGAAAACGGCATTAGTCAGCGACGGGTGTTATGGGGAGCGCGAGTTGTCTTCAATGACGGCCGCTCAACAATCGACTGCATCGTGCGCAGCATTTCAGAAACGGGCGCCTTGTTGAAGGTGGCGTCGGTTATCGAAATACCAGGCGAGTTCATTCTCGATATCAAAAATCGCGGCCTTTACCAGTGCCGCATAGTTCGTGCTGGTGTCGATGAGATAGGCGTCGAATTTCTACCTACGCCATAAGGTCTGTCGCCTTGGGTGCGACGGCGGCGCGGTTGTGTCCGCCCTAGCGTGCGAGAGGATGGCGTCAGGCGGCGCGATGACGGCTTTACCCCAATTCGACCGGTCTTCAGGGGCCATGGACGTGATACGATCCGCATCGCGATAAGAAGCTAAGTCGCGGATTGCCCCCTTGGTAATCCGGCGCACTTGTACCTCTTGCCGCGGAGCTACTGGACGCCGGAGGTGAGGCGCGAGGTCAGGCGCTTGTCGAACGTCTAGCGGAAATGCGGAAAGCAATACGGGTGGCTGACGGAGCTTGGCACCGTCGTTGAAAACCTTTTGTCCCTGGTCCGAATGGATAGATGTTTTGGCAGTCACCTCTGCTCGCGATTGGCCGTACACGGCATTCGCACCTTTACAGAAAGCCCCCCCAAATCAGCTCGCCCAAGTTCGATGGCACCCCCGTTCATTTCGACGATCTCGAACGCGATGGAAAGCCCGAGACCCGTTCCTTGTCGGGATTCATCAAGGCGATGCCCGCGCCTGCCGAGAGCACTTATCTGCGTGCTGCTAACGCCTGTGCCATCATCGGCAATGTGCAGTTCAGCCCAGCCGGCGCCGCTATGAACGGCAATTTGGACTTTGCTCTTGGCCCACTTGGCGGCATTCTCGACCAGGACACCGACGAGTTCCAGCAAGTCGTTTGCGTCGACGTTAACCGATACGTCCTCATCGATATTCACCGTCCAGGTGACACCGCGTCCAATATGGGCTTGCCTGACTACTCCCACCGTCCGGGAAACGGCCACTCCCAAAGAACTATTTAGTACTTCTGAGGACGTTCGCAGGCGAAGTCTGGCCAGCCTCAGCTGATAGTCGATGCGGTCGGACATTTCCCCCCGGATTTCAACGACGCGCTCGGCGGTCCCTTTGTCCCCCGATCGGCTGAGCTCGTCGGCGATCGACCCGAGCACCTGTAGTGGCGTTTTGAGGCCATGGGCCAGGTCTGCGGCCCGCGTCCGCGCAAATTGGACGGACTTTTCCCGCAGCGACAGCAGTTCGTTGACTTCGGTTACCAGGGGCACGACCTCGGCTGGATAAGGACCGACTAGCTGCTCGTCAGTTCCGCGTCGAACGCGTTCGACGCCTCGCCGCACAAGATCCAGCGGCGCCAGCCCGATACGCACAACAACGATCGCGCCGGCCACGATTGCGGCCCCCAAGGTTGCAAGAGCCAGGATCAAGTCGGATCCGAAATCGGCAATGGTCTGATCCAGGATGCTGCGGTCCTGGGCTACCCAGATGACCAGTTTTTCCATGGTTGGATCGCCAAAATCGATAACCTTGACGACGGCCGCCAAGGTCTGGTTCTCGGGGCCGGCCAATACTGGCATTGCATCTGACGGCGATGGCAGCTCGAGCACGTGATCCCAGAGGGAGCGCGAGCGGGCTATCAAAGAGCCGTCCTCTGTCTTCACCTGCCAATAAACGCCGCTGTAGGGCTGCGCATAGCGCGGATCCGGCAGCGTATGTGGTACCGTCGCTCCGTTCGGACCAATCTCTATCACTGCCACCAACCGTTCGAAGGTGGCTTCGAGATCAGCCCTGGTCTGCCGCTCAACGCTACCTAGAAACAGGTAAAACAGCACCAGGCCGGTCACCACGACGGTCAGAACTACCCATACGGCGGCGCCCACCAGCAGGCGAGTTCGCAGCGAGGAGCTGGTCACGGGTCCGGGCTCTCTACATAATAGCCGAATCCCCGGCGCGTTTTGATGACGTCGGAACCAAGCCGTTTCCGCAAGCGTCCCACTAGCACCTCGACCGAATTGGACTCGCGATCAAAATCCTGACTATAGAGGTGCTCGATGATCTCCATCCGAGGCACGATTTGCCCCCGTCGATACGCCAGTAGCGATAGCAGCCGGTATTCCTGGGGCGGGACGAACACCGCCATACCGTCTCGCATCACCTGCATAAGTCGAGTATCGAGCACGATATCTCCCAACTCTATCCGTGACGAGGCCAGGCCACCAGCACGGCGAAGGATGGCGCGGAGTCGCGCGACGACTTCCTCGATGTGAAATGGCTTTACCACATAGTCGTCAGCGCCGGCTTCCATGCCTTCGACCCGTTCGTCCCATTGCCCGCGCGCAGTCAGGATGAGCACGGGAATGACGCGCTTCGATTTGCGCCAGCGCTTCAAGATGGTCATGCCGTCAAGGGTCGGCAGGCCAAGATCGAGAATGATGGCATCGTAGGGTTCGGTGTCGCCACGGTACCATGCGATTTCCCCGTCATGCTCGATATCGATAAGAAAACCCGCAGCCTGGAGCGCCTCGTCGAGCGAGGCGGCTATTCTGGTGTCGTCTTCAGCAACGAGGATGCGCAATTATTTGATACCAATTTGACTGCCGGCTTTCGCGTCATAGTAGAAGCGCCGCAACAGACCGTCGGTTCCCAGTACTTTGACTTCGTAAACCAGAACGTTGCTAACGTTATACAGCCTCGCGTCAATGACACGGGCGGCCGTGACCTGGCGTAGCCGTTCGAGAATGGATTCGAAGGGCAGCGCTTCAGCGCCAGCCACAGCATCGAGCACAAAGTCCTCATCGGACTGTTTGTTAGCGTCATTGTCCTGGCCACCCCGATCCGCAGCACTTGCCGCGCCGACGTTGCCATCATTCCCCCCGTTGCCGGGGGGCTGGCTGTCGGATTGCGTGGCATTGCCGTTCGCGTGCTCGGCCCCCTGGCTATTGCCGTTGCCCTGCCCGTGCACCGGCCCGCTGCACAGGGCAACCGCAAACGACAAAGCAAACAAAATCTGACGATGGCTGGTCATCGGTTCTCCATGGTCTCAGCTTTAAGGCCCAGAACATGACCGCTGCCTAACGTCCGACGCCACGTGACGGTCATGCGGGCGTCATTAGTGTGCCAGAAGTCGACCGGCGCGCGATTCGATGTCGCGCAGGGCCGTGTCGCACCGTTAACCTAGAAAATCTGGAGATCGAAATGAAGAAGTTCAAATCCTCGACGACCGCCCTGCTATTTGGCGCTGCCACCATGGTGTTCTCGGGCTCGGCCTTTTCTCAGGAACAGGTTCTTGTCACATTCGAGGGCGATCTGGCGACTGAGCTCGGGCTTCTGGATCAGACGATACTCCCACTTCCCTACGATCTGGCCACAAGCGTCTGTGACGAGATCATCGACGGTGCCTGTACGGCGGAAGGATCGACCGACGATTTGATCGCCTTCCTGGAAGAAACCCAGGACGACACCGGCGGCGACGATGAAACGAATTCCGCAAGCGCCTTTGCGCCAGGTCAACTGAAGGAAGAGGGCGAATCTGCCCGGGAATACGCGCCAGGTCAGGTCAAGGAAGAGGGCGAGTCGGCCCGCGAGCATGCGCCGGGACAGCAGGGCCGCAACTAGGACCGCAACGATCATTATACAAGGAGGGCGGCCAGGCTGCCTTCCTTTTCCGAAACTGCCGATGGGTTCGTTGACAGCCGGCTTCGGAGCCGCCCGGTATCGCAAACACACCGTTCAGCAGAGCCTGGCTTGCGCGCGTGGGCCGCGCCAACTATATGGCAGGTGTCAGTCGTTGTGATCTGACAGACGTTCTCAGGGCGGGGTGCGATTCCCCACCGGCGGTGTTTGCGCTTTGGCGCATCAGCCCGCGAGCGCTTGCCTATCAAAGGCAAGGTCAGCAGACTCGGTTCAATTCCGAGGCCGACGGTATAGTCCGGATGGAAGAGAACACATGATCGGGTGACCTCGTTTCCGCTTTCAGGGAACGAGGTGAAGCCTGTCATTTGGCCCTGGGCAGCGTCTTGGTTTAGCAAGACGGTTATGCATGGACAGGGCACAGAGTTCCCCAGTTTGGCCATTATCGAGCAGCGTGATCGCTGCCGCCTTCGGCTATGCGGTTGAGCTGGCCAGCCAATGGCAAGGCGCCACGGCGCCCAATCCTCCCGTCGCCTGCGTCCTGCTCGATGCGTCAGGCGAAACGCTGGCCGCAGCGGCCCATCAGCGGGCCGGTGGACCGCATGCCGAAGCGCTCGCCGTCTCGCAATGCCGTGCCAATGATACGGTCCATCGCATCCATACGGTGGTGGTGACCCTCGAGCCCTGCAATCACACGGGACGAACGCCGGCCTGTACGGGCGTGATACTCCAAACGCCGGCGCGTCACATATGGATTGGGGCCAGAGATCCCAATCCGCTCGTTGCCGGTGGGGGTGGCAACTATCTTGCCCATGCAGGCCGCTCAGGACATGCCCTGGCTGACCTGGACGATCCGGCCGCACCCAAGCTCGCCGAGGCGGTGACCCGCCTGATCGCGCCCTTCGCCAAGCACGTTACCACCGGCAAACCGTGGGTGACGGTCAAGCATGCACTCGATCGCGATGGCAGCATGATTCCACCCGCGGGGCAAAAAACCTTCACCTCTGATGCGTCACTCGATCTGGCGCATCAATTGCGCAAGCGGGCCGACGCGGTCATTACGGGGTCCGGAACTATCCTAGCCGATGCCCCCCAGTTTACCGTCCGAAGGCTGCCAGATTTCCCGGGCAAGCGACGCCATCTGGTCATCCTCGACCGGCGTGGTCGCGTCCCGCCGTCCTATGTCGAGGCGGCGCAGGCTCGCGGCTTCCTGGTGTCGATAGAAGCCGACCTTGCCACTGCGCTGACCGAGCTCGGTCAGGCTGGATGCCTCGAGGTTCTGGTCGAAGCCGGAGCCGAACTCACCCAATCCATACTGACCAGTCCGCTCTGGGACGAACACGTGTTGATACGTCAGCATCCTGATCCCACGGCGGATGACCGTGTCACCGTCCGCTACCGGACCAATTCCGAACCGCATTGAGAGGTATCCATGTTTTCCGGCATCATTGAACGATTGGCTCCCGTGACCGGCGTCAGCCAGCAGGGGCGAACGCGCGTCCTGGTCCTGCAGTCGGGTTGGGATGACCTTTGTCTTGGTGAGAGTGTCGCGATCAACGGGGTTTGCCTGACAGTCACCCATCTCGAGACAGGTGGGGCGGCCACATTCTTCGTCAGCCCGGAAACTACATCCCGCTCGAGCCTGGGTCGGGTCGCCGAAGGCGACCGGGTGAATCTGGAACGCTCCGTGCGCCTGGAAACCCGGCTATCGGGCCACCTTGTCCAGGGCCATGTCGATGGAACCGCGCGTCTGGTCACGGTGACCCCTGAAGAGGGAGCCTTTCGGCTGGAATTGGCGCTGCCTGCAGCGCTGGCCCGCTATTGCGTGGAGAAGGGCTCGATCGCGCTCGACGGCATCAGCCTAACCATCAACAGCGTCAGTCCTGCCGCCGATGGCTCGACCATCATCGGCATCACCATCATTCCCCACACTTGGGAACACACCAACCTGCACGCCGCCTGCTTGGGCGACGAGATCAATGTCGAAGTCGACGTGATTGCGAAATATGTGGAGCGCCTATGTCAACCCTATCCCAAGCCCTAGACCGACTGCGTCAAGGCGGCATGGTGATCCTCGTCGATGACGAGGACCGCGAAAACGAAGGTGACCTGGTCGTCGCTGCCGAGTTTGCGACCCCTGAGGCCGTCAATTTCATGGCGATTCATGGGCGCGGTCTCATCTGTCTGGCTTTGACCGGGCAACAGGTGGACCGCCTGCAGCTGCCGGCCATGACCACGGCCAACAGAGCTCGCCGATCGACCGCGTTCACGGTTACGATCGAGGCGCGAGATGGCATTACCACCGGCATTTCTGCCTATGATCGATCCCGGACGATAATGGCCGCCACGAACCCCGGGGCTGAAGCTGCGGACGTGGTGTCGCCAGGGCACGTCTTTCCGCTTCGGGCGGCCGAAGGCGGCGTTCTTGTCAGGAACGGTCATACCGAAGGGGCTATCGACTTAATGCGCCTCGCCGGGCTTCAACCCGCAGCCGCTATCTGTGAAGTCATGCGCGATGACGGCGAGATGGCCAGGCGCCCCGATCTCGAACTGTTCGCCGCCCAACACGACCTGCCCATCCTGTCCATCAGCGATCTCGTCGCATATCGCTGCAAGACCGAGGTGCTGGTCGAGCAAGTGGCTTCGGCCGATTTGCCATCGGCCTTTTCCGGCGATGCGATGCGGGTGCATGCGTTTCGTAGCCTGCTGGACGGCACGGAACATCTGGCGATGGTCAAGGCGCCCATGTCCGGCGTGCCGCTCGTGCGGGTTCACTCGGAATGCCTGACGGGGGACGCTCTGGGCTCGCTGCGGTGTGATTGCGGCGCCCAGCTCCAGGAGTCGCTGCGCATGATCGGCGAGTCAGGCGGCGTCCTGATCTATTTGCGAGGCCAGGAGGGCCGCGGCATTGGTCTCGCCAACAAGATCCGCGCTTACGCCCTGCAGGATAAAGGCCGCGATACCGTCGAGGCCAATACCGATCTTGGCTTTGCAGCCGATGCCCGCGACTACGCCATCGCCGCCCAGATCCTTCGGGCCCTTGATGTCGTTACCATCACCCTGCTGACCAACAATCCGCAAAAGGCCGAGACGCTTCGGGCCAACGGCATTGACGTGCGAGAGCAGCAGTCCCTGATCATCGCCCCCAATCCGTTCAACCTGCGCTACCTGCAAACCAAGCGCGAGAAGTTGGGCCACACCCTCACCCATCAAAACTGAAAGCTGGATATGACCGATACCAATGCTTCCCCTGAACTCCGGATCGCCATCGTGGTGAGCCGGTTCAACGCAGACGTCACCAACGGACTGTTCTCTGGTGCCCGTGCCAGCCTTGCCGAGCATGGCGTCGACTTGTCAGAAAGTGACGTCTATTCCGCGCCCGGCGCCTTCGAAATTCCCCTGATTGCGCAGACCCTCGCGAGGACCGGCAAATATGACGGCGTGGTCTGTCTGGGTTGCGTCATCAAGGGCGATACTGCCCATTTCGAATACATCAGCCAGGCGGCCAGTACCGGTTTGATGACCGCCTCGTTGGCGACGGGCGTGCCGCTGACCTTCGGCATCCTGACGACCTATACCGACGAACAGGCAATCGTGCGCAGCCGTGACGATGCCCACAACAAGGGCCGCGAGGCCACGCTCGCCTGCCTCGAGGCGATCCAGACCCTTGCCGCCGTTAACCAGCACTCAGGTGTCACGCGATGATCTGCCTGCCAGACAATCTCCAACTCGGCGCTTCGAGCATCATACCGGCCAACCCCGAAGAGGCGCGGTTGGATCGTGTGCCCAATCCCCAATCTGATGTCCACTACGTGACGCGATTTACGGCGCCCGAGTTCACCTCGCTCTGCCCGGTCACCGGACAGCCGGACTTTGCTCATATCGTTATCGACTTCGTTCCCAATCAATGGCTGGTGGAATCCAAGTCGCTTAAACTTTACCTCACCTCGTTCCGCAACCACGGGGCATTTCATGAAGATTGCACCGTGGCGATCGGACGCCGAGTCGCCGAGCTGATTGAACCGCACTGGATGCGGATTGGCGGTTACTGGTACCCGCGCGGTGGAATTCCGATCGACGTTTTCTGGCAATATGGGACGCTGCCGCCCAATATGTGGGTGCCCGAGCAAGGCGTTCCAACCTATCGCGGACGAGGCTAGAGGTCCCCAACGCTAGACTTTATCGCCAAGCGGATCCGGCCAATTGCTTGACGTGGGGCCTCGGGGCGTTGGCCAAGTTCAGAACGACTGGTGGAAGCCGATGGCAGTGCCCGCGGCCGAGGCACCCTTGATATGGCCAGCATCGAGCCGGTATTGCAGGCCGACCTGCAGATGACCCGCTTGCAGGGGAACCTTATAATTGACGCTGAGGTCTAGCTCTCTGCCGCCCGGAGCAAGGTCGGCACTCGCCTGCCGATGCTCGATCGTTCCATCGGCGGCGCGAGCGACGGGCAGTTGAAGTCCCATCGTACCGTTCTCTATCCGCAAGGGCTGCGCTATCGAAAAGCCCACCTGGTCGTTGACGCCGAAGACAGTGTTCATTCTCGCGCCAACCTCGAAGCCAGAAAATTGGACGTCTGACAGCGACGTCACCAGGCCGGACGTCGAACCGGTCGGCCTGGCCAGACCATATTCCAGCGGGCCAAACACCTCGAAACCGGGCGCTACCATCTGATCAACGCCCAGATGTGCCGTTCCGGTGGCGCTACCGCCACCCAATCCGAACGTCGTGTTCTGCCCCAAGCCCAGCAGGCTGCCCTGTTCGCCAAGATAGCTGACGCCGAGACTGACCCGGCTGGCCTCGCCGCCCCAGGCGACATTGATGCCGGTACCGGCAACGCCGTTCTCTAGGCCCCCCGCGCCTTGTCCAGCAAAGCCCATGGCGGTGATCGGCGCCGGATAAGAACCCCCAATCGGCGTCCAATAGGGGCTCTGACTCACTCTCGATGATATTTGATGGCGAGGTGGTGCTGTTTTCCAAGAGGAATCAGCACCATGGCGATGAATATGCGGATTTCGTCCTTGATCCCGGCTGGACTGGTCGTCGAGAGCGTAACCGAGATAGAAGATGGCATCATAGTTTTGGCGCGGGCGGCGGAACCTGAGAGGCCTTGCCCGCTGTGCGGAATTCGCTCAAGACGCATTCATAGCCGCTATGTCCGGACCGTTTCCGACCTGCCTTGTGCCGGCCGTCGGGTTGAACTTCGCTTTATGGCCAGACGTTTCGTTTGCGGTGCGCCATTCTGCCGGCGGAAGATCTTTGCTGAGCGCTTTGCCGATGACGTTGTAGCAGAGCGCTCACGACGGTCGTCGCGGCTGGAGTGCATAGTCCATCATCTCGGGGTGGCACTTGGAGGACGGCCGGCGGCAAGCTTGGCCCGGCGGCTGATGGTGCCCGTCAGCAACGATACGCTGCTCAGGGTGGTACGGCGCCGGGCCCGCCAGCCAACTCAGATTCTGAAGGTTGTGGGCATCGATTACTGGGCCTGGCGCAAGAACCATCGGTACGGTTCCATCGTCTGCGACCTAGAGCGGCGGCGGATCATAGCACTGTTGCCCGATCGGGAAATCGCCACCGTGGCTGCCTGGCTCGCCGATCATCCGGAAATCGACATCGTCTCCCGTGATCGCGGTGGTGGCTATGGCGCTGCTGCAGCAAGGGCGCTGCCCCAAGCAATCCAGGTTGCCGACCGCTGGCACTTGATGGAAAATGCCAGTGCTGCTTTTACCGATTCCGTGCGCAAGTCCATGCGCTTGATCCGGGCCGCAATTGGCGCCGCCACTACAATCAACCCCGAACTGCTGACCTCGGCCGAAAGGCTGCAATATGATGGCTATGTCCGGCGCGAGGAGATGAGCACGGCGATCCTCAAGCTTGCCGGCGAGGGTATTGCGATCAAGCAGATCGTCCGACTGACCGGCCACAGCCGGAAACTCGTGCGGCAGGTCATCCGCGGTCAACCCAACGAGATATTCCGGGTCCGACAGAGTTCGCTGGAACCTTGGTTGCTCTGGCTGGACGAGCAATGGCGTTCAGGCTGCTGCAACGGTGCCGAGCTGTGGCGCCAGCTGAGGGGAAAAGGCTTCCAGGGCTCCCTGCGCGTTGTGGGTGAATGGACAACGCGTCGCCGGAGAGCCGAGATGACCTCAGATCGGCAGTTGCACAGGGTGCCGTCCGCAAGAACCATCGCGCGGTTGATGACCACCGCCCGCGATCATCTGAGCAAGGCAGAAACCGTCACTGTCGCCGCCATCGAGACCGGCGTTCCAATGCTTGCAGAGGCGCGTCGGATCGTCGACGACTTCCACGTTATGATCCACAAGAAGGATGTCGCCCAGCTCGATCCGTGGATCGCCGAGGCCAGCCCCAGCCTGATCGCCTCCTTTGCCAAGGGTGTCACCAATGACAAAGCCGCCATCCGCGCGGCGATCACCCAGCAATGGTCCAACGGCCAGGTCGAAGGGCAGATCAACAAGCTCAAGCTCGTTAAACGTCAGATGTACGGCCGCGCCAAGCTTGACCTGCTCCAGGCCAGACTTATGGGAGCGACATGATCCTGCGATCATCGAATGTGCGTCAGAGCCCTTATCCGGCGCCGATTGACACCATTATCGCTCCAACTTGGAAAATCGTGACGAACGGCGCTGTGATCGACCGGGAGATGAAGCGCGGATATGGTTCGTGCAACACTAACTTGATTTGTTTTTCGGCAAGGCGTCGCCGTGCCCAATTACAAGGACGGCGCGATCGAAGCAGGATTTGCACTCGGTCCCGAAGACATGCATGGCATTTACCAAACCATCCGACGCAAAGTTCGCGCGCGGGAGCTGCTCCTGCATTCGCTAATCCCCGATGAAACCAACAGACGCGTTCTCGTCAACAGCACCAAAATCTCGCTCGAAATAACCCGTCGATGGCTTGCTTCTCAGTGGCAATCAACATGGGTCGCGTGATGTTCGTCGATTGCTCATCACCAGTTCGGGATCGCGAAGAATGGAGAGTGCAGTGGCCTGTCTCGCCCCAGACGGGCCGCATTGGTTCGCTGCAATGACCGGCGCAAGTTCTTCCGCAGAGCGCTTTTATGTTCTTTGCGTCCCGCGGTCAAAGAATGTAGCCATCTGGGCGGCTTGACATATCGTAATCTTGTCATACAAGAGAGCTCTGGTTTTTACGAGGGGGTCCATGTGCGGGCGGCAGTTGTCAATTTGGGGTGCATCGTAAGCGGCGACTGGCGCAGGCCATTAATTGTCGGCGACAGCATCGTGATGCAGGATGGTTTGATTCAGAGCGTTGGCACCGTCGATGCTGCCGCGCTCGCTTCCTGCGATGTGGTGGTCGATGCCGGCGGAGCAACAGCCATGCCGGGGCTGATCGACTCGCATGTCCACATCACCTTCGGCGACTACACACCGCGCCAAAAGACCGTGGGCTATCTCGAAAGCTATCTCCATGGCGGTGTTACCACATCGATCAGCGCCTCGGAGGTCCATGTCCCTGGCCGCCCGACCGATCCGGTGGGGGTCAAGGCACTGGCGATCGCGGCGCAGCGGTGTTTTGCCCATTACCGCCCTGGTGGCATGAGGGTGTGGGCGGGGTCGGTGATCCTTGAGCCCGGCCTTACCGAGTCCGACTTCGCCGAACTTGCGTCTGCCGGCGTCTGGCTTGCCAAGGCCGGTTTCGGGGCCTTTGCCGACCCAATGGAATATAAGCCGCTCGTCGCGATGGCACGAGCCTATGGCATGATCACCACCATGCATACGGGTGGCGCGTCGATCCCCGGATCGTCGCCAATCAATGGTGAGCACGTATTGGCGGTTGATCCGCATGTGTCCTTCCACATCAATGGCGGACCGGTCGCCATGCCGGATGGGCATTTCGAGCGCGTTGTGACCGAGAGCCAGGTGGCACTGCAGCTTTGCACGGCTGGAAATCTGCGGACGGCGCTGTTGTGCACGCGCCAGGCGCTGGCGCACGATCAGTTCGACCGGCTGCTGATCGCGACCGACACCCCTACCGGCTCGGGCATCATGCCGTTGGGCATGTTCTATACCATCACCCATCTGTCGAGCCTGCTCGATTTGCCGCCCGAAATGGTGATTGGCGCGGCGACGGGCAACAACGCCCGCGTTTATGGCCGCAATTCCGGCTTCCTCGAACCCGGCAAGGATGCCGACCTGGTGCTGATCGATGCGCCGCTTGGCGGTACGCAGGGCACCGCGCTGGGCGCACTGCGCCATGGCGATCCGGTGGCCGTGGGCGCCGTGTTCAGCGAGGGCGTGCCGCGCTTCGTCGGGCGCAGCCGCAATACTCCCGCACCCACGCGCGCCATCCGCGTCGCCGAGAACCGCCTGCCGCGCGACTTTAGCGGCGCTGCACACTAACCCAATTCCAAGGAGAAAGCCCATGTCCGACAAGAATCGCGTGATCATCAGTGGCGGTGGCCCGGTGGGACTCATCTGTGCGCTGAGCCTGGCGCGACGGGGCGTGCCGGTCACGGTGTTGGAGCGCTTTTCGAGCCTGCAGGAAGACCCGCGCGCGGCCACGACTCATCCGGCAACGCTGGAACTTCTGGGGGAACTAGGGCTCGAAGAGGAGGTGCGTGCGGCCGGTCTCGTGTCGCCGATCTTCCAGTTCTGGGATCGCCCCAGCGGCGAACTCGTCGCCGAGTTTGATCATGCGCTGATCGCCGATGAAACGGCCTATCCTTATGTGGTGCAGTGCGAGCAGTTCAAGACGGCGCAGATCGTGCTCAAGCATCTGCAAGACGAGCCTTTCGCCGAAGTGCTGTTCGACCATGATGTGGTGAGCTTTGTCGCGCATGACGACCGCGTTGAGGTGACAGTCAAGACGCCTGATGGACAGCGCCAGTTCGAGGGCCGATATTTGGTGGGAGCCGATGGTGGACGATCGACGGTGCGCAAGGGCGCCAATATCGAGTTCGACGGCTTCACATGGGCCGAGCAGTTTCTGGTACTCAGCACGCCCTTCGACTTCGCAGCCAATCGCGGCTATAGCTTCCGCAGCTATTTTGCCGACCCGGATGAATGGTGCAATTGCTTCAAGGTGGCGGCCGACGGCCCGCCGGGCCTTTGGCGCACCGTGTTTCCCACGTCGCCCGACCAGACCGACGCCGAGCTCCTGTCCGATGAGGCGGTGCATGCGCGGCTGCAGCGGTTCTTTCCCAAGGACGGCGGCTATGAGATCGTGCATCGAAACCTCTATCGCGTGCACCAGCGCGTGGCCAAGACCTTCCGGCAGGGAAGGATCCTGCTCGCCGGCGACGCCGCGCACGTCAATAACCCGATCGGCGGCATGGGGCTCAATGGCGGCATTCAGGACGCGGTCAATCTGGGTGAGAAACTGGCGCGCGTCTGGCACGGCGCGTCCGACGCGCTGCTCGATCTTTACGACTTGCAGCGCCGCAGCCTGACCGTCGAGTTCGTGCAGGCGCAAACCATTCAGAACAAGAAACGCCTGGAAGCCAAGGACCCCGAAGCCCGCAAGGCCAATCTGGACGAGTTGCGCCGCATCGCGGCCGACCCGGTCAGCGCCAAGGACTATCTCATGCGCGCTTCCATGCTGGAGGCCAACCGTAAGCTCGCCGACCTGCAGGCAGCTTGATCGGCATTCCCAACGAAAGAAACGAAATTGCAGCAAGATTTCCGCGACAGCCCGCTGTTTCGCCAGCAGCTCTATATCGCCGGCTCCTGGGTCGATGCCCAGTCCGGCAAGACGCTGGAGGTTGAGGACCCGGCGACCGGCAAGGTGATCGGCACCATTCCCAATGCCGGCGCCGCCGAAACACGGCAAGCAATCGAAGCCGCGCACGAGGCGTTCAAAAGCTTCAGCCGTACGACGGCCGGCGAACGGGCCGAGATGCTGCGGCGCCTACACCAGCTCATTCTCGACAATCGCGATGAGCTGGCGGGTATCCTGACGCTGGAACAGGGCAAGCCTTTGGCAGAGGCCAAGAGCGAGATCAGCATGAGCGCCGCCTACGTGCTGTGGTTTGCCGAGGAAGCACGCCGCGTCTATGGCGAGATCATTCCCTCGCCCTGGCGCGAGCGGCGCCTGCTGGCGACGCGCCAGCCGATCGGCGTCGTCGGCGCCATCACGCCGTGGAACTTTCCATCCTCAATGCTGGCGCGCAAGATTGCGCCCGCATTGGCAGCAGGGTGCACCATCGTCTGTAAGCCGGCAACGCAAACGCCCTATTCGGGTCTCGCCTGGGGCGAGCTCTGCGCCCGGGCGGGTTTCCCACCAGGCGTTGTCAATGTGATCACTGGCTCAGCGCGCGAGATCGGCGGCGAACTCACTTCCAATCCGCTGGTGCGTAAAATCACCTTCACCGGCTCCACCGAGGTCGGCAAAGTGCTGCTCGGCCAGGCTGCCGAGACCGTCAAGAAGGTGTCGATGGAGCTCGGCGGCAATGCGCCCTTCATCGTTTTTGACGACGCCGATATCGATCGCGCGGTGCAAGGTGGTATTGACGCTAAATTTCGCAACACCGGACAGACCTGCGTCTGCGCCAACCGCTTCTATGTTCAGGCCGGTGTCTACGACACGTTCGTTACAAGACTATCGGCAGCGGTGGAGCGATTACGCATCGGTGCGGGTGTCGAAGACGGAGTGGAACTGGGGCCGCTAATTGACGCCGATTCTGTCGATAAGGTGGAAGAGTTGCTGACCGACGCCGTCGCCAAGGGCGGGCGGGTGATGACCGGTGGCCAACGGCACCCGTTGGGTGGCAATTTTTTCGAGCCCACCGTCGTCGCGGACGCTACTTCGAGCATGCGCTTTTCGCGCGAGGAGATTTTCGGGCCGCTGGCTCCGGTGTTCCGCTTCGAGACCGAAGAAGAAGCCATTCAGCTCGCCAACGATACCGAATACGGGCTCGCCTGCTACTTTTATACCCGAGACCTGGGTCGCGCCTTCCGGGTGTCGGAAGCGCTCGATTACGGCATTGTGGGCGTCAATGAGGGGCTCGTGACCACTGAGGTCGCGCCCTTTGGTGGGGTCAAGGAATCCGGCATGGGCCGGGAAGGATCGCGCCACGGTATCGAGGACTACCTCGAGATGAAATACGTCTGCATGGGCGGTCTGGGTTTTCCAGTCGCCTGATGATCCGAACCGAGGAGAGTAGGTTTTGCCCGTGTTCGAATTGGTCATCGTCTTCATCTGCCTGGCTTGCGGCGGAATTCTGAAAGGCGCGACCGGCGCAGGGGCACCGATCCTCGCCATTCCCGCCATGGCGGCGTTTCATGACGTACGCTTTGCCATAGTCATCATGACGGTACCGAACCTCGTTACCAATGTGATGCAGGCCTGGCAGAACCGGAAGCACCATTTGCGAGCCAGCTTCCTCGTACCTTTTCTGGTATCAGCGGCTGTCGGCGTGGTGCTGGGTACCTGGGCGCTGGTGGGGCTGGATTCGCGGACCCTGTCACTGGTCGTGGCCCTGGCCGTGCTGCTCTATCTGGTGCTGCGGGTGACCAAGGCCAACTGGCAGCTGAGCGCGCCGCTGGCCGCGCGGCTGGCTGCGCCATTCGGGTTCGTGAGCGGTGTGGTACAAGGATCGGCAGGTATCTCCGCGCCCGTCTCGCTGAGTTTTCTCAACGCCATGCAGCTCGACCGGCTGACTTTTATGAACACCGTGTCCTTGCTGTTTGTGACCTTCGTCACCGTGCAACTCCCGGCTCTGGCCTTCACCGGCGTGCTCACGTTCGGCGGCTTTCTCCTCAGCTGTGCGGCTTTACTGCCAATGTTGCTCGGCATGTCCTTTGGCACCTTTATAAGCCGGACCGTGTCGCGCGCGGCCTTTGACCGACTCATCATGCTGTTGCTGGCCGGCCTAGCCGCAAAAATGCTTTGGGACGTGCTGATCTATGTTAGATAAGATTGACGGACATATTATTGTATGACAAACATCTCTGAACCTTTAGCTGGAGCTGCCTCATGGATCTCATAATCCGCCGCACTTTAACACTGATCGACGACAAGCGGGTAGACGCAGGACGGCGCGCTGAGATGCCGCTGCGCAAGGTTGCGGTGATTTACATGCTCGAAAACCCCTATATAGGCCGCTATGTGGAAGATCTATCGCCGCTGATCGAAGCCAGTGAAGGGCTGGGCCGGGACATGGCGCAAACGGCGCTCAAGGCGCTCGACGGCATGCCGGTGCAAAGCTATGGGAAGGGCGGGGTTGTGGGCCTTGGGGGCGAGCAGGAGCATGCCAATGCCCTCCTCACCACCACATTTGCTAATCCGTTTCGCGAAGCTATCGGTGGCGCCCAAGCCTGGATTTCCTCCATGACCAAGGTGGCGGCGCCGGGGGCGGTGATTGACGTGCCGATGAACTGCAAGGACGACGTCTATGTGCGTTCGCACTATGATGGCATGACGCTGCTCATTCCCGATGGTCCGATGCCGGACGAAGTAGCGATCATCTTCTGCATGGGCACGGGCGGTCGCATTAATGCCCGCGTCGGTGGCCTGCGCTACGAAGATATTCCGGCCTCGGCATGAGCCAGCCTGCGGCGTCCCATCTAGTGCTGGAGGGCCCTCATGAACGGTACCAGTCTGGCGCCACGACGCCGACTGATGTGCTGGATGGCTATCTTTCGACCGTCTCGGCGAGGGAAGGTGAGGTCAAGGCCTTCACCGTCATCAATGGCGATGGGGCAATCGCCGCGGCCGCAGCGTCGACAAAGCGCTGGGCGGAAGGCAAGCCACTCTCTGCGATCGACGGCATGGTGATCGGCATCAAGGATGTTATCGAAACTGCCGACATGCCGACCGGGCAGGGCTCGCCGATCTGGGAAGGCTTTCACACGAGGCGCGACGCTGCTTGCGTGCAGGCGCTGCGCGAAGCAGGCGCCGTGGTGCTGGGTAAGACCACGACAACCGAATTTGCAACGCGTCACAGCTTTGCCGATACCCGCAATCCGCACGACACAGCCCGTACGCCGGGCGGTTCCAGCAGCGGCTCGGCGGCTGCAGTCGGCGCTGGCATGCTGGATGGGGCGCTGGGGACGCAGGTCGTGGGGTCGATCCTGCGGCCATCGAGCTATTGCGGGGTCGTAGGCTTCAAGCCCAGCTTCGGCGCCCTCAACCGGGGTGGCGCCAATGATCAGCTGAGCCACAGTTGTCTAGGAACGATCGCCACGACGCTGAGCGGCGCCTGGGCGCTGGCAACGGCGATTGCCGAGCGAGTCGGCGGCGATCCCGGGCATCCGGCGCTGCGCGGCGACACCAAGCTTTCGGAGGCACGGCAGCCGCGCCGGCTGGCCTTGCTGAGGACAGCCGGCTGGTCGCAACTGGAGCCTGGAGCGCGCGCGGCGCTGGATGCGGAACTGCGCCTGTTGCAGGGTGCCGGGGTGGAGATTATTAGCGACGCGAAGGACACCGACCTCGCCGCTCTGGAAACAGCGTTGGCCGAGGCCTGGCCGCTGACGGAACGCATCCTGTCTTGGGAATTCTGCTGGCCGCTGCGCAGCTATCCCTATGGGCAACTGAGCCCGATCATGCAGGCGCGCTTATCCGCGGGCCTGGAAATGACCCTCAATGACTACGAAGAGGCCCTAACACGGCGCGCGACCATTCGGCAGGCTTATGAGCGCGTCGCGGAGCGGGTGGACGGTTTTGTCACCCTTGCTGCGACGGGCGCGGCGCCGCGGCTCGACGACACGACTGGCAGCCCGGCCATGAATGTTCCGGCCTCGCTCCTTGGCGTGCCGGCCGTATCGCTACCGATCCTCAGCGATGGCGGCCTGCCGCTCGGCCTGCAACTGATCGGCAGCAGGGGCGGGGACGCTGATCTGATGGCTCGGGCCCGCTGGCGCCTCGAGCTCAACGTCAACGGAGTTTGCTGATGTATAAGCTAATGGTTGCCGATGTGGATTCCCCATCCTATTTCGTCGCCACCGCTGCAGTGAAGCTGGGATTCTTCAAGGCGGAAGGAGTCGAGGTCGAGTTCGTGCCTGAATATGGCGCCAAGAGCGGGCCGGAAAAGCTGCGCGATGGCACCATCCACTTTTTCGGCGGGCCAGCCTTTGCCGCCACCCGGGCTTTCCCGATGTGGCAGGGCGCCAAGCTACTCTGCGCGCTGTCGCAATACTCCTACTGGTTCATGGGCATTCGCAAGGACATCGACATTGCCCCCGGCGATATCCAGGCACTCAAAGGCCTGCGTGTCTCGTCCTCGTTCAAGTTTCCGCGAACTGCGCTGCGGCACATGTTTGCCGAAGCGGGGCTGGCGTCGGACGATGTCCAGATCGTCGAGAGTCTCGCAACGCAATCGGAATGGCACAGTCTCGACGGGGTCCGGGCCATCGAGCAGAACCACGCCGATGCCTTCTGGGGCAATGGGATGCGCCTGGCGCTGGCCGAAAAGGCGGGCCTCGCCAAACTCCATCTCGATCTTCGGCGTGGTGACGGCCCGGAGGGTGCTCGCTTCTACAATTTCGCCGCGCTGACAGCGACCGATGCCTTGATCGAAAAGGAGCCCGAGGTCGCGGCTGCCGCAGTGCGTGCCGTCCGGGCGACGCAGGCTGCACTGCGCGCCGATCCGTCGCTCGCACGGCAGGTGGGCGATGAGTTGTTTCCCAAGGACCAGGCCGAGCTCATTCCGGTTCTGGTGGAGCGGGATAGCCCCTATTACGACGCGAGCATCGGGCCCGAGGCGCTGGAGGGGTTGAACCGCTTTGCCATGGCCAATGGTCTCAGCGACCGTGTACTGGCGGATGACGAGATCGTCGCAACTCAGTTCAGCCGCTTCTGGACCCGCTGATCAGCTGGCGCCGCGCAGCCGTTCGCCGGTGCTTTCGAGCGAGATTTGCCGCACCGCCGCTTCGCGGGCCATGGCGACGTGATTGGCCGCGGCCTTTTCGGCGCGCTGCGTGTCCCGTGCCATGATCGCGTCGGAGAGCTCCTGGATTTCGGCGACGCTGAACGTGAGACGGCCCGGCTCGCTGAGGGATTTACTGCGCAGAAACGCGACGCGGGCCATCAGCTGCCGCACGACGCTTTGCAGCACCGGATTGCCGGCGCCGCGCAACAGGATCTCGTAGAAAAGGCTCATGCTGCTGAGGAGCTGGTGGCGATTCTCCAACTGCGCGGCTTCGCCGAATTCGCGGGCAGCAACCATAAGCTTTTCGAATTCAGTTTGTGGCGCGCGCTCGATAAAGGCCCGGACTACGGCCGTTTCAAAAATAGCGCGGGTCTCGTAGATGGCTTCGGCCTCGGCAACGGTGATGAAGGCGACCATAGGGCCACGGCGAGATTCCACCGTAATCAGTTGCTCGCTTTCGAGCTGCCGTAGGACTTCGCGCACCGAGGTGCGGCTGACGCCCAACGCTTCGCAGAGCTCTCGCTCGATAAGGCGCGTGCCGGGCGGATACCAGCCCTCGATAATGGCCATGCGCAGCTTGTCGAGTACCTGTTCGCGCAAGAGGGCGCGAGGCTGAACGATACGCAGATCTGGCATGTCCGAAGCCCCCAACTCTCCCGCGCGCAACCGATCTGCTGGTCCCGATACTTTATCCATGTTCGATCTCCGAGGTCTAGGCCGCAGGTTGCGCCAAGAATCGCTGACGGCGCTTTGTGAATACCATGTACGTGCCGCGAAACCAGCTTTCGGCGGCGAGCTGATCACGCCAGGGCGTGGTACGGGCGGCGGCCCGCGCGGAACTTTCAAGTGCATCGGCGGAGGCGAGGTGGTGCAGCGCCAGGTGCGTATAGCTCTCAGGCGCGCCATCGACGATCTGGTAACGGCGGACACCGAGCCATTGCGGCTCTTCGAGCAGCCTGGGCACGTGATCCTGAGTGTACCAATCGTTGAAGTCGGCTTGCCGATCTTCGGGCACGGTGAAGAATACCGAATAGAGCACCAGGCTCTCCAGCATCTGGGCTTCGCTGATCCCCTCCTGCTGCTGCCAACTCAAGAGCCGGCCGGTATAGCGTGTGAAGCCGGAGACATCGCGCAACATGCGCGCGGTGCGCTCGCTCGGTTCGCCCTTGATGCGCTTATACTGGTCAGTTTGCAGCGCCTCCGGCGACTCCATGTCATAGACCGCCAGAAAGCCCGGACCGTCGTTGCGGCAATAGCGCTGAGCCCCGAGAAATCCCGGCGCGGCCATGCGGATTGGGATGTGCTCGGTATCGTACCAATCGTGAAAGTCGGCCTCCCAGCTGGGATCGGGAGTCATCTCGGAAAACAGTACGCCGCCTGGTCGCATCTTAACTCTCTTGACGTTCGTCATCTTGTATGACGATACTATGTCATCTTGTATTTTGGTTGTCCAGTGAGGGCAGCCAAACCAAACGCCACCGATGCGTACTGGATAAAAAACAAGCGAGGGCAATGCGAGCGCAAAAAGTGATCAGCATCTGGACAGGGCTTGTAGTATGTCATACTGTCATACAAAACGACAGGGGCTGGTCTTTGTCTTTGCTGCGCACGGTCGAAGAGCTTGCCGCAATGATGCGGCTAGGGCGAACTGGCGAGCCGCATAAGTGGCCCTGGTTCGAGTTGGAGAAAAGCGCGCCGGTTCAGGGGGACCGCGCGATCATTAAGGGAGCGATTATTACATGAAAAAGCTAGTGAGCCTGACCGCTACGGCACTTCTCGTCACCACTGCCTTTGCGCACGCGCAGTCACTCGAGCCGTTCCGCTACGGTACGGTTGCCACCAAGGGTGACGCCGGCTTCGTCTACATGGCGGCCGAGGACGGGTTCGATGACAGCTTCGGCATTGACATCGACATGCAGTCGTTCAAGGGCGACTCTATCCTGCTGCGCGGCCTGCTGGCCGGTGAACTCGATGCTTATATCGGCAATCCCGGCGGCCCGATGATCGCGGCCAGCAAGGGCGCCGACATCAAGATCATTGGCTGCCCATGGCCGGGTCTGACCTATGCGCTCTTCACCAAGCCAGAAATAACGTCGGTCGAGCAGCTGGCTGGCGGCACTATCGGTGTTTCCGCCCCCGGTTCTCTGCCGGATCTATTCTCGCGTGCCGTGGTCAAGTCGGCCGGTCTCTCGCTCGACGACGTCAACTTCACGGTCGCTGGGAGCGACTCAGAACGCGTGGCGGCCGTTTCGGCCGATCTTATCACTGCTGCGCCGAGCTCGAGCGAATTCAACGCCAAGGCGCCGGAACTAGGCCTCCATATGCTGGTGCATGCGCGCGACGTCGTGCCCGAGTATGTGCGCTTCTGCATCATGACCCGCGGCGACATCGTGCGCGATCGCCCCGACTACATCGCCAAGTTCCTTGCCGCGCAGATGAAGGGCTTCAGCTATGCCCTCGAAAACAAGGACGCGACTCTTGCTCTTTCCTATGAAAAGGCAGAGATGCCCGAAACCGACCAGGCGCCTGTGCTGATCTACGACGAGGTGGTCAAGTTCGGTGCGGTCAATCCCGAGATGACGGTTGAAATCGACAAGCTCGAATGGCTGAGCGGCCTTCTTGCCGAGACCGGCAACATGGATGCTGGCTATGATCCCACAATGATCGTCGACACGAGCGTGCTTGAAAACGCCAAAGCGCTTCTCGCGGCCCAATAACGACAGAAAAGGAGACCTTGCAATGGCACTGGTCGAAATCCAGAACGTCACCAAGACGTTCAAAACCAAGGTGGCTGGTGCTCAAGGCGAGGTGCACGCGCTGAGCGGGGTCTCCTTTTCCCTCGAACGGGGTGAGATTGTTGCCATCACCGGGGCGAGTGGCTGTGGCAAGACCACTATGCTGCGTATCATCATGGGCCTCGAGCAGGCTAGCGGTGGCTCTGTGATGGTCAATGGCAAGAAGGTCAACGCCTGCGGTTACGACCGTGGCATGGTGTTTCAGCACTCTGAACTGCTGCCCTGGCGCAGCGCTATTGAGAATGTAGCGTTCGGGCTCGAACTCAAGGGCATGGACAAGCCAACCCGGGTGGCCGAAGCCGCGCGATATCTGGAGCTCGTTGGTCTCAGTCACGCCGCCGAGCGCCTGCCGCATCAACTGTCGGGCGGTATGAAGCAGCGCGTGGGCATTGCCCGGGCGCTTGCCATCGGGCCTGACGTGCTGCTGATGGATGAGCCGTTCGGCGCGCTAGATGCGCAAACCCGCGAGGGCCTCCAGAACGAACTCCTGGCCATCCAGGCCAAGACGCAGCAGACCATCATTCTGGTTACCCATGACCTCGACGAAGCCGTGCTCTTGGCCGACCGCGTCGTGGTCATGAGTCGCGGGCGGGTCGCCGAAATGCTCGATGTACATCTGCCCCGACCGCGCCCCAGCCTTGCCGCGTTACGCGGCAATCCTGAATTCGGCAACAAGCGACTGCGCTTGTGGGAGCTGCTGAAGACCGAAATGGACGCCGATGCGAGAAAGGCCGCATGATGACCACCGACCACACCACCGTGCCGGTTAGCATTCGCATGGACCTTGTCACGATCCTGATGAGCCGCCGGTTCATCACCCTCACCTCGGTCGCCATCGCGCTGTTGCTTTGGGAATTCTTTGGCCGCCAGGTCAATCCGCTATTCGGGTCCTATCCTTCCGCGATTGCAGTTGCAATGGTCGAGCTCACCCTTAGCGGACGGCTGCCCAGCGCCTTCTTCCAAAGCCTGCAGCCCTTCGTAGTCGGATTCAGCATCGCGGCCATCCTAGGCATTCCGATTGGTATGCTGCTCGGTCGGTTCCGCTTCATGGAAGCCGCCTTCGGCATCTATGTTACGGCGGGCAATGCCATGCCGCTAATCGCGATTACGCCGCTCTTCATGCTCTGGTTCGGACTGGGCTTTACCGTCAAGGTCGCTATCATTGCCACGCTGTCGTTCTTTCCCATCTGCATGAGCACCTGGTCCGGCGTCAAATCCATTCCCAAGTCGCTGATCGAAGTGGGCGAATCCTTCGTTGGCTCGCGCCGGGCGATTTTGCAGAAGATCGTCCTGCCGGCCTCCGTGCCCTATATCATGGCCGGCATCCGGCTTGCTGTCGGCAAGGGCATCATCGCCATGATCGTGGCGGAGTTCTTCACCGCGCTTTCGGGTCTGGGCGGCATCATCCTCACGGCTGCCAACAATTTCGAAACCGCCGAAATGTTTGCTCCGATCATTGTGCTATTAACATTTGCCATTATGCTCAATGCATTCGTGCAATGGCTGGAACACGTAATCGCACCCTGGCATGTCCAGGTTACGGGTCAGGAAGACTAATAATAGAACTTCCACCGACGCGGTTCACTCATGGCACTTATCTCGGTCATTTTTTGCTGCATGAATAGTTGAGGGCGGATGTGTCATCGCCCGAGACCGGGAACTTCTCTGGGGTGAGAGCGGCCACGATCTGTTAGGACGGACTGCGTCATCACCACCTTCTTTGGCCACAGAGGTGCTGATGACAATGGAATGGACGATTTCGATCGAGGGGACAAATGAGTTCGGAGACACCAGCCGCCGAGAGTTCCGGATCGACAAAGCGATGAACGCCTTCGTGGTGGGGACCTTGGCCTGTCGATCGACGACGGCAGCAAGATCATGGCCACCCTACAAGCAGCGGTCGTGACCCACGAGGTCGAGGCCTACACGCTGTTCCGAAGGGTCTGCCCGGATTGCCAAACCATTCGGTTAGTCAAGGACTATACGACGCGCCGCATTCGAACGGTCTTCGGCACGGTGGAGGTTCGCAATCCCCGCTGGTTGTTGTGCCGGGACTGCCATCCAGGAATGGACGCTGCGTTCGCGCCTCTCAAGGAAATCTGTCCGGATCAGGCAACGCCCGAGCTGATGGAACTGACGGCACGGCTGGGAAGCATGATGCCATATCGGCAGGCCGCCACCATGCTCGCTCAATTCCTGCCCGTTGAGCCGACTGAGACGCATGCTACAGTGCGCAAGAGGACAATCCGTATCGGCCAGCGGCTCGACGAGCAGATAACCAGGGAATCGTGGTGTGCGAAAACGCAGATGGATGAAGACGTCAGCTCGAGATGCAGCTTCCTGGTGACCGGCGCAAAGAGTTCGTTATCAGCATTGATACCGCTCATGTGCGCAGTGCCGACAAGCACTTAGCGAGAAACTTCGAGATCGTAGTTGCCCGCTGCGGGCGTGGTGGGCGGGGAGATTCGGGCGGCCGATATTTCACCACCAGCAACACCGGCCAACATGCGATGCGGGATCGCGCCCTTCACGCGCTTCGCCACGAGGGGTATTGCGGCATTGGCAATGTGACCGTGATTTCCGATGGCGCCGAGATCCTCAAACGATTGCCTCGTGCGATGCCAAAACCGACCACCCACATCATCGACTGGTTCCACATCGCCATGAAGAGTCAACCCATGCAGCAGATCGCAGATCACATGGCTCGATCCTGCTTTGATCCAGCCGGTGCGCTGCCGTCTATCGGAAGGGAGATTAAAGCCGTGAAGTGGCGTCTTTGGCACGGAACACGTGGATCGCACCATCGGCGACCTCGAGCAGCTTGTCGCTAAATTCAAGGCCAGGCAGGAAGAAGGGGCACTCGTCGACGCGCGCCTTCATAACCTCTGCGCCCAGCTCCTTACCTTCATCCGCTCAAACCGCAGTGCGATCGTCAACTACGGCAAGCGCTACCGATCTGGCCTTCGCGTTGCCACGACCCTTGCTGAGTCGGCGGTCAATTCGCTGGTGGCCAAACGAATGGCGAAGAAGCAACAGATGCGCTGGACTCAGCACGGTGCCCACATGCTGATGCAGGTTCGAACAGCCGATATGAACGGCGAGCTTCGCGATCGGCTTCGCGCAAGATTTCGGCTGCCTGAACCTCAGGTGCCTTCGTTGTACAATCCAAAAGCACCGCTACTCCGAGCCGCATAAGCCCAGAGAAGTTACCGGTGTCGATAGGATCGATGTCGACCAGCACGAACGATAGCCATGCGCGTCGGCTGCGTCGCGATAATCGTCCCATAGGGGGTCATGCATGATGTCCGTTGCGATCACAGCTTCCCGTCGAAACGCAGCCGTGCCGCATGATCCCGCCTTGGGGCCGATGCGGGCGCCATTGATCGCCGCTGCGTATGCCTTCGCCAGACTTGGCGCCGGCCATGCCGCAAGCGACCTTCGTTCTAGTCAACCAGCATGACCGAGCCGAAAATCCCGTTCAGCTGTGATTCGACCAGATACTTGAGCTGCTCCAGCACCTCCTCGAGCGGCGCGCTCATCGCGATCATCTCAAGAATATGCGCCTGTCCGTTGCGCAGGACGTCGGCTTGCTTACGCGCCGTGATGTCGTGCGCGATGCCGATCAGACCCGTGATCTGGTTCTGGGCATCGCGCAGGGGCACCTTGGTCGATGAGAGCCATTTCGTGGCGCTAGAGGAGTCAACGATCGACTCCTCCTGGTCGATCATCGGCACCTCGCTGTCGAGGATGCCTTCCTCGACAGCCCGAAACGTCCGGGCAACAGCGGTAGGATGGATGTCAAAGTCCGACAGGCCGATCATATCGCTGGGCTTTGCTCGGCCGCTATCGGAGGCGATAGCCTTATTGGCAATCAGGAAGCGGCTCTGTGTGTCCTTGACCCAAAGATAGTCCGGTACCCAGTCGATCAGAGTTTGCAGCGACAAAAAACGTTCATCCGCCACGATGCGGTTGGCTTCGTGCTCTGTGACATCCTCGTGTGTGGCCAGCTAGCCACCGCCCGGCATCGGTTCGTGACAGACGCGGATGCTTCTGCCGTCCTGAAGCTCGGCCGACCACACCTTGGGTCCGATGCCAGTACTGACGGAGGCGCACCATTGCAGGTAGTCGCCGGCGCCCATCGGGCAGGTTCCGGCGGCGATACGGAGCTCGACGATCTCGCCGAGGGAGGCGCCCGGGCGAACTTGCTCCGGTGTGAGACGGTAGAGCTCGGCGTAGCGGCGGCTACACAGAACCAGCCGCCGCTCGCTGTCGAAGAAACAGACCCCCTGCGAAACATGATTGATGGCTGTCTCATAATGCGCGGTCTGCGCTTCAAGCGCCGTGATCGCGGTCTGGAGGTCCTGGACCACGGCCTCGTATGAGGTAGTTGCCAGTTTGGCCAGCGCCTCCCAGTTGACCTCCGCCAGCACCTCGGCGGCCCGCGCTAATAGATCTTGGCTCAAGTCCCGTCTCCCACTCGCCCGGAGCGGCCCTTGATCAGACGCCCCCAAGTGATTCACGGCACGAAGGACTAGATCAGCGTGATATAGCCTCAATGGCCGCCATGTACTGCAAATACGCAGTATGGAGCATACAAATTACAGTTGTCGGCCGCGAATTAAACGTCAATGTCGCTGACATAGTGTCGAAATTGTTTTCGGCATACTTGGTCTAATATTTCAGGAAATGGGTGCGTCTGGTAGATTGATCGGCATATCGAAGGACTCGATCGACAGCGAACGAATGGCAGCCGCTGCCTAGCGGGCGAGTTTGCCCTCGCGAGCGTAGTGGAAGAATTGCTGGTCTACGTGTCGAAGCTATGAAGGTTGTTCATACATAGGCATGCGCGCATGACGTCCATGGTCGAGCCCTTCTAATCTAGACAGGCGTTGAGCCGTTTGACTATACCTTCGGTCCCGCGCCCGTTCGATCATAAGGCCGCCGGCAACGTCTGGTAGAGACATTCTCCAGGGAGGAGGTGACCAAATGGAGGAACGGAGGGTCGCAGCGAGGCGGCGAACCCTGAAAGGCGCGCATATCGTGTTCAACGAAGGACGCTCCACGATCACCTGTATCGTGAGAAATCTCTCAACGACTGGGGCATTGCTTCGAGTAGAATCCGTGATCGGCGTCCCGCCTGACTTCATCCTCTCGCTGGATGACGGCACAAGCTATCGATGCGGGGTGGTCCGGCGGTCAGGGACCGAGATCGGGGTCAAGTTCGGCCAAGGTGAACCGTAGTCATCATGGCCCTGCTGAGCGGGGGTGATGCGATGGCGGTTGCCCAAGACGGTCGCCGTGTAGGACAAGCCAAGGACGTGGTCACCTTTGCGGTCACGCAAGCGATCGATCTCGTGCGGCCGGCTTCGTCGTGGTCAAGCTGATTGCGCTGGCCCGCATGGAGCGGCGTCGGGACTGTCATTAATTTCGTGTGCGGGCGGTCGGTTGAACATCACGCCGCCATGGCCGGTGGAGCCGATAGGGCCGCGACGGCGGCCGTGCTGAACCTGACCGCGGGACAGCGGGTGACCTACGTGCAGCCGATCGGCCACATGGCCTGATCGCGCAGTGGCACGAACGCATTTGGCTGCATTGACCCTTGCCATTTCGGTCCGCCCTATGCCCGCCAACCATGCCGGACTGTGCGGATCAAATTGGCCACGTCATCGAGATGTTCGACTAACCCGCTCCTTTAGACAGCGGTCAGCGTACTTCCTTGAACCGCGTGACGCCGGTGTCCAAGATTACCGCCGGAGGTGGCAGATGGAACAGGAACGAGAGTGTCTAGTCCAAATTGTTGAAGCCACGCATGGCGGCGAGACTCACCGTGCGACCTACTTCGTCGAAAACAGCATCATCCACGCCCAGATCGGCGGCCATGCCATGTTGAGCCGCGTGGCAACGCACCGGCGGCAAACACGGTGAAGGCACTGCTGACAGAGTACCTGATCCAGCGGCGGCGTGTGACGAACCAGGCCGAACGCTGGCTGTCATCGCGGAGGCTAACCCATACGGAACCTGGCCACGGCGCTTGAGGTCAGCAGGTTTCCAAGCCAAGCTGGCAAGGTTGACGTCCAACTGGCCCCGGGCTTTCATGGGAATTCTTCTTGAACCGAAGCCCGGCGGAGTGCCGGGCTCGGCTGCTAGTTGTTCTATTCTACGCGTCGATCTTCGGCTTCTTGGTCCGCTTTGTGGGTATTGCCGGCACCGCAGCGGGTTTCCGACCAAGTCCATTGGCTTTCGCCAGGGAAGACCGCGTGGCAGAGTAATTTGGCGCCACCATCGGGTAGTCCGAGGTCAGGCCCCACTTGGCGCGATACTCATCGGGTGTCATGCCCAGCGTGCTCAAGTGCCGTTTGAGCGATTTGAACTTCTTGCCATCATCCAGGCAGATGATGAAGTCCGGCGTGACCGACTTCTTGATCGGAACGGCTGGCGTGAGGTCTGCCATTGGCGGTTCTACTGGTGATGCTGACAGCGAACGCAATGCGCTGTGGGTGCTGGTGATCAATGCTGGTAGATCAGCGGTCGAGAGCGCATTGTTGGCGACATAGGCCGAGACGATTTCGGCAACCTGCTCCAGCAGGACAGCATCCATTATCTCACGATCAGTCGGGGTACTCATTACTGGGGGTCTCTCCTGCAGAACTCTTGCTGGCTCTGCGTCAAAATGGTGGGGATGTCCCTGAATAGCCCGGTGCGGATCAGTTCGCTAGGGTCTTCATTGACCACCGATCCATCGTTGGACGGCAAATATTAATCGGGTGTTAAGGCCGGATGCGCTCCGCGAAGATAGAATGCCACCGATTCTGCGCGGGAGATATTAGATTCTGGAGTAGATATACTCATGTCAGTTTCTTAGGAAGGTACTTTTAATGACCAAAACCGCAATGGCCGCGTTCTTGGTAGCGGTGTCGTTCAGCGGCGCAGCCCATGGGCAATCTCTCAACGAGTTCGTCAGCGCTGGGCAACTTGCCAGCTTTTGCGCCGATCGCGACGTAGGGAGTACTACCGGAGCGGCCCTAACCCTCGCCGATGGCCAGTCAATCAGGGGTGAGGTGCATTGCGATGCCTCTGCCGTGGCTGGTGGGCGCGCCAATGACCTTGGCGTGGTCGATGGAACACCTGGATACCGCCCCACCTTGCCTGAGCAGGCGAGCGACGAGGCCAGGGCCGCCGTCGCGTCTGCTGGAAGCAACGGGGCGGCTATGCGCGAGCAGAACGTGCCTGCCGATATTGGCCGACCGGACGATGCGGGGAATTCGGGCAATGCCGGGGGCCCTGCGAACGCCGGTGGCGGCAACGGACTTAGCCGCTAATGGTCCTAGCGAAGCAACGTCTGCTGCACTGGACTGCCCCCGGTTTGGTAGACATTTCCTAGCCTCACGCCGCGGCGGTTTCGAACGCCTCGGGACTGACGCCGCCAATATGGCTGTGGCGGCGGGTTCGGTTGTAGAAGACCTCGATATAGTCGAAGATGTCGGCGCGGGCGAGGTCTCGGGTTTTGTAGACGCGTTTTCGGATGCGCTCCTTTTTCAAGCTTGAGAAGAACGACTCTGCGACGGCATTGTCCCAGCAGTTGGCACGCCGGCTCATACTGGGTTGCAGATTATTGGCCTGACAAAACCGCTTGAAGTCATCGCTGCCATATTGGCTCCCCTGATCTGAGTGAACAAGGACGCTGCCGTCAGGCTTTCTGCGCCAGACGGCCATCAACAGCGCATCCATGGCGAGCTCTCTAGAGAGGCTGGGCTTCATCGACCAGCCCACCACCTTACGCGCGAACAGGTCGACAACGACAGCAAGATAGAGCCAGCCCTGCCAGGTCCGGATATAGGTAATGTCGGTCACCCATACCTTGTTGGGCGCATCAACAGTGAAGACGCGTTGCAGGTGGTTCGGCGCAATGATCGAGGGGCGGCCGACAATGCCTCGCGGCTTCTTATAGCCGCGCACGGGCTTGATGCCGTGCTCAGCCATGATGCGTTCGACACGGTGGAGGCCGCAGACTTCGCCAACTTCTCGCAGATCGCCGAAGATGCGACGCGCACCGTAAACCCCATGACTTGCGCTGTAGGAATCGCGGATGAGATCGAGCAGGCGGGCATCTTCCCTGGCGTGATCGCTCACCGGCTCGTGCAGCCAGGCGTAAAAACCGGCGCGAGCCACCCGCAAGACGCGGCACATCAACGTGATGGCGTAGTCATGGCGGTGCTCGTTCATGAAGCGGTACTTCACTCGGGTTCCCTGGCAAAGTACCGCGCGGCTTTCCTAAGAAACACCAGTACCGTCTGTCGTAGGCTCGAGGTGATAGCCAAGCGATCGGGCACGGCGCTGCAGATTGGCAAGAACACGGCTACGGTGCTGCTCATCATAGGATGCAGCACCCGGATCCTGATAGCGCATCCCATGCCGAAGAGCATTGTAGAACAGGACCGCGATCTTGCGGGCCGTCGCAGTCACCGCCTTCTGCTTGCCTATGCGGCCTGCCAGTCGCCGATAGAATGCACCCAGGGCGGTGTCGCTGCGCCCAATGGTGGTTGCAGCCAGCCGTAACAACGCGGCCGCCCGGCTGGAGGATCGGCGGGTTCGCGACGAGAGCAGCTTGCCGCCGGAGATCTTGTTCCCAGGCGCCAGGCATAGCCACGAGGTAAAATGCTTGGCAGTCGGCCAGGCCCGCAGGTCTGTGCCACACTCGCCGACCAGCTTTAGAGCCAACGATGAGCCGAGACCGTGGATCTGCGTCAGGTCGGTGCCGACAAGACCATATAGTGCAGCGCGCACGTCAAAGGACGGTGCATTCACCTGCTTCGTCTTGGTCCGGATTTTTGGAAGGGGCGGGAGCGGGGTCTCAAAATCAAGGGCCATTGAGGCAATTGCACTTTCGAGCCGCCGATCACACTCAAGCATCTTCTGCTGGTAAAAGTCGTAGAGTTCCAGGGACTGGGAGAGTGCAAAAACATGCTCCTCTCGGTCGTTGCCGATCAGGGCGGCTCGTATTGTCGCTGTTGAAGAGTGGCAACGCACATCGCGCATGGATGCCAGGACATCTGGATCCCGCTCGCCCGATACGATCGCCCGAATGATCTTCATCCCGGTCACTCCGGTGATGTCCGACACGACGTGGTGCAATTGCAGGTTCATCTCCATCAGCGCCTTCTGCATGTGCTGGATGTGGGCGGCGGCATATTCGACAAGACGCTCTCGCTGCCGCAGATAGGCACGAAGCGTTGCCACCTGGGCATCGGGACGGAAGCTTCCGCGCAGCAGGCCATAGGAATGCAATTGGCGAAGCCAGGCTGCATCGCTGACATCGGTCTTGCGACCGGGGACGTTCTTGGCATAACGCGCATTCACCAGAATGACCTCGAACCCGTGCTGCTCAAGTATCTCAAAGGCGGGGATCCAGTAGACGCCGGTCGACTCCATCGCCACGCTGGTGACGCCGCAGGATTTGAACCAGTCTGCGAGATCCTGAAGATCGTGGGTAAAGGTGCCGAAGGCGCGTATTGGCGTATCGTTGCTGTCCGGGTTCACGGCAGCCATGTGCATCGTAGATCCAATGTCGATCGCCGCCGCCCCGGGATTCGTTCGTATCAGGTTCTGAGGACTGGCAGACTTTGGCTTGGGCATGCTTCTCCTCCCATGGTGATGGAGGGGCTGGGCCGCGCAAGTTCGTCATTTTCCTAACCGGGATCGCCACCGAAATGGCGTCACCACTCTCAAGTGCGCAACAGCCCATGTGCCACGTTTTTTAACGGGGTCGAGAGCCTCCAATAAGCAGTCGGCAACTCCCCTCCACCGACCACCGTAGCATGCCCTGTTTCTACCGCGCACAGGCGGGCCAAGGCCCTTGATCGTTTTTTAATAAATCCCGCTCCTCCTCCGTACGCCGCAGCTGCGAGCGCAAGCGAAGAACCTCGCTCTTGGCCTCCAAAAGCTCCTGCGACTGCTGCTCGGATCGGTCGGGCGACACCGCCTTAACCCATTTGTACAGGCTGTGGGCCGACACGCCCAAACGGGCCGCGACATCCGGAACCCGATAGCCGCGCTCAACCACCTGCCGGACGGCTTCTTCTTTAAATTCTGGGGTAAATCTCTGGGTACTCACAAGCTGCCTCCTATGCTCAAAGGATAGGCGGGGCATGTCTACCGGGCTAGGGGCAGTCCAGCTGGCCTAACCGCGTGTCCACCGAAACGGCAGCAGCGCATCCTTGTCACCTGCCCAAGAACTGCCCTTCCAGCGGTCGCTCCTTAAAGCCGATGGGTTCACGGTCGAAGGATATACTAAGCCTATGCACTGCAAGAGCCCGGATGAGCGCTAGGATGAGCAAAATCGCCACCCGTAAAGACGTTGTTAGCGTTACCGAACTATTATGGAGGGATGAGCGAGCCGACGAAGCATCTTAATCCACTGACCTTATTCATCGCCATTATGGCCATGGTTGTGGTGCTTCTTGCCCCGGCACATGCGACGGTGAATCCGGTGGTCGTCGAACTTCCGCTTCACCAGCGCTTGAATGCTTCGACGGCCATCAGCATCTCGGTCACCGGCCATGCTAGCCATCACGGCACCGTCCATGACCATGTACACGACATCCTCGCAAGTCGACCGATAACGATGGCCGCATCATCCGTGCCGCCAAACACCTGGTGGGCCGCGGGGCAACAGGGTTTTCCACTGTCCCTCAATCTCACACCCGACCAGCCTCCCAGAGCCTGACCTGATCGCCATGCGCCTCGGCGCACATGTTCAGACACCCTCCGTTATGAACGGACGGGCTCAAGAGGCTATTTCATGACTGTTTACCTGCATCTCACCCCCGGATGGGTGACGAGCGCGCACTCGACCTTGCGTGGGAAAATCAAAGCCACCCGCACGACATCGACACCCCTTCCCTTCACTCAGGAAGGATATTTGCCATGCGCTTGATCGTCGGCAGTATCGTGGTGCTGCTTTGTGTCTTCGGCGGTTACATGGCCCTCGGCGGCCACATTGCCGTCCTGTGGCAGCCCTTCGAATTCGTCATCATCTTGGGGGCCGCGATCGGCGCCTTTATCATCGGCAACTCCGGGCATGTCCTCAAAGGCACGATGGGTAGCTTTGGCGCACTGCTCAAGGGTCCCAAGTTCAGCAAGACCGACTACGCGGACATGTTGGGTATGCAGTACGCCATGTTCAAGCTGATCCAGTCGAAGGGCATTCTGGCTCTCGAGCAGCACATCGAGAACCCATCCGACTCCAAGCTGTTCAACGCTTTTCCGTCGTTTGCGAAGAACCACCACGCAGTCGAATTCGTCTGCGACTACCTGCGCATGGTGACTTTGGGGTCCACCAACGTCCATGAGATGGAAGCGCTCATGGACGAGGATCTCGAAACCCACCACGAAGAGCAGGAAGAAATGGTCGGAGCTCTCCAGTCTCTTGCGGACGGCACACCGGCGCTGGGCATTGTCGCCGCCGTGCTGGGCGTCATCAAGACCATGGGCTCCATCAGCGAGCCGCCAGAAGTGTTGGGTCACATGATCGGCGGCGCTCTCGTCGGAACGTTCTTCGGTGTGTTTGTGGCCTACGGTTTCTTCGCACCCATGGCCCAGTCGCTCCGGAGCACTTTCAACTCGGAGTCCAAATACTATCGGTCCCTGAAGGCCGGGCTCCTCGCCCATATTTCAGGACAACCGCCGGTCATGGCAGTCGAGTTTGCCCGAAAGGCGTTGATGAGCAACGTCCGTCCGACCTTCATCGAGGTCGACGAAATCACGCAGAATCTTCCCGCCACAACCTGATTACACCGCGGGGGCGGCTGACGACCGCGCGTCAATGTATGAACGAAGCCGAACAGGATCGGCACTATGCTGATTAAGCGTGCATATGTTCGGAAACCGAGTGGTGGGTGGTCGTCTGGATTGCGACTATCCATCCAAAGAGCGTGGTCACCGCCCCGGCCATACAGTGTGTTCGGCGCCGATGACGAACTCATGCGCGTGGGCATGTTTGCCGGTCGACCCATTGAGATGAGGATGGTCCGCCGGCAGATCGTCGTGCGTGTGTTCGACTACGACAGGATCATCGACCGGCCAAAGTCGCAATGCCGCGACCAATCCCAGAGCCGCAACTGCTGTCATGACCAGGAATGTCACCGGCAAGCCCGCAGACGCACCCAGCCACCCGGCCAGCGGATAAGTAACCAGCCAAGCCGCGTGCGACAGGGCGAACTGAGCCGCGAACAGGGCGGGACGATCTTCGGGATTGGATGACCGCCTGATAAGCCGGCCAGCCGGCGTCTGGGTGACCGAATAGCCGACGCCGATGATGACCCAGAGACCGAGAAGCACGCCGTATCCGGGTAAGGCAGCGCCGGCGAGCATTGTCGCAACCAGGATGCCGGCGCCGATCAGCATGACGGGGCGATCGTCGAACCGATCGAGCAGCCGTGGCAGTGCCAATGCCGCGAGCATCGAGCCGCCGCCGAATGCAGCGAGGGCTACCGCCGTCGACTGCTGCGTCAAGCCGAATACCGACTGGACCAACACCACCGTGTTGACGATGACCATCGAGCCGGCGGCTGAGACGGCAAAGGTCAATGCCAACAGTCCACGCAGGCGCGGCGTCTTGAGATAGATGCGGAGACCCCGCGTAGTTCGATCGTATATGCCCCTCGGAGCCGCCGGCTTTGGACTGGGAAGTACCACCGAAGCAACCAGCAGCGCCGAGGCGATGAAGCCGATCACGGTGCCCGCAAATAGGTTATTGAACGAGATCACCGTCAGCAGTGCCGCCGCCAGCAAGGGGCTGGCAACGCTTTCGAGGTCATAGGCCAAACGTGAAAGCGAGAGCGCTCGAGTGTATTCCTTTTCGTCTGGCAACACGTCGGGGATGGTAGCCTGGAAGGTCGGCGTGAAGGCCGCCGACGCCGATTGCAGAACAAAGATCAGCACGTAGACCTGCCAGATGTCGGACACGAACGGTAGAAGCAAGGCAACCGCCGCACGAACCAGATCAAGCGTCACTAGCATGGCCCGTCGTGGCAGACGCTCGGCGAAAGCTGAAGCAATCGGCGCCACCCCGACATAGGCAATCATCTTGATCGCCAGGGCAGTACCCAATACCGCGCCGGCATTTTCACCTGCTAGATTGAAGGCGAGCAGGCCGAGCGCCACGGTGGCGAGGCCCGTCCCGATCAGCGCGATCACCTGGGCGAGGAACAGGTGGCGGTAGGTTCTGTTTTTCAAGACACCGAGCATGATGGCCTCCTAGAGGTACTTGGCTATGGCCCGGAACTCGTCGATCGCAGTGCGATGGTCTGCGTCCAGCGGCCCCACCGCATTGTCGAGGCAGTGGTCCAGGTGATCGTGGATCAAGGTCTTCTTGGCCTGCGCGATGGCTTTCTCGACAGCATGCAATTGGTGGGCGACGTCCAGGCATGGCCGACCGCCTTCGATCATCTCGATGACCGAGCGCAGATGCCCGTCTGCACGCTTCAGGCGCTTGACGATGTCGGGATGCGTGTCGTGGACATGCGAATGGCTGTCATCGTGGGTGTGTGACTGTGTCATGCCCTACTCATATCCCCAGGGGGGGATAAATTTCAACCCGCCAAATATCCCCCCATGGGGATATTGACGACATCCCCCCAGGGGCGGATATGTGGGGGTCAACTTCACCCAAGTTGGTTGCCATGCTCGACTTCTCGGAAATGATCGCACGGGGAGCCGGCAACGCCTGGTTCTTCATCCCCAGCACCATCCTGCTCGGCGCCCTGCATGGCCTCGAGCCCGGGCACTCCAAGACCATGATGGCGGCCTTCATCGTCGCCATTCGCGGGACGGTCTGGCAGGCCGTCCTTCTTTGGCTTGCGGCCACTATTTCCCACACCATGGTGGTCTGGGCGATCGCCTTGGGCGGGCCGTACTTCTACCAGGGCCTCGATGCCGAAACCGTCGAGCCCTATTTTCAGCTACTGTCAGCGGTTATCATCATCGGGCTGGCACTATGGATGATCCATCGAACCTGGCGCGACCAGCAACTGGCGAAGGCTGCGATGGGACACGATCACCGCGATGGCGGTTCCCACGGCCACAGCCACTACGAGCACGGCCATCAGCATGGGCATGACGAGGCCCGCGATATCGACACCGGCCATGGTGTCCTTCGGGCGGAAATATTTGAAACCGGCCAGCCGCCGAAATGGCGTGTTCGCACTCTCTTCGGGCAAAACTGGCCAGCCAGCGAAGTCAGCGTGATGACCGAGCGCCCGGACGGCTCGAAACAGACCTTCGCTTTCGTGAGCAAGGGCGAGTACCTCGAATCCATCGACGACATCCCCGAGCCGCATGAGTTCATGGCCCGGCTGACACTTGCTCACGGCAACCACGGCCACGACTGCGATCTGTCGTTCGTCGAGGGTCGCGGCCACGACGCCATGCACGAAGAGGTCAAGGGCCTGCAACTGGCGACCGATGGCTACCAGGACGCCCACGAACTGGCCCACGCCAACGATATCCGAAAGCGCTTCGCCAGCCAGCGAGTCACCACCTGGCAGATCATCCTGTTCGGCATCACTGGTGGCCTGCTGCCTTGCCCGGCGGCTATCACCGTTCTCCTGATCTGCCTGCAGCTCAAGGAAATCCCGCTTGGCGCCGTCATGGCGCTCTGCTTCTCGATCGGCCTGGCGATCACACTCGTCACCGTTGGTGCGATTGCGGCGATTGGCTCCCGGCATGCGACCAAGCGTTTCCCCTGGCTCTCCGTCATGGCCGCCAGGGCGCCTTACCTTTCAGGTGCCCTAATTATTATCGTCGGTCTCTATGTGGGCTACTACGGCGTAGTGGGTCTTGCCGTTGGTTACACATGATCAAACAAAATACCGCTCCAGAATTTACTCCAAAAATTCCGAACGAAAATGGTTCTTTACATTCCCCAGTGTATTGTCGCTGAATAACAATAGTGATCTAGAGATCATGTTTATTTTTGGAGAGATATAAATTGAGGAAGATTACTGCATTGGTTTTGACTGCGCTTCTTACCGTGTCCATGGCTGGCTCGGCTCATGCGCATGGCGGCGGATTGAATAAAGATGGCTGTCACAACAACCGGAAAACTGGCGACTATCACTGCCACCGATAAGACAAAAGGCCCGCGAAAGCGGGCCTTCTACCTTTGTTCACTGACAGCTAATGCAGTCAGTTCTGACTATATCAGTTTGCGCAGCTCTGAATAATCGCCGGTTGTACGGAGAGTCACTATCACGTCGGCATCTCCGCGGTTGCGGAAGAACCAGCCGTGCGTTCCGGTTACCGGGGCAACCATCTGGCCGCTGTCGGCGATCACGCCGCGGCCCTCTTCGTAGCTCAGCGATTGTCCCTCGCCCTCGCCATGCGCGTCGAAGTTAATGACGCCGCCGTCCACCACGAACTCGTAATTGGCGACGGCGCCCGCCTGCATGACCATCTTGTATTCGGTGCCCTGCATCGGGGTCAGGGTGAAGCTCACCTCGTCCCGCCAGGCTGGGGCCGCTGCAACAGGTGCTGCCGCAACCGCGACGGGTTCGGCAGGTGCGACGACAGCTGGGACGGGAGGTAGCGTTACCGCCTGTCCCGCGGCCAACTGTGACTGCAAGGCAGCCAGCGTCTGTTCGATGTCGTCCATTCGCGACGCCAAGGTCTGGGTATCGGCTGTCGCAACCGAGGCGATGGGGACCACCACATTGCCGGACGCGACAGCCGCACTCATCGCCTCATTGTCAGCGGCCTCCTGCGCGAGCTGCATCTTGATCCGACCCATCTCGGTCAGCCCCAGCATGCCGCCCACCCTGGTAACGTCGACGCCGTATTCGGACGGCAGCACGATGGTGACAAGGATGGCCAGGGCCGAAACGCCGGCGATGATTGTTGAGCCGACAAGCTTTTCGGTGGAAGGCAGGTCAGCGCGGTCGGGAAAATCTGTATTGTACATTTGTGTCTCCCTAAGGAACGACGAAAAGGCCGACCAACTGGTAGCCAAAGAGGACGAAACCGGCGCATATCATGGCGACGTTGGCCGAGAAGGCGAGCTTCCAGAACGACGCCGTGCGCCGCCAAAAACCCATCAGGATCAGGATGCAGGACAACGCCATCAACTGGCCGATTTCAACGCCGACATTGAAGGCGATGAGGTTGGGCAGCAGCCCATCGGGCGAGATGTCGTATTCAAGGATCTTGGTGGCGAGGCCCAGCCCGTGGAAGAACCCGAAGATCAGGGTCGCGGCCTTGGTCTTGGGCTGGAAGCCCAGCCAGCGCTGGAATGCCCCAACGTTGTCGAGTGCCTTGTAGACCACCGATAGCGCGATGATCGCGTCGATGAAATAGGAGCTGACGGCCCAGTTGAAGAACACGCCGAGCAGCATCGTGGTCGAGTGACCGATGGCGAACAGCGACACATAGATGCCGATGTGCTCCATCCTGTATAGGAAGAAGATCACCCCGAAGAGGAACAGGATGTGATCATAGCCGGTGATCATGTGCTTGGCGCCGAGATAGACGAACGGCAGCAGGTTCGCGCCGGTGATTTCGGCGATGTAGCCGGCGTCGGACGTATCGACGCCATGGGCACTCGCGGTGCCCGTAAGCATTGCGGTGATCAGCAGGCCGAAGGCAGCTGCCACCGATAGTTTAGGTGTGCGGAATCGTTCCGCGGCCCACGTGAGGGGCGATATTTTGGACATGAGGGAAACCCCAATGATTTGAACTGAGCCTTCCGGCCCGGCGGTCAATCGTTGGGTGGAATTCGTGGCGGTCGGTCCATCGTATGGGCGATGCCGAGCACGCTGTCGCCCGACACGCTCTGGAACCATCCAATCGGAGGCACTGTCCAACTCGCCACGATCAACGCCGGGAAGTGCGGGGTGTCATGAGTGTGATCAGCGGCATTGTGGTGACCCGAAACGCTATTGCCAATGCCGTTTTGTCCGGCATGGCTGTGACCGTGATCGTCGCTGGCGATCGCCGCAGTTATGGCATTGGTTGTATGAGCCATGGAGGACCCGGTGGCGCAGCCGAACATGCTGATCACCGCAAAAAGCAGGATCAGCAGGCGTCGTAAATTGATTGGGCTCCGGACGATCACCGCTTCTGCTTAAGGCGATGCGGTTAATCCTTGGTTAGCCACATGGGCGTCCCCAAAAAGCCTAAACACGTCTCCGGCATTTTGATCACGGCCCGTCCGCATATTGTTGCGATGGAAAACCGCGGAGCCGGTCTTCCCGGCATTCTTGCTACTGAAAGCCTGCGATGATCGCGTCGTCGACGCCGTTGCTTTCCATGGGGGCGACTCCCAGCATAGGCCCGACCTTGGCGATGACGCGTCCCGAAACTTCGCCGGCGTTCCAACCCGCTGTGTTCCCCGATTGTGGTGTTTCGGGGGAGGCCTCGTCGACAAGGATCTACATTACGTACTGCGGGTCCCCCATGGGGAAGGCGGTGACGAAGACGGTGAGGTTCATGCCCGTGCCATAGCGACCGTCTATTACCTTCTCCGCCGTCCCGGTCTTGCCGCCGACCCGATAACCGACCGCCAGCCGGTTCATTCGTGAACCCGAGCCCACGACAGCGTTAAAACGCAGCAACTGCCGCATCTGGGCGCTGGTCTGTTCGGAAATGACCCGTGTCGAAACGGCGAGCGCCGCCTCTTCTTCGCGTGGGTAGAAGGTCGGCGGGATCAGGTTGCCGCCATTGACGAACGCCGCCAAGGCACGAGCCATATGCAATGGCGAAATGCTGAAACCATGTCCGAAAGATGCAGTGGCGGCGGCGACCTCCGAGAAGCTGGCGGCGACACGTGGCGGAGTGCGCTCCAGCAACTCGGTGACGAGGGTCTGGTCAAAACCGATGCGGCTGAAGAAGGCGCGATAGTTGTCCTTCTGCCCCTAAAGGGTCAGGTCTCGGTGACATTCAACAGCGCTGGACACAACACATCGCAAAAACCGACCGCTCAACGGGCTAGGTCGGCGCGGGCTTTTTCTAGCTCATCTGCATAGCGGCGGAGCAGATGGCTCTCCGTCAACGTGCCGATCACCTTGCGCCCTACCAGATCCGATACCACGACCAAGGCATCCGCATTGTTCTTCTCGAACAGGTGCTCAGCGTCCCCCGCGCCCAATGCGGGATGGAGCATCACTTCGCCGTGGCGCAGGATGGTCTTTACCGCCGCCGCTTTGTCCGCAATCGCCTCGCCATAGGCATCTGCCACATCGATCATCCCCGCATAGCTGCCATCGTCACGCAGGGCGATGACCCGCGTAGCGGATCCGAGCGGGTAAAGTCGGCGGAATTCGCCAAGGCCGAGGTTTTCGGGTACGGGCTTGGTATCCCGGCGCATCATTTTGCCCACCGTCAGGTTGCGCATCCAGCCCACGTCATGGGCGCTGCGGATAGTTTCGCCCCGGAGGTGGAAGCGCCAGGTGGTGAACGAGTAGCCAAAGGTCTCGCGTACCAGCATTGACGACGCCGCAGCGGCGACCAGGACGGCGATCGTGAGCGGAAGGCTGCCGGAGGTCTCGAGCGCCAGAAACGCCATGGTCAGTGGACCACCGACAATAGCGGCTGCCAGGCCGGTCATACCCACCAGCATGAACACATCGGGATAGGGGAACAGCGTCGGATCGATCAGTTCCGTCAGCTGGTAGAACACCTGACCAAGAATCGCCCCAATGAAAAGCGACGCAAAAAACAGGCCGCCGCGGAAGCCCGAGCCGAGCGAAATCGCCGATGCCAGAATTTTCAGGACCACCACGGCGCCCGCCAGGGCCAAAGGCAGCGGCGCCTCGGTGAACGCACTTTGGACCGCTCCGTGCCCCGCTGACAGCACGGCAGGATTGAGCAACGCCAGCCCGCCAACCAGAACACCTCCAATGGCAGGACGGGACCAAGTGGGCGCGCGAACTCTCAGGAAGGCGGCTTCTACCAGGCCGACGAGCCGCATCAGCAGGATACCGATCCCTCCCGTCGCCAGCCCGCTCATCACGATCAGCAGCACTTGGGGCAGTCCGATGTCCACCGCCTGGGTGATCGTGACGATTGGCTCGCCGTGGCCGAACAGCGATGCAACGAGTACGGCCGCAATTGAGGCGGCAACCACCGGGGCCAGATTGGAAATTGTATAGGTGCCTATGATGAGCTCGAAGGCATAGAAGGCACCGGTCAAAGGAGCGCCAAAGGCCGCCGCAATTGCTCCTGCGGCCCCGCAGCCTACCAGCTTGCGCATGTCGGCCCTGCGCAACTGAAACAGATCTCCCAGCTTGGATGCAACGCCGCCACCCATCTGAGTATAGGCCGCCTCCAGCCCGACGGAGGCGCCAAAACCATTCGAGACGAGAGTCTGTCCCGTAATAATCAGACTGTCGACCATGGAGAGCTTGCCGCCATGCAGCGCATTGGCCTCCACCAGATCGA
>NZ_JAUYGL010000016.1 GCF_030689745.1 Devosia sp.
CACGCTCGACATACTGCTGCGCAAAATCCATCCAGATATCTGAAGCCGGCCAGGACGTCTGCATCTTGACGACGACAGGGGCCTGCGCCGTGACGACGGCGGGAGCGGCCAAAGTGCCGGCGGCAGCGCCGGCGGCAATGGCGCCGCCTTTCAGGAATTTACGGCGTGTTACGTTTGATTGATCGGCTTTAGCCATGTCTGTAGTCCTCCCTAACTCGGTTTGGCCAATCCAAGAAAACTGCGATCGTGACGATCGTTGCGGAACTCCCTCCAAAGGACGGTCGGTGAGGCGTCACAGCCGAAAGGTCATTTCAAACCGTGACATTGCGACCAGAGGATCGTGATGTGCCGACGCCGTCCCCCTTTGATCCAGGAACTGTGGCCAATCTCCGCTTTGCGCGCAAGCCCAATGCATCGCCACTCGCGCTTTATGCGCCTGAATGCGCCTGAAAAAGGCGAATTCTGAGCGCACTACGCATATTTTCATGCAACATTTCGCGGAAAAGGAAAATATGTTTTTCCATTGTCCAGCGAATGATCGGTATTCTCTTCTGTCCCGAAGGCAGGTTTTTGCCGACGGAGCGTACCCCAGGTGGTCAATCAGCTTCGCGCTTGATTTCGCGCACGATTTGGTGCCTTTTTTGGAAATGGAGTATCGCGGCCGCGCGGGCATGGCGCGGGCGGGAGTGCAAAGGGGGAGAAATGGGGGGTGCATGCGGTCGGTTCGGTAGCCGGCTTCTCGCTGCGCTGGTTTTCGCTGTGCTGGCCGGGCCGGTGGGGGCACCGCCTTCGCTCGCACAAGGAAATGCGGCGCGTGAGGTCGTCGACTTCGACAACCCTTATGGGCAGGGTGCGATCGTTATCAAGACCTCGGAAAGGCGGCTTTACTATACGATCTCCAATAAGCAAGCGGTCCGTTATCCGATAGCTGTCGGAAGCCCCGAAAATCAATGGTACGGAACGAGCTATGTCAGCTCCATGCGCGAGGACCCCAGCTGGCGGCCGACGCTATCGATGCGCCGCAAGAATCCGCGCCTGCCGACCTATGTTGCCCCAGGACCGGAAAATCCGCTCGGGGTGCGGGCGATCTATCTCGCCTGGACTGCCTATCGTATCCACGGCACCAATGCGCCGAATTCAATCGGACAGGCGGTTTCGAGTGGCTGCTTCCGCATGCAGAACGAGCATGTCATCGAACTGTATGAGCGCGTTCATATCGGCGCGCCCGTTTATGTCGAGCACTGATCGGCAAGGATCGAGTTGATCATGTCCCTCGGCGTGGTGTAACTGGCGGCTGGTCGCCATGATCGCCGGCCGGGGCCGGGCTGGTCAGCTGGCGAGAGCCGGAAGGCTGACGAGGGGATCATCGCTCAAGGGGGCGATGGTTTCCAGTGTCATGTATCGCGCCCGCTGCACCGCCCACTCGTCATTCTGTTCGAGCAGGATGGCACCGACCAGGCGGGTGATCGCTTCCTCGTTGGGGAAGATGCCGACCACCTCGGTGCGACGCTTGATTTCGCCGATCAGCCGCTCCAGCGGATTGGTCGAGTGCAGCTTGGCCCGGTGCTGCGCCGGGAAGGTCATGTAGGCGAGCACGTCGGTCTCCGCCTCGTCCATGAGGGTGGCGAGCTTGGGCACCTTGGGGCGTATCTGGTCGGCGACGAGACGCCATTGCGCCTTGGCCTTGTCAGCATCGTTCTGGGCAAAGGCGGTGGCGATGAAGGCGGAGACGACGCGCCGGCCCTGTCGGCCGGCATGCGCCAGCACGTTCCTCATGAAGTGCACGCGGCAGCGCTGCCAGGTGGCGCAGAGCACTTTGGCGACGGCGGCCTTGATGCCTTCGTGCGCGTCGGAGATGACCAGCTTCACGCCGCGCAAGCCCCGCCGGGCGAGCTTCCTGAGGAACGCCGTCCAGAAGGGCTCGGCCTCCGACGGGCCGATATCCAGGCCGAGAACCTCGCGCCGTCCATCGCCGTTGACGCCGACCGCGACGATCACGGCGACCGAAACGATGCGCCCGGCCTGGCGCACCTTCACGTAAGTGGCGTCGATCCACAGATAGGGCCAGTCGCCCTCGATCGGCCGCTCCAGGAAGGCCTTCACGCGGGTGTCGATCTCTTCGCACAGGCGCGAGACCTGGCTCTTGGAGATGCCGCTCATGCCCATGGCCTTGACCAAATCGTCGACCGAGCGGGTGGAGATGCCCTGGATGTAGGCCTCCTGGATCACCGCGGTGAGCGCCTTCTCGGCCAGCCGGCGGGGCTCCAGGAAGAAGGGAAAGTAGCTGCCCTTCCTCAGCTTCGGGATGCGCAGATCGACCCTGCCGGCGCGGGTCTCCCAGTCGCGGTCGCGATAGCCGTTGCGCTGCACCAGCCGCGCGGCGCTCTTCTCGCCATAGGCCGCGCCGGTGAGAGCGCCGACCTCCAGCTCCATCAGCCGCTCGGCGGCAAAGCCGATCATCTCGCGCAACAGATCGGCGTCGGGGGTCTTCTCTATCAGCGTGCGCAGGTTCATGGTCTCGTTGGTCATCGATGGTTCCCTCGAATCAGGTTGGTGTTCACAACCCGACCCTAACGGCGAATCGTCGATGACCACCGCGAAGCCGCCCGCTCGCTACAGCGCTATCAAAGGCGCGCTCACGAGCGGCTTCGCTACCGCTGAGCTACACCATCATCAGGGACGTGACC
>NZ_JAUYGL010000023.1 GCF_030689745.1 Devosia sp.
TACAGGAGCAGGAGATTCCTGTGAAGTTTAGCCCGGACGCCATGACTGCATTGGCACTATTGGTGGCAGAGAGTGATCCTGGCAACAAAGATCTGATGATTCGGCTAACGATGAACAGTATCGTTGAGCATCCTGAATTGAACTTGGACGATTCCGATACTTTGGAAGTGCCGCAGCCAAAATAAGGGGAATTGCAGCGCTGGAAGCTGGTCAAGAAGGCGGAGAATAGTTTCTTTTCATCCATCCCGGCCTGGGCCTCGATCGAGCGGGCGAGGCAGGTGGCGGTGGAGCAGGCGGATGTGGATTGGGCGGCGGCCGAGGAGGCCGGGAAAGAGGCAGAGAAGCAGGCGGATGCGGAGTTGGCGGCGGAGTTGGCGGCGTACAATGCGGAGAGGGATACGGCTCGGGCGGATGAGGTGGGGGCGGGGCCGAAGGGGTGAGGGTCTCGGAGGGTCCTGGCAACCCGGTCTCGGAGGGTCCCGCCGGGCGCTGATTTTTCTACTTTATGTGCGCGACTAGGCGCGCTGCCTTGGAATACACCGGCCACCTCATTGGCTAGAATCACCGCATCCTGCTAAGGATGAGTAGCGCAAGATCTTATGTGGGCGCTGCAAAAGGAAAGGCTCCTATGAGAGCACAGGAGCCTATTAGATGCTAAGCGGTTTGATTGAAGTCGATAGCCTTACGCAGCTTTAGAAAACCGATGTTCCCGTTCTAAAGTTTTACCCATTTCTTCCGCATGAGCGCGCAACCTACTTGTCTCGGCAAGAAGCTGATCAAATTTCTTAATCAACTTGCGCTTGGCAAGAAGTTTTGAATCTTCATTCTTCGCATTGATGTCCATTTTTCACCTCCACCGGTCGTTGTACAGCAATCACTAAAACTGAGCCTGTTTTTTAATACCTATTGGGTAGAGCCTCTAACATGCGCAGACTCTTCCATAACTGCATCTATAGCAGTAGGGAAGTGGGAAGTCAACAAAAGCCCTTGCAAAAGCCCTTGCGAAACCATGGGTCTAAACCTCCCCATGGCTAAAGCGAGGGGATTCTCGCGGTTGTGAGGTTGAGACCGACATCGCGCTCTTGACGCAAGCTGAAGTTGCGGCGATACATGATGCGATGATTTATCGCCATTTTGCGTCCATGGGATACCTATAGCCAGGCTATTCCTTGGTTATCCGGTATGCCAAAACATCTTTTTTCTCCAAAAAGTTGCTTAAATGAAAATTATCATTAAAATTAAAGGCATGTTGGATTTTTCAAAGAAGAAGGGTTAAGGGGTGGCAAATGGATACACAATTTTTCGATTGCCCGGTGGCTGAAAGTGATGCCGGGGCGATGATGAACAAGCTGGATGGAGATCGCCCTGCCAGGCCGGGCAGCCAGCACCCTGCAAGACCGGGCAGCCAGCGCCCTGCAAGACCGGGCAGCCAGCGGGTAGCCGGAATCCTCTCGGACCAGGCAAGCGCCTGCGAGCGCATTCGCGCCCGGCTGTCTGTCAAGCGCCAGTCAACCCCGTCCGCACTGGGAGACCTTAAGGCTGAAAATGCCGCGCATTCTCTATTGATTGACGAAGTGAATGGCCCGTTGTTCTCTGCAGAATTCAATAAGCAATATGGTGGCGCAGCAACAAATAGCTCTGGAGACTGATCAATTGGGCTATGGTATGTCACAAGGAGGGCTGCTTTCGCAGCCTTTTGTTTTGGTGGTTACTTAGCGTATAATTATTACCTACGCAAATGAGGTGGCGACACATGGGTGAATCGAAAGTCATTACGGCAACACCGGAACAAGTCGGGATCCGCGATTCCAGCGCGCATCAGTTGGTGGTGAACGCTTTTGCCGGCACCTCCAAGACAACTACCTGCGAGATGTATGCGAGCCGGAGACAGAACAAGCGCATCCTTTACATCGTATTCAACAAGGCAAATCAGATCGAAGCTCAGGCGCGCTTTCCGAGGCACGTTAAGTGCGCGACGGCTCATGGGTTGGCTTACGCCAAGTTTGGCGCCCGGTATGCGCACAAACTGGCCGGTAACCTGAGAGCGACGGATGTGCTTGCCGCGCTCAACTTGGGCAACAACTACGTGGTCGCACAAGGCGCATTGAACTTGCTGATGAAATATATGGTTTCAGCAAGGGATGATATTGCGGATGTCGCGGCTGACGAAGAGTTCTCATCCACCATTGCCGAGGTCGCCAGAGATTTGTGGAAGAAGATGAAGGATGTGAATGACAGCTCAGTTCCTATGCTACACGACGGCTATTTGAAACTCTTCCAGCTCTCTCGCCCTTTGCTTCCGTACGACATCATCCTTCTGGATGAAGCACAGGATACCAATCCCGTGCTTTCGAGCATTATTTCCATGCAACCCTGCGACAAGGTATTCGTCGGCGATGTGCACCAGCAGATTTACCTGTTTAGAGGGGCCGCCAATGCAATGGCGATGCTTGCTGGCGAACGCCATGTGCTCACCCGGTCTTTTCGCTTTGGTGCCGACATTGCGGATGTGGCCTCAAGGATATTGCACGAGAAGGGCGAGGATGGTTCGATCATCGGTGCCGGGCAGGATGGTGCGATCGATGACATCGACCTTGATCGCCCATTCGCGCATATCTGCCGCACCAATGCCGGTATATTCTCGGAATCCATCGATGCGGTCCGCGCTGGCCGCAAGATCGGCTTTGTGGGGGGGTTCAAGAGCTACCGCTTCAATATGATCCTGGATGCGCATAACCTGAAATTCGGCGGCGCGATCAAGGACCCATATATTCGCAGTTTCGGGGATTTTTCGAAGCTTGAGACTGTGGCGGCCGAGACGGAAGATCCGGAGCTCAAGATGCTCAGCAAGGTTGTGACGGAGTATGGCGAAGAGATTCCTGCGTTGGTAGAGAAGGTTCGCTCGTCAGAAGTTGATATCAATCAAGCCAAGATCATATTCATGACAGCGCATAAATCCAAGGGGCTGGAATTCGACCAGGTCAGACTTGCCAATGACTTCTACGCGATCTCCAAGTATCACGATGGCAGAAAGGCGGCTCAAAGCGATAGTGAGCTCGCCAATCTGGATGTCGAGATGAACCTGCTCTACGTTTCTGCGACGCGCGCCAGAAGGATATTGGAGCCGAACGACACGATCGTCGAATCAATCATCAATAATGGGTATGTACAGAAGGCATCGCACGGGATATGAAAACGACAGCGGAGTTGCGCGCAACTTATATCGACCGGATCAATGCGTTACCTTCACAATTTCCTGCGCTCAATGCGTTGCGGGTGGCGGCGGCCTTCATGGTGTTCATTCTGCACTTGAACTACTTTGATGTGGCTGTATGGAAAGGGTTTGTCGGGGAGTTCTTTTGGCTGTACGAGGTTGGGTATGTTGCTGTAAGGTTATTCTTTGTGCTGTCGGCGTTCCTTCTGACCTTGCATTGGCTCAAGACGCCCAGATACGGCGAATTCATGTCGAAACGGTTTTGGCGCATCGCGCCAACCTATTATTTCAGTTTAGTTATAGTGTTTGGCGCCGTTTTTGTAGCAGGCGCCGCCTCCGGAAAAGATTGGGTGATCCAGTTATGGCAACACCTGTTTTTCGTCTCGGGGACATCGTCTGTTCCGGGATTTGGTGTCAACCCGGTCTACTGGTCGCTTTCTGTCGAGATGGCGGCCTACCTTCTCCTCCCGCTTCTGGTGCGAATCACCCTTGGGGTGGTGAACTATATTGGCGTTGCGATCCTGCTGTCCATTCCGGTGTTATGGAAATTGCTAGTCGTGTATGTGGTTACGCAAGAGTGGATGGATCCCTACACGGCAAACTATGCGTGGTACGCCTTCCCTTCATTCATATTTGATTTTGCTGTCGGGATATTGTGCGCAAAGGCGCTGGTCGAAGGATTTCATCTGCCAGCCATGATGCGACACGTTGCGATCCCTGCTGGGCTACTCGTGTTGCTGGTGAGTGTATTCCCGGGATCAGGAACAACAGGGTTCATCACCGGCGCCATCGTTCCTGTCTTGTGTGGATGGTTATTGCTATCTACCCTGAATAGCCAACCCATTGCATCATGGGCATCAAAACCCACGATTAGTTACTTGTCCAACATCAGCTACGGTTTTTACATATGGCATGCCTTCATCATTTATGTGGTGGTTTCCCTCGGTGGCACGAACTTCTTGGTAGCTTTCTCGGCGGCTTTATCACTATCCCTTGTCGCGTCAGCGACCTCGTATCGGTGGACTAAACCTCTCCATGCCTAAAGGCAGGGGGTTCTAAGGGCGAACCCGCTGGGGTCTCCTGGCTCTCGTCTTGCGACTACAGCATCCAGGATGTAGTTTGAAACGAGTTGTTGATCGTCGGAACGAAACTCCTGGCCGTTGATATCCTCCCTGCCCTAAAGGGCGAGGATTCCTACTGCTAGACGCTCATATCCAAGCGCGAGAATGTTTTTAGCGGCGTTTACGTCGCGATTGTGAGCGGCACCGCACTCACAACAAACCCATTCTCTTATTCCAAGACCCGCTCTACCTTTCGGACTGCTGGCGGGCAACGCCCGACAGC
>NZ_JAUYGL010000030.1 GCF_030689745.1 Devosia sp.
GTTTCGAGGACGAGCGGTCGCAATATCGCTTCCGCCTTGACGACGCGGAGCGCCGATTGAACTCCTACCAGTCCCGTCAGGGTGGAGAATTTGGATTCGAAGACGAGCTTGGCGACAAACGCAGGCAACTCGCCGAGATCGAAGCCGATCTGGCGGATGGGGTCTTGAAGGAGGGAAGGAAGGCCGTGGAGGCGGCCTGAAGAAGAAGGAGGAAGGGGACCGGTCGCAGATCGGTTGGGCCCGGAGACGCTGTCGCTCAACCGCCGCCTGCGCCATCCCGGCCCGTCGTTCTTCGCAGGTCTTGTCAGCCCCGCTTGTCCGGCCGGGCAGGGACGCTCGGCCGCAGTTGCACCGGCCCGCCCGCTCCGCGGTCCCGGGGATGTCTTCGAGAAGAAGACGAGAAAGGGAACCGGCGCGGTGCCGGATCCATAATCGCGAACAGGAGCTTCCTATGCATATCATCAAGATCGATCCGCGCGCGCTGAAGGACAATCCCGACGACGCTCGCAAGTCCAAATCCACGCCGCAGGGCGATGCGCTGCTGGCCGCGACCATCAAGTCCGTCGGAATCATCCAGCCGCCCGTCGTTTCTCCCGAAGCTGATGGCGGCAACGGCTTCATCATCCAGGCCGGACATCGCCGCACCAGGGGAGCGATCGCCGCCGAACTTGAAGAGATCGAGGTCATTGTGACAGATCCTGCCGAGGATGGCGGCGCCATGCGCTCCATGGTCGAGAATATCGCCCGCGAACCGCTCAATCCCGTCGACCAGTGGCGCGCCATCGAGCGTCTGGTGGCGCTGGGTTGGACCGAGGAAGGCATCGCCGCGGCGCTGTCGCTTTCGGTCCGCCAGATCAAGAAGCTCCGGCTGCTCGCCAATGTGCTTCCGGCCATGCTGGACCAGATGGCCAAGGGAGACATGCCGGACGAACGGCAGCTCAGGACCATTGCCGCAGCCTCGATCGCGGAGCAGAAGGAGGTCTGGAAGGCCCACAAGCCCAGGAAGAACGAAACGACGTCCTGGTGGTCGGTTGCCAACGGCCTGTCCAAGACCCGCATGTATGCGCGCGACGCCAGCTTCGACGATGAGCTGGCGCGGGCCTACGGCATCGCCTGGGTCGAGGACCTCTTCGCCCCCGCCGACGAGGACAGCCGCTATACGATCGATGTCGAGGCCTTTCTCGGCGCCCAGCAGGAATGGATGACCAACAACCTGCCCAAGAATGGCATGATTGCCGAGCTCAATGGCTGGAACGGTCCGGAGCTCCCCAAGAAGGCCGAACGCGTCTACGGCAAGCCAAAGAAGTCAGACCATACGGCCATGTATCTCGATCGCGACGGCAAGGTGCAGTCCGTCGTCTACCGGCTGCCGGAGCCGAAAGCTGGCAAGGGCAAGACAGAGCAGGGAACGGCCGCCCTGCAGACGCAGCGTCCGGACGTCACCCAGAAAGGCCGGGACATGATCGGCGATTTCCGCACCGATGCGCTTCATGAAGCACTTCAACGCGCGCCGATCGAGGACGACACGCTGACGGCGCTGCTCGTCATTGCCTTTGCCGGTCAAAATGTCCGCGTCGACACCGGGTCGGGCAATACGGGTTCATTCCGAAGCCAGATCGCGTCCCATGCCGCAACCCTGGTCGATGAGACGGGAAATCTCGCTTTCGACACGGACACGCTCAGGGTCGCGGTCCGCTCGGTGCTGATCGAGGTGCTGTCGTGCCGCCGCAACATGTCGAACAGCGGCATCGTCTCGCGGATTGCCGGCGCTGTCGTCGGAGCCGACAGCTTCCTGCCCAATATGGGGACCGAAGACTTTCTTCTGTGCCTCTCCCGGCAGGCTCTCGAGGCCGCTTGCGCGGATACCTCGGTGTTGCCGCGCAACAAGGTCCGCGACACCCGCGCCGCGCTCGTGGAGCATTTCAAGGAAGAACGCTTCGTCCATGCGTCGGCACACTTCGCGCCGGAGGCAAACGAACTCGCCGACTGGAAGGCCCGCAACGAGCTCTCCCAGGACGAGGACGCCGGGGATGCCGACGGCTCCATCGACGAGCTGGATGAGAGCGACATCGACTCGGGCGCCGTCTCCGAGGATTTCCGCGAGGCCGCCGAATAGCGGTCTACCTCCTTCCGAACGCACATCACGCCGCCGGCATCGTCCGGCGGCGTTTCCGTTCCGATTCATCCAACAGGAAGGCATCACTCATGTCCGCACAACTGATTTTCGACACTGCACCGCTCGGTGCGATTATCCGCTATTCAGACGGAACACCCCGTCCCCCTGAGCGGCACCGCCGCAAGCTCCAGGCCTGGGAGCGTCACAACAACACCGGCCGTCTCGTCAAGAGACAGCCCGGCACTGTCGTCGGCGAGACCGCCATTCCAGCCAGCTTCACCCTTTACGAGGGAGATTTCGGCACCAAGGCGGTGATCGTGCTGAAGGTCTTCAAGACCTTCTCGCTCGACAGCGATCTCGACTTCACCGTCATCGAGCGTCCTTCGGCCGGCTCGGTTCTCGTGCTCAGCCGGCCCGGCGATGCGGGCGAACTGGTTCACGTCGCGGTCAGCAGGGCCGCGGCCGATGAATGGCTGTCGCGCCACGGCTACCCCGATGCGGTGCTGCATGAGGTGACCGCCGACCAGGTAGCCGCCGATCATGTCGAGGGGAGGGCGGCATGACCAATTCCGCCCAATCCCACCCCTCCGCCTCACAGCCCTCCGACATGGCCGGGGTTGAGTTCGGGACCAGCGCCGACGGTTTCGCCGTGGCGTGCATCGATGGCACCGCCTACGCCATGCTGCCCGGCCGGGATGGAACCCACCACCTTGCCGCGGCATGGTTGGAGCGCCGGTCTTTGCGCGAGCTTGTGCGGGGAGACTTCAACGGATTTCACGGCGCGCTCACCGACGAGTCGGCTTTCCGTGCCAAAATGGTCGAGAAGGCCGAGCACATCTGCGAGAAAAATGCTCTCGGCCGCCGGGAAATCCACTCCCGCGCGTATACGCCCTGGGGACCCTCGCAGGGCGCCACGGTCTTTGCAGAGGGGATCGTCTGCCATTCGACCGCCGGTCATGGCGGATTCCATCTTGCGGCCGATCGCAATGCCAGGGTCGATGGGCGGCTTCGCAATGCCAATAGCTGGTACGAAGAAGACGTCGAGTGGGCGATCGTTGCGATCACCTTCCCGGAATTGTTTACCAGCTTCGAACGGCGCTGCGCCGACCAGACGGTCAAGGACAGTTGGCCGGACGAATTCGAGACGATCACGGGAACCGTGCTCGAACCCGGTCAATCCCGCGAAAAGGATCGCCGGGCCTTCCAGTCACGCCATGTCGGCGACTGGATCGTGATCTCCGCTATCAGGTCGGATCATCACGACGGCTTTGTCGAGGTCGTCGCGACGCTTGGCGGCACGCGCGATCACGCTGCGGAGGAGCGCCGATTTCTGGTTCCCTCGGCGGAATACACGGTCGGCCCATTTGGTTTCGTCATCGATCCCGCCCGCCACGATGTCTATGACGGGCCCTCCAGCTTTATCGGATGGGGGCGCTGATGTCCGTCCCCTGGAAATTGATCGCCATTGCCTTCGGCTGGCACGCCAGCTTCCGGATGGAGGGCGCCTATCCGAAGCTCATCATCCATCACAGGCGGCACAGCACCCGGTTCGCGGGGACCGACGCGTGGAAGCGTGCGGCTCTGACGTCGATCCACGCTCCCCGCTTCATGACCCCGAACAGGAGACCCAGACCATGACCACATGGCTCGTTGCAGTCCATATTCTAGTGACGGCCGATACCACCAGTCCCCGTGCGCACGTCGCCGAAGCGCTCGAAGCCCATCTTGACGGATCGTCACCATTTCCGGTCAGGCCAACGTCGCCATCATCGACTGGGCCGTCGCCGGCGAGGACCTTGCGGCGTCCATGGCCCCTGCCGCCATCCCGCCAGACAATGAATCCGGAAGCATGCCCTTCCCGCAATGGCCGGTAGGCAAGGATTAGCGCAGCGTTCTCCCGAACCGCATCGGTGGACGCAGCGGTGGTTTGGTCGGGTGAGCGGTCCGTTTGGCAATCGTCATTTCCTTTACACATCGCCGCCAGTGGAGCGCCATGTCTGCCGGCCTTCCCTTCGGGACAGGCTGCGGTCGTAAACCGGCGGCCGGAGCCTTCAAGGCCGCTGACGCGCCGCGGTGCGGCCGCGCGGACCATCCTCGCCAAGCCGGTCCCGCGGTATGGCGCAAGGGCTGAAAGCCCTGCTGACCCGCAGGACAGGTTCGCTTGGCCCGGTCCGCGCGGACCCTGAAGCCTCCGTCTTTCCACCGGTTTTTCCTGACCGCGCCCGAAGGGAAGGCCGGCAGTCCGGCTTGAGCCTTCGGCCATACCGTGAAGGAAAGGAAACTCACATGACCAGTACCGCTCGTTCTTCCCGTCAATCCGCCAAGGTCACCCAGCTTCGCAAGGGCGCTTCGCTCGAAATGGCCCGACTTGCCTGCCCCGATAGCGCTCAGGCCTCCCTCATCTCCGAAAGCTTCGGTCTTCCCGTGATCGACGGTGACGGCATTCGCGAACTTCATCACAAGATCATCGTCGACACGGCCGACGCCCTCAACGAGGGTCTCGGCGAACGGGCGATGCAGATTCACCTGCAGCGCATCGTCGGTTCGTTTGTCGGCTCCGCCCATGGGGCCGGACAATTCTACAGCCGCGCCGTGACCGAGGCCCGCGATGCCACGGCCAAGGGATCCAATGACACCCGGGACGAGGACATCAATGGCCCGGTCGGTTTCGTTGGGGCAGCCCAACGCAAGCGCGAATTCGCAGCCGATATGGGCCTGCAGGCTCACGCGCTCCGCTGCGCCGCCGAAGGCGTCGTGACCGCTTACGAAGAGGTGGTCGGCGAGGCCTGGAAGCCCTTCCAGCGCCCGATCGACAACCCCGGCCAGACCGTCGATCGCAAGGCGGCAGAACTGCAGATGGCCGCACTCAGCTAGGCCATACGGGCGGAGCTTCGGCTCCGCCCCATTTTTGTCGACACAAAGACTCGAATTGACAAAACAACGTAAAATACCTATTTTACGTGAAATACAGGAGCCATGAGATGAAGCACTACACTTTTTCCGACATGAACCGCTCTTCGGGTGAAATTCTTGAGGCGGCGATGATCGAACCGGTCGTGCTCACCAAGCACGGCAAGGAGAAGCTCTTTGTTCTCTCCGCCCGCGACTATCACAGGATGCGCGGCGAACCGAGCCCGACGAAGTCATATTCCCTGCATGATGCGCCGGACGATGTCAGTGCGGAATTGATATCCGGCATTGACGCCATTCTCGAACCTGCCAAAGACGATGCTTGAGCAGGGCGACGTCGCCGA
>NZ_JAUYGL010000035.1 GCF_030689745.1 Devosia sp.
GCCTATTTCGACGAAGACGAGCTGACCGAAAAGGACGGCAAGCGCTTCGCCCCTTCGGGGGCCGAGGTTGAGTGGGTGGAAGAGCCAACCTATTTCTTCCGCCTCTCGGCCTATCAGGACAAGTTGCTCGCGCTCTACGAGTCCAATCCCGACTTCATCGCCCCCAAGGAACGCCGCAATGAGGTGATTTCCTTCGTCAAGGGGGGGCTGAACGACCTGTCGATCTCGCGCACCACCTTCGATTGGGGCATTCCGGTGCCGGATGCGCCCGGTCATGTGATGTATGTCTGGGTCGATGCGCTGACCAATTACATCAGCGGACTGGGCTATCCCGATGAAGCTGCGGACCTGTTCAAGAAGTTCTGGCCCGCCGACCTGCATGTCATCGGCAAGGACATCATCCGCTTCCACACCGTCTATTGGCCCGCCTTCCTGATGAGCGCCGGCATCGAGGTGCCCCATCGCGTCTTCGCCCATGGTTTTTTGACCGTGGATGGCCACAAGATGAGCAAGTCGCTGGGCAATGTCATCGACCCGTTCACGCTGATCGAGGAGTTCGGCGCCGATGCACTGCGCTATTTCCTGCTGCGCGAAGTCTCGTTCGGCAATGACGGCGACTACAGCCGCGACAAGCTGGTCAACCGGGTCAACGCCGACCTCGCCAACAATCTGGGCAATCTGGCACAGCGCTCGCTGTCGATGATCAACAAGAATTGCGACGGCAAGGTGCCCACACCGGGCCCGCTGACCGAAGCGGACGACGCCATCATCGCCGAAGTTGGCGAGGCGATCGACGCCGCTCAACAGGCGATGGATCAGCAACTTGTGCATGAGGCCAGTGGCGTCATCATTGCCGCACTCGCCTCGGCCAATACCTATTTCGCCGCTCAGGAACCCTGGGCGCTCAAAAAGACCGATCCCGCGCGGATGGCGACCGTCCTCTACGTCACGGCGGATACGGTCCGTCGCCTGGCCATTCCCATGCTGGCCTTTGTGCCGGAGTCAGCGGCCCGCCTGCTTGACCAGCTCGGCATTGCCGCAGAAAGTCGCCTGCTTGCGGACAGCAAAATCCCGGCAGGCCTGCAGCCTGGTGCCGAGCTACCGGTGCCGCAGGGGGTGTTTGCCCGCATCGAGCGCAAGGCGGAATAACCAATGCTGATCGACAGCCATTGCCACCTCGATTTTGAAGCGCTGGCCAATGATATTGACGGGGTGATGGCCCGCGCCGCTGCTGCCGGAGTCACTGGCATGGTGACGATATCCACACATGTGGAAAAGTTCTCCACATACACCGCCATTGCCGAGCGCTTCGACAATGTGTGGTGTTCGGTGGGCACCCATCCACACCATGCCGACGAAGAACTGCATATCACGACGGATGAACTTGTCCGGCTAAGTGCCCATCCGCGCTGCGTTGCCATTGGCGAAGCCGGGCTGGACTACTTCTACGACAACGCGCCACGCGAGGCGCAGGCAATGGGTCTGCGCCGCCACATTGCTGCCGCCCGCATCACCGGTCTTCCACTGGTTATCCACAGCCGCTCTTGCGATGATGACATGGCCGCGATCCTCACCGAAGAAGCCGGGCAGGGGGCCTTCCCCTTTCTGCTGCATTGCTTCACCGCCGGCACAGCGCTGGCCCGCACCGCGCTTGATCTGGGCGGGTCCATCTCGTTTTCCGGCATCATTACCTTCAAGAACGCCGAAGAGATTCGCGACGTCGCCAAATTCGTCCCCGCCGACCGCTATCTGGTGGAAACTGACGCGCCTTATCTGGCGCCGATCCCGCATCGCGGCCAGTCCAACGAACCCAGCTTCGTGCGCCATACGGCCGAAAAACTGGCCGAAGTGCGCGGCATCAGCCTCGAACAACTCGGCGCCGAGACCACGGCCAACTTCGCCCGGCTGTTTGCCAAGACCGGGCTGGCCTGACCCATGCCGGCTGCCCAGAGAATTATCGCCACCATTTTGGGCTGCGGCTCGTCGGGCGGGGTGCCCCGCATCGGCAATGACTGGGGCGACTGCGACCCCGCCGAACCGCGCAATCGTCGCCGCCGCTGCTCGTTGCTGATCGAAGCCTGGTCCGATGGCAGCCCGGAACCGACACGCATCCTGATCGACACCGGCTGTGACCTGCGCGAGCAATTGCTCGATGCCCAGGTCGACCGCGTCGATGCCGTGCTCTACACGCACGAACACGCAGACCACACGCATGGCATTGATGATTTGCGGGTGCTGGCGCTGCACAATCGCCAGCGGGTCGACATCTATTCCGACGCCTTCACCGGCGATCGGCTCCGGGCGGCGTTCGGATACTGCTTTGAAAGCCCGGTGGGGAGCAGCTATCCGCCGATCCTGAATGCCCACATCATCGCAGCAGGCGAGATACTCAGCATCAACGGTCCAGGCGGGCAGTTGGAGGTTACCGTATTTGAGCAGGAGCACGGTGACATCACCTCGCTGGGCTTCCGTGTCGGCAATCTTGCCTATTGCTGCGACCTCTCCGGCTTCCCCCCAGCGTCTTTCGCCGCCATTTCCGGGCTGGACCTGTGGATCATCGATGCCCTGCGCCGCACGCCGCACCCGAGCCATCTCAGCCTGCCCGAAACGCTGGACTGGATCGACCGCTTCGCCCCCCGCCAGGCCGTGCTGACCGATCTGCATATCGATCTTGATTATGCCAGGCTCGACGCAGAAACGCCGGCGCACATAACGCCGGCGTTTGATGGCATGAGGATAGATGTGGTGACCGGTACCATCCTCAATCGCTGAGGCTTTCGCCGTTTAACGGAATGCCGGGATCACATGGCGGCCATAGCCGGCAATGATCTCTTCCTCGTCACCACTATCGAGGTAGATGTTGAACTGGGTGACGCCAGCGGCCTTGAGCGCGTGCATCTTGGCAATGTGCTCCTCCGGCTCGCCCAGCACGCAGAAATTCTCCACCACATCGGGCGTGATGAAATCGAGAAACGGGTTATCGGCCTGGCCATGCTTGGAGTAGTCGTAACCGCGGCGTTTTTCGATATAGCTGGTCAGGCTTGCCGGCACCTGATCGCTGTCTGCACCGTATTTCTCAACAATATCAGCGACATGATTGCCCACCATGGCCGGGAACCACTTGGTGGCTTCAATGGCTCGCGCCTTGTCGCCGAAATAGGCCGGCGCCGCGGCCATAGAACGATAGTTGCTCATGTCGCGACCAGTTGCCTTGCCAGCGTCAAGGCACTGATCGGTGAACCACTTGCACAGGCCCGGGTCGGCCAGCTGCAACACCACGCCGTCGGCGCTCTGCCCGGCAGTCTTCAGCGCCAGCGGGCCGTAGGCGGCAATCCAGCTGGGCATGTCATGCCCAACGGCCCAGGGAAATTTTACCGGCTCGGCGATATCGTCATAGGTGACGGCCTCGCCGCGCACCATGGCGCGGGTCTTGTCGATGAACTCGGCAACGCGCGCCAGCGTCGCCGGCTTTTTGCCCATCACCCGGCGCGAGCTGTCGCCACGCCCGACGGCCAGATCAAAGCGGCCGCCGCTCTGCTTGGACAGCGAACCGAAGAGCGAGGCCGCCACCGACCAGTCGCGCACGTCCGGATTGGTTACCAGCGGGCCAAACCGCATATCCGTGGTGTGTTCCATGCACATGGCAATGGCGGCGTAGCAATCGCGCCAGAGAATGTGGGAGTCGTAGAACCAGCAATAGGTGAAACCGGCGTATTCTGCAGCCCGGACCAGATACCGCGCGCGTTCAGGCTCAATGAAACCCTTGAAAGTGATGCCGAATTCCATAAAGCCCTCCGCCTGCCGTTCGGTCAGATATTTGACCAGCTGATCAAAATTTGGTCGGGCCCGGACTTAATGTCAATCATCTTTGCGTCCTGTCCCTCATTCGGGCGACACATCATAGGCAATCATCGGCCGGCCGGTGCCCGGATGGCGCAGTAAACTGGCCCCGACCGCATAGACATCGCGCAGCAGGGCAGGGGTCAACACGGCCTCCGGCGCACCCCCTGCGACGAGGCGGCCGTGGTGCAACACCACCAGATCATCGCAAAACGCGGCCGCCAGGTTCAGATCATGCAGCGCCAGCAGCACCGTGGCGCCCGATCGGGCCAGTCGCCGCAACAGACCCAGAATGCTCAATTGCGCGTGCACATCCAGATGATTGGTCGGCTCATCCAGAATCAGCAACCTGGGTTGCTGGGCCAACGCCCGCGCCACCTGCAGCCGTTGCTGCTCGCCGCCCGACAGCGTATGGTAGTGCCGTTCGGCAAAGCCGCTCATGCCCACAGCGGCAAGCGCCGTGTCGACCGCAGCATCGTCGTCGGGCGACGGCACCGATTGCCAGACCGACTGAAATGGAATGCGGCCCAGCGCCACCACTTCGCGGGCGCCCAAATGCACCTCGGCGCTGCCACTCTGTTCAACAAAGGCGCACATCTGCGCTCGCGCCCGTCGCGGCATGCCGGGCAAATCCTGTCCGTCAAAGCTGATGCGGCCATCGGCCAGCGGCACCAGGCCAAGCGCAGCCCGCATCAGCGTCGATTTTCCCGCACCATTGGGGCCAATCAGGCCGGTCAAGCGGCCAGCTTGGGCGCGGCAGCTGACCCCGTCAAGCAGCGTGCTCTGACCGGCGCAGACCCGCACGGCGTCAAACTGGATACCAGTGCTCATGTCACCCGCCGATAGCGCAACAGCACCAGCAGGAAGATCGGCGCCCCCAGCAGGGCAGTGATAATCCCCACCGGCAGTTCGCGGGGCGAAAACAGGCTGCGTGCCGCCGTATCGGTCCACACCATGAAACAGGCGCCAACCAACATCGCCACCGGCAGCAGCAGGCGATGGCGCGTTCCGGTCCCCAACCGCACCACATGCGGAATGATCAGGCCGACAAAGCCAATCGCGCCGCCAACTGCCACCAGCGCCCCAGTCAGCAGCGCTGTTGCACCCAGCAGCGCCCAGCGCAGTTTTGCGACATCAATCCCCAGTGTCGCCGCCGCCGCGTCGCCAAATGCAAAAGCATCCAGCGCGCGACCAGCCAACAGCATCGGCACCCCCAGCAGCAGCACAGCACTGAGCACGATGCCTGCATCGCCCCAGCTGGCGCCGCTCAGCGAACCCATCAGCCAGCTCAGGATTTCACGATAGGAGTCACCGGTCGCCGACCAGAAGATCAGGAAAGAGGTGGCGGCCGCCGCCAGTGCCGACACTGCAATGCCAGCCAGAATGGCGCGTGAGGGCGTTGCGCCGCCCAGCAGCCGCGTGACCAGCAACGTCAGCGCCATCGCCGCACCGGCACCAAAAAACGCCCCGATGGGCATCAACAGGGCCGCACCGGCGAGCAGAAACGCCACGGCGCCAAATGAGGCGCCCGACGACAGACCCAGCAGATAGGGATCGGCCAGTGGATTGCGCGTCAGCGCCTGCATGATGGCGCCACACAGCGCCAACCCGGCGCCAATGCCGGCCGCCACCAGAACGCGGGGCAGGCGCAGTTCCCAGATAATGGCATCGCGCAACCGCGTTACCGGCGTCTCAAACGGCAGGCCAAGGTGATGCGCGATGGTCTGCCACACTTCGGTGGGCGCAATGTCGGCCGGACCAAAGGTCACCGCCATAACGACACTGCCCAGCAGCAAGGCCCACAAGGCGAGGCCAAGCACAAATTGTGGGCCGCGGCCCGGCGTCATTTATCGAAGGCCAGCGCCGCCAACTGGGCCGCCATGTCAGCCGTGGCGCCCACATTGCGCACACCGGCTTCTGATGCGGGGAACGGCACCACCAGATAACGCTGGTTGATCACGGCATCGAGCTGGCTGGTGATCGGATTCTCCGCCAGCAGCTCCTTTTTTTGCGCCACCGAGTTCCAGGCCGCATCAACCAGAATGATCACGTCCGGGTTGGCGTCAACGATAGCTTCCCAACTGGCCGAGACCCAGCCGTCATCCACATCGCCCATGATATTATCCAGCCCCAGCGCGTCCATCATCATCGCCGGTGCGTTGCTGCCGGCCCCAACATAGGGTGTCTTGGTCCCCGATGAGTACCACAGCGCCGTCAGCCCACGGCCATCGGGCACAATGGCGTCCAGCGCCGCTTGCTGTTCGGCAATCAGCACATCGGCAGAAGTCGAGACATCGAAAATCATGCCCATCTCGGCAATATCGGCAAACAGGTCCTCAAAATCCAGCGGCTCCGGTGCGACCGAGCGGCAGGCCGGCGGCGAGACATAGCTGACCAAGCCCAGGGCCGCCAGACCGGCGCGTTCGCCGGCGCCGTCGGCCGCGAAATTGCTTTCCCAGCCACCATAGACAAAGTCGGGCTCCACTTCGAGCACCACTTCCTGGGATGGCAGTTTTTCGGCGAGCACCGGCAGATTGGCGCCTGCCGCCGCCCACGGCTGCGGCACGGGGCCATCCTGAAAGCCGACGCCAACGATTCTGTCGCCCAGGCCCAGCGCCAGCAGCATTTCAGTGGCTGTCGACTTGATCGCCACCACGCGGGCCGGCGCCGCGTCGAACACCAGCGGAACCCCGCAATTATCGATGCGCAAGGGGTAACTGGTTTGAGCCCAGACGGGCGACGCCGATAGCCCCAGGCCAGCAAGCACGGTGAGAATGGAAGAGACACGCATGAATCAGTCCTGCTTCTGCTTGACGCGGGGGGATGAAGTCTGACCGCCATCGCGCATCTCGGCGAGCGCGGCGTCATAGCCCAGTCGATAGGCTTCAGCCGAGCCAAACCGGAACATGTCGTCATCGACGGAGCGAACCAGTGTGCGCGCACCGGGCGCATCGGGACCCGTTACCAGTCGACTGAGGCCGCGCACCACGGCCACCGGAATGCCGCTGGCCTTGCCCTTGACCAGATCGGCAGCCCCCGCCAGTTCATCGGCCAGCACCGTTATCGTGACCTGCAAAGGCCGCCCATTGGCATCAACCCCGCCACGCATGTCGTCGGTGACGATGACCCCGGCGGCCCCAATGGCCACATCTGTCTGTCCAACCCGCCATGGCCGGCCGAACGTGTCGGTGATGACGATGCCAAGCCGAACGCCGAACCGCTCGCGCAGGCCAGTGCACAGGCGCCGCGCCGACGCGTCGGGATCATCGGGCAGTCGCAGCGCGATACCATCGGGCACATTGGAGGTATCGATGCCCGCTGCCGCCATGATCAAGCCATGCCGGGTCTCCACGATCTGCGTCACACCGCCCGGATGCACGCGCTCCGCCACTACGCGCACAGTCTCCGCAGCAATCGCCTTGTCACGGTCCGCAGCCGAAAACTGGCAACCTTCGGCCTTGGAGACAATCTTGCTGGTCACCACCAGAATGTCGCCATCCTCAATCGCTGCACTGGCATCATCGACGGCCTGCGCCGCAACTGCGTCGGCGATCAGTGCCACCAGGTCGTCGCCTGCGTCAATTTCGGGGATCCCGGTGATACCCCACACCGAATATCGCGGCACTCTCATCGCTTCCGTCCATATCTGGGAGTAGGGGGCTACTTCCCGGCCGCAGTCAGGGCCCGCAGTCGCGGCAGAATTTCCTTGGCGTACAGGGCCAGGAACCGACTCTGGTCATCACCGGGCGCGTGAAATACCAGATGATCGAACCCGTAATCCATATAGCTCTTGATTGCCCGCACATGCTCGTCGGGATCGCTCGAGACGATCCAGCGCTTCGCAATGCGCTCGATTGGCAACTCTGCGGCCAGGCGTTCCATTTCCGCCGGATCGTCGATCGAGTGCTTTTCCTCGGCGGTCAGCGACAACGCGGCCCAGCCGCGCGTATTGTTCAGCGCTGCCTCCGCATCGGTATCGAATGAGACCTTCACCTCAATCATCCGCTCGAACGGCATGTCCGCCAAGGCCGATTCTGCCCGACCGGCCAGCACATTGGGAAGCAGCTGGTCGACATAGAGCTCGGCCCCTTTGCCGGAGGTGCAGATGAAGCCGTCGCCGGCGCGACCGGCATATTTGGCATTGAGCGGGCCGCCGGCCGCCAGATAGATCGGCACCATTTCGTCGGGCTTGTCGTAGATCGTGGCGTTTTGCGTCTTGTAGAATTCGCCCTCAAACGTCACCCGATCTTCGCTCCAGAGTCGGCGGATCAAGGCTACAGCTTCGCGCAGCCGCGCCGAACGCTCCTTGAGTTCTGGCCAGACCATGCCGGTGGATGGCACCTCATTGAGCGACTCGCCGGTACCCACACCCAGAATGACCCGACCGGGAAACATCGAGCCCAATGTGCCAAAGGCGTGCGCGACGACGGAGGGATGCAGCCGGAAGGTCGGCGTCAGCACCGAGGTACCAACAACGATACGCTCGGTCTTGGCCAGTACGGCAGCGATCCAGGCGGGCGCAAACGGCGCATGACCGTCGGTGTGCTTCCACGGCTGGAAATGATCGCTGACAAATACCGAATCGAACCCCGCCTGTTCGGCCTCGATGGCGAATTTGAGCAAAGCGTTGGGCGCGAATTGTTCGGCCGAAGCCTTGTATCCGAAGCGCACATCTTCCTCCTCAGTCAGCGACGCAATATCCTGCTATCGAAGAGTTTTGACCAAACGGTCAAAACTGTCCATCGGATTCGTACATTTGCCGGGTCCGCGCTACAATTGATGCAAAATCCCTGCGTTTCGGCCAGTTTGATACATGCCAAAGTTCCATAATATATATTATGCGAACAATGGAGATGACAAAACTGCCTGCCAGCTTTGCCGCTGCCGCCCCTGTCAGGCCGAGAAATCGGTACTGGCTGCTGTCCCTGCCATGCCCTGGGTGCTGAAATGGGCGATGAGCCGCGTGATCAGCGCGTGCGACAGGCTCGCCGTCTTGACCTTCTCAGTCTGCCCTTCGACCGTCAGCGGCTGGTTGTCCGCCGCCGCTGTTTCAGTCGCTGTGTCTGCGCCATCCTGCATCTGCGCCATCATGGCGCGCATGGTCGCAATTCTGGCTTTGAGCTCAGCGCTGGGTTCGGTGACCTTGAGCATCGTCGGGTCGATCCGCTGGCCCACCGTGATGTCGTCCAGCGTCAGCGCATTGCGGTCGGCACCGGGCCGGAACATCACCAAGCTATTGGGCAGCGCACCGCCATCGAGCACCCTGGCCAGGTTCAGCACGCGGTCGGCCTCGACCTCGTCGCCACTCAGCACCCCATTTTCATCGGCGTCGACGCGGCTGAAATACTCCTGCTTGAGGGTGTCGGCCTGCTGCTGACGTTCGGCCGGACTCAGGAGTTTCATGTCCCGCAGATCCTGCAGGCTCAGCAACTGCCCCAAATTCTCGTCGGAGACCAGTTTGTCGGGCCATTCCGTCGCCGTCACTGTCATGCGTGGCCAGAATGGCAGACGACTTCTGCCCCTGGCCAATCGAATCCAGCACGGCCGACAATTCGTCACCCGAAACCGTGCTGTTCTTGTCCTTGTCCACAAGCTGGAAAAGCCGATTCAGCAACCCTGCCCCAACGGCACCGCCAGATCCTACACTTGTCATGCCCATCGCTCCCATGGCCAGTAATGTGCGTCACCATGCAAGTGCCGCGCCAACACCAAAACCCGCAAAAATCGGGTTTAAATCAGCGCCAGGAGCAGCTTAGTGCTTCAGCGCGGCAGTTTTTGCCCATTCAACCCGGCAAATTTGTCGTTGTGCCAGCGGGAAACAGGCTACATTGCCAGCGCCGAATCCCCCCTGTCCGAAGGCCCGCTCATGCAACCCTCCCGCGACATTTCCCGCCTGATAGAGATCATGGCCGCACTGCGCGATCCGGATGGCGGCTGCCCCTGGGATCTGGAACAGGATTTTTCCAGTATTCGCCACTACACCATCGAGGAAGCCTATGAAGTTGCCGACGCCATTGAACGGCAGGATTTTGGCGATTTGCGCGAGGAACTGGGCGATCTGCTGCTGCAGCCGATCTACCACGCCCAGATGGCCAGCGAGGCCGGCCACTTCGATATTGGCGATGTGATCTATGGCATTACCGAGAAATTGATCCGACGCCATCCGCACGTGTTTGGCCAAGACGCGGCCCAGGGCGCGGCCATGGCCAAGGGACGCTGGGAGGCCATCAAGGTTGAGGAACGGGCGGCCAAGGCCGCGCGCAAGGGCGACGCGACCCCTTCCCTGCTCGATGACGTGCCCCAGGTCCTGCCGGCCCTGGCCCGGGCCGAAAAGCTCACCAAACGCGCGGCCAAGGTTGGCTTTGACTGGCCTGATTTCGCTTCGGTACAGGCCAAGGTGGCCGAAGAACTGGCCGAAGTGGCCGAAGCCAAGACCAGTGGCGATCAGGCCGCGCTGCACGAGGAGATCGGCGACCTGCTGTTTGCTGTCGCCAATCTGGCCCGGCAGGCCGGCGTCGATGCCGAAGGGGCGCTGCGCGACGCCAATTTCAAGTTCACCCGGCGCTTTCACCATGTCGAGGCGCGGTGCCGCGAAGATGGGGTCGAACCCAGGGATGCCGGTCTGGCGCGCCTTGACGGCTACTGGAACGAAATCCGGGCGGCCGACAAGGCTTAGAGCACTTTCAGCAAGAACTAGCTCCACTTTTCCGGTTCGGAAAAGCGACCAATCAAGAGCCTGGAGCGATTTGGCGATTCAGCGCAGCGGCAAAATACTCTAGGCGTCTGAACTCTCGATCCGGCCGTTGAAGCGCTCCAGAAACGCCGTCTTGTGGCGCGGCTCCACCCGTACCACAAAACCGGTACCGGCCTCGGTGGGTTCATCGCGCGAAATCACCTCGGTGTGGGAGTGCAGCCAGCCAATGTCGCCACCCGCACTGTGCGGCACCTGCACATGATAGGTTCGGCTTTTCTCGCCCAATGCCGTCTCAATGGCCAGCAGCAGGGCATCGATCCCCTGCCCCTTCACTGCTGATACGGGCACCACGGCGGCAACCTTGCCCACCGGCGTAATGCTGGCAAGTGCG
>NZ_JAUYGL010000042.1 GCF_030689745.1 Devosia sp.
CCCGTGCCATACTGCCGCCATCACCCCGCATGGGCGGCCTGCAGGCGAACAGTGGTTGGGGTGAGCCGGGTGGAAGTTCGTCTCTTCCACAGGTTCCAGTCCGGCCGTGTGGGGGCGAGCGATCCCCGTGCCGCCGTACAGTCCCAAAAACCGGCATCCCGGGACGGCGATCGTCTCGTTTTTAACTTTACCAGAGGCGAAAGCCGTCTCGGGATCCGTCCGTCTGCCCCAACCGTCCGGCCCGCGCCGCGCGGTCGAGAACCATGCCTACAGAGGAAACGGGGCGGCTATCGCCGGGCCCGGGTCAGCGTGGCGCGGCGGCCCTCGCCGCCGGGCGGGATAACCAGCTGCACCACCCAGCTGGCGGCGGCGCTGATTTCGGGCGAGCGCTCGGCCCATTCGACCAGCACGATGGCGTCGGGATTGTCGAGCAGGCCCAACTCGTCGACCTCGCGCGGATCGCCGAGCCGGTAGAGATCGGCATGCAGCACGGCGCCCCGGGCGGTGTCATAGGGCTGCACCAGGGCGAAGGTGGGCGAGGGTACGTCGAGCGTCGGGTCACCGGCGAGTTGGCGGATGATGGCGCGGGCCAGGGCCGTCTTGCCGGCGCCCAGATCGCCCTGCAGCAGCAGCAGATCGCCCGGCGCCAGTTCGGCCGCCAGTTCGGCGCCCAGGGCGGCGGTGGCGGCGTCATCGGGCAGGAAGCGCTCGGCCAGCACGAGCGGCGCCGCTATTCGGCGACGGCGGACATCGAGCTGTCGCGCGGCAGGTTGACGATGATCTTGGAGCCGCGCGGCTCGCGGCGCTCGGCGCTGATGGTGCCGCCATGCAGATTGACGAAGGTCTTGACGATGGCGAGGCCGAGGCCCGCGCCGCGCTGGCGGCCGCTGGGGCCACCGGTGCTGTCGAGCCGGGTGAGAATGGCCGATTTCATCTCGTCGGTCAGGCCCGGGCCCTCATCCTCGATGACGAACAGCATGCGTTCGCCGCGATAGGAGATCGACAGCCGGATCTCGCCGCCGGGCGGGGAGAAGCGGGCGGCATTGGACAGCAGGTTATACAGCACCTGCACGATGCGGGTGCCATCGGCGATGAAGGGGGGCAGATCGGGGTCGATGTCGACGGTCAGATTGATCGGCTTCTCGCCCGAAATCTCGGGGAAACTGGCCGATAGCCCGGCCCGGGCATTGTCGACCAGCTTGTGCACGTCGAGCAGTTCGGGGCGCAGTTCGGCAATGCCGGCATCGACCGAGGCGAGGTCGAGAATATTGTCGATCAGCACGCCCAGCGTCACCGACGAGGCGCGGATATAGTCGACATAGGCGCTCTGGCGTGCATTGAGCGGGCCGGCATCGGTGGCCAGCATTTCGGCAAAGCCGATGATATTGGTCAGCGGCGAGCGCAGCTCATAGGAGACGTTCTCGACAAAGGCGTCCTTGAGCACGTCGGCAGCGACCAGGGCGTCATTGCGCTCCTTGAGCACGCGCGAATAGGAGGCGCTTTCGGTGACGTCGAGAAAGGTCATCATGGTCTGCCCGTCGGGCAGCCTGGTGATGGCATAGTCGAGCAGCCGGCCATCGGAGCGGTTGATGCGCCCGGTCTGGTCGGAGCGGGTGGGATTGAGATCAATTATCCCCCGCTTCAGATCACGCCATATACTGGCCCCGTCTTCGGGAATGGCGCGGCCGCTGGCTTCGGTGATTTCGTCGATATGGGGGTTTTTGCCCAGTTCATTGGTGGGCAGTTTCCACAGCGCCGACAGCCGCGGATTGGACAGGGTCAGCCGGCCATTGGTGCCAAACACCGCGACGGCCTCGGACAGCGAATTGATGGTCTCGCGCTGCACATTGGAGAAGGCCTTGTTGGTGGATTCGAGCTTGAGGCGCTCGGTAATGTCGTCAAACACATAGATCACGCCGCCGGTGGCGCCGGCGGGGGCCGAGATCACCTTGATGGTGCGGCCATCGGGCAGGTGCCAGGGCTCGTCCTCGAAGGGCTCGGTGCGGCTATAGGCCTTGAGATGGGCGTCGCGCCAGGTGTGGTAATTGACCTGGGCGGGCAGCATGCCCTCGGTGCGCAGCTTGTCGAGAATGGCGCGCTCGTCAAGGCCGAGCGCCAGGAAATCCCCGCTCAGTTTCCACAGGGTAGCATAGGCCTGGTTGAACTGGATCAGCTCGCGCCGGGCATTGAAAATGGCGATCGGCGTGCTCAGCGTGTCGATAATGCCGCTAATATGGGCGACGGCCTCGCTGGCGCTGTCGCGTTCGGTCTCCTGGACCCGGCGCAACATGCCGGCGCGGCCGCCGGTGACGGGGAATTCGACCAGCTCATAGGCGCCGTGCTGGCCCCAGGCCAGCGAGAGCGAATTGGGTCCCTGGGCGGCGTCGCAGGCCTGCAGATGCCGGGTCAGCCGGGCCGGGTCGAGCAGTTCGGGCGGGGCGCTGGTCGTGCCGGTCTTGCCCAGGGCGCGGGCCAGCTCGAGATAGGCGGCATTGGCATAGACCAGCCGGTCCTCGGCATCGCGGGCAAAGGCGGGCTTGGCCAGGGTGTCCAGAATTGCCCGCACGCTGGTGAAGTCGCCCGTCGCGGCGGCCGCCACCAGATCGGGCTCGGCTCCGGGCTGCAGAAAGGCGGGGCGCAGGCGCATGGCCGTGCCGCCGCCGAGCACCCAGCCATTGGCCCGTACCAGCCGGCCGTCCAGGGCATTCAGGCTGACGGCAAAGGCATGGCCGTGCACGCGCAGGTCTTCGAGCAGGCGGGCCAGCCGGTCGGCATCGGCAATGGTCAGCCAGCTCTGGAAATTCAGCACGCTTTCGGGCTGCCGCCCGATCGGCAGCACCGCAGCGGCCTGCCCCAGCAGCTTGGGGGCGTCTTCATCGGTCCACAGCACGGTGACTTCGCGGGTGCCCGACAGCAGGGCTTCATATTCGTCCACCAGGGCGCGCAGCCCGGCGATCTGTTCGGCCGCCTTGCGGCGGGCCAGCTTGCCATCGACCAGCATGGTGCGCACCACGGCCATGGCCAGCAGGGCAAAGGCGCCGGCGCCGGCGGCAATGGCGACGGGTGCCGCACCGGCGAAGCTGGCCGCCTGCATCCCTTGCGCGGCGGCGGGTGCCGTCGTGAGCAGGGAGAAAGGGGTTGCTGCCAGTCCGGCGAATCCCCAATGCTTCCGGAAGTGATCCGGCGCCATGCGCTACCCTCTAGGTCAAATTGTGTTGCTTGCCAGTCCGACGCCGCAAAGAGTCGGTACGCAATGACTACATACGGAGTGACTTACGCGGCCCAAACAGGCCTGCCGATTCCGGATTGGCTGCGTGTCCCCCAGCAGCCGAATCACCTTGACCATAGCGGCCCGGCGAATCGCCTAAAAGAGTCTTAATGACCTACCTTGATAGGCAAAGCATCGATATCGGGGCTTGACCGAGAACGAAGCAGCAACAACGAAACGAGGGTTTCCGACAAAAGAAATGCCCGCGACCTGGGTCGCGGGCATAATGGCAGGGGTCAGGGGCGCCTAGTAGCGGTATTCGCCCGACTTGAAGGGGCCTTCGGTGCTGACGCCGATATAGTCGGCCTGGTTTTTGGTCAGCTTGGTCAGCTTGGCGCCGAGCTTGGCCAGGTGCAGTTCGGCCACTTTTTCATCGAGATGCTTGGGCAGCACATGCACCTTCTTTTCCAGGTTTTCGCCATTGGTCCACAGCTCGATCTGCGCCAGGGTCTGGTTGGCAAAGCTAGCGCTCATCACGAAGCTGGGGTGACCGGTGGCATTGCCCAGATTGACCAGACGGCCTTCCGACAGCAGGATCAGGCGGCTGCCATCGGGCTTTTCAATCAGGTCGACCTGCGGCTTCACATTGGTCCACTTGAAATTGCGCAGGCCGAGCACGTCGATCTCATTGTCGAAATGGCCGATATTGCAGACAATGGCCATGTCCTTGAGCTTGCGCATGTCATCGACCATCAGCACGTCGCGGTTGCCGGTGGCGGTGACCACGATGTCGGCGCGATGGGCAGCCTCGGCCAGGGTAACGACCTCAAAGCCTTCCATGGCGGCCTGCAGCGCGCAGATCGGGTCGACTTCGGTGACCAGCACGCGGGCGCCGGCCCCGCGCAGCGATTCGGCCGAGCCCTTGCCCACATCGCCAAAGCCGCAGACGATGGCGACCTTGCCGGCCAGCATGACGTCGGTGCCGCGACGGATGGCGTCGACCAGCGATTCACGGGTGCCGTACTTGTTGTCGAACTTGGACTTGGTGACCGAGTCATTGACGTTGATGGCGGGGAAGGGCAGCTCGCCCTTGGCGTGCAGCTGATAGAGGCGCATCACGCCGGTGGTGGTTTCTTCGGAGACGCCGCGGATGGCGTCGCGGATCTTGGTGAAGAAGCCCGGGCTCGATGCCAGGCGGCGCTTGATGGTGGCAAAGAAGATTTCTTCTTCTTCATTGGTGGGCTTTTCGAGGAAGGACGGGTCCACCTCGGCCCTGGCGCCATTGAGAATATACATGGTGGCGTCGCCACCATCGTCGAGAATCATGTTGGGGGTGGTCCCCGGCCAGTCCATCATGCGATCGGTGAAGGCCCAATATTCTTCCAGCGTTTCGCCCTTGTGGGCAAAGACCGGGATGCCGGCCGCTGCGATGGCAGCTGCAGCATGGTCCTGGGTGGAAAAGATGTTGCAGCTGACCCAGCGCACTTCGGCGCCCAGCGCGACCAGGGTCTCGATCAGCACGGCAGTCTGGATGGTCATGTGCAGCGAGCCGGCGATGCGGGCGCCCTTGAGCGGCTGGGCGGCGGCATATTCCTCACGGATGGCCATCAGGCCGGGCATTTCGATCTCGGCGATATCGAGTTCCTTGCGGCCATAGGCGGCGAGGGAAATGTCCTTGACCGCGTAATCGGTCGAATGGGTGGTCATGAATGAAGCTCCGGAGCGGAATGGGGATCGTTGCCTCTGCTATACGCAAGGGCGCGACCGGGATCAACCAGAGACATAAAGAAAGGTTTATATGCGACTAGGGATGAGCGGCGTAGCGGCGGCGGCGGAAGGGCAGCATGACCAACCGCAACAGGCCCGAGAGCACCAGATAGCCCAGGATGAAGCCACCGCCGGCATAGAGAATGCCTTCCATGGTGACCGGCACGGCGGGCCGGTAGTTTTCCAGCGTCCGCTGGCCAATTTCACTGTCGAGATAGGCCGGAAGCGACTGGAAGCGTTCCACTGCACTGGCCCCCTCGATGCGCCGCAGCGTGGCATGCAGGGCCTCGTAGCGCTCGAAGGTGGCCGTCATGGCGGTCCCGCGTCCGGCCAGGAAATCGTCGTTCGCACCCTCATAGCGGGTCAAAGCGGCGGCGCGATCGAGCCCGCCTTCGACTGCGGCGCGATCAAAATCCTCGACAATGACCCGCAATTCGTCGACGGCGCCACCGAGCCGCTGGGTATATTGCTGGGCATATTCGGGGAATTGGCTGAGCGTGACGGCCAGGCCGAGCCCGCCCAGTCCAGCAATGATGCGCCGCATGCGTTGATCTCCGTGCTGCTGATGCCCCGGGGGGTTGACCCACTGGCCTCAACGCGGGGCGGCAGCGGCGCGTTCCGTCAGTCGGGCGCCCCGTCGCTGTCCTCGTCAAAGCCGTTATTGACCAGCAGGACGATGGCCTCGAGCGCTTCGCGGGCCTGGCGGCCGCTCGATTGCACCAGAATGGTGCTGCCCGGTCCGGCGCCCAGCATCATCAGTCCCATGATGGAATTGCCGTTGACCGAGGTGCCGTCCTTGACGACGGAGATGGCCGCATCGAAGCACTCGGCGGTGCGCACGAAGCGGGCCGAGGCCCGCGCATGCAGACCCTTGCGGTTGACGATGGTCAGTTGCTGCGCCAGTGCGCGGCTTGAATCCATCAGCTCACTCTCCCCTGGGCCGTGGTGCCGGACGTCACGTTCACGGTGCTCAATCGGCAGCGAGAATGGAATTGGCGACGGTGATGTATTTGCGGCCCGCCTCCTGGGCCATGTTCACGGCATCCTTGATGGTCATCTCATTGCGCACGCGAACCAGCTTGACCAGCATGGGCAGATTGACCCCGGCGATCACTTCGACCGCCCGGTTCTGCATCACCGAAATGGCCAGGTTGGAGGGCGTGCCGCCAAACATGTCGGTGAGGATGATGACGCCCTTGCCGTTATCGGCGCTGTCGACCGCAGCAAGAATGTCGTTGCGGCGGTCTTCCATATTGTCATCGGGACCAATGGCGATGGTCTCGCAGTATTCCTGCGGGCCGACGACATGCTCGAGCGCCGACTTGAATTCATGGGCGAGCGCACCGTGCGTCACCAGAACCAGACCAATCATACAAAGTCCCCAACATGTCGAGCAGCGCCTGCGGCGCAGAAGCGACAGCACTCCATAGTTTGCCCCAGTTCATCGCGCAATGCAGCAGCTGCACGGCGCAAGGCTGTGCCCGGGCCATTGGACCGGGCGCGCGCCAGTCTTGTCCGGCAGCGGACGGGATTCAAGTGGTATTTTGTCACGGTTGAGCCAGTGCCGACATGGCCTCGGTCACCAGCAGGATCTGATGACCCAGGCTGATGACATTGCCATAGGGCACTGGGGCGCGCGGCAGGGTGATCCCGGCGATTTCGGTGACGAACTCGTCCTCTTCAACCATGCGCACCATTTCGGGCACCATGTCGATGACCAGATCGAGGGGGACCGCGTTCTGATGGGGGCGACTGACAATGCCGCGGCCGCGCAACTCGATCAGCCCGGCCAGATTTGGTGGGGCCTGCATGGCCACCCGCTCATCGGTCCTGACCAGATCGACGCGGTCGTCAGAGACGAGGAAGGCGGGCAGGCCGCGCAGCGTCCAGCGTTCCAGCAGGGTCAATGCCAGCACCGATTTTCCGGCGCCGGACGGGCCGCGCAACAGCACGCCGGTCGATCCCAACAACAGTCCCGTGCCATGCACGTTTTTTGGTTTGCTCATGGTGGCAATCTATTTGCGCGCGCGCGGCAGCACAACCGAGAACACGGCGCCGCTGCCATCGGAGCGATTATGCCCCTTGATCGTGCCCTTGTGGGCCTCGACAATCTGCTTGCAGATCGACAGGCCCAGGCCGGAATGATCGCCAAAGCTCTCGGTATCGGGCCGGTCGGTATAGAAGCGCTGGAAAATCTTGTTGAAATCGCCGGTAATGCCGCGCCCCTGATCGCTCACCGTGATGCGCACATCGTCGGCGTCGGTGCTGAGCGCCACATGCACCACGCCTCCCTCAGGGGAAAACGAGACGGCATTGTCGATCAGATTGGCGAACACCTGGGCCAGGCGGCTCTCGTGGCCATTGACAATAGCGGCGCCCTTGCCGGTGCGCTTGTCCATGGCGACGGTGACGCCCCGCCCCAGCGCCATGTCCTTCTGCATCGAGACAATGGCTTGGGCCAGCTTCTCGACGTCGACCCGTTCGGCGCTCTCGCGCGCCAGTTCGGCGTCGAGCCGGCTGGCGCTGGAAATATCGGTGATCAGCCGGTCGAGCCGTTTGACGTCGTGCTGGATGATGGCATTGAGGCGCTCGCGGTCTTCCGGGCGCTTGGCCAGCGGCAGGGTCTCAACAGCGCTGCGCAGCGAGGTCAGCGGGTTCTTGAGTTCATGGGCCACGTCGGCGGCAAAGCGCTCGATTGCCTCGATGCGGTTATAGAGCCCGTCCGTCATGCGGCGGAAAGCGTCGCTGAGGTGGCCGATCTCGTCGGGACGATCGGTGAAATCGGGGATTTCGGCGCGGGCATTGCCAGCGGTCTGCACCCGCTCGGCGGCAGCCGCCAGGCGGCGCATCGGTCCGGCTATGGTGCCGGCCAGGGCCAGCGACAGCACGATCTGCACGGCAGCGGCAATCAGGGCAATGCGCAGAATGCTCCAGCGCTCCTGGGCGACAATAGAGTCGATGTCGCCCGGGGCGGTCGAGAGCAGGATGGCACCGACCACGGCGCGCACGCGCTGCACCGGTACGGCGACCGAGACCACCAGCTGGTTCTGGCCATCGACGCGGACAAAGTCGGCGGCAGCGCCCTGCAGCGCCGAGGCCACTTCGGGATAGCGGCCGCCTTCATCGACACCATATTCCTGGTACTTTGGATAATTGTCGCCGGGGACCCAGTTCAGCACGGCGTTCCACCAGTCCCACAGGAAGAACTCGTCGGTCTGCTTGGTTTCAATGATCTGCCGCATCACCTCGCCCCGGGCGTAGATATTGTCGCTGTCCAGGATCAACAGCCCGCCCTGATCATAGATGCGGGCGCGGGTGCGCGTGGGGGTGATCAGATTGCGCAGCAGCGGCGCGACCCGTTCGGGATTGATGGGAAATTCCAGCGTCGGATCGTAGTAGGACAGGGAGGACACCGAACCATCACCCTGCAATTGCAGCAGACGGTCGGGATTGATCGAGATGACGTCGCTATCCACCGTTGCCGAGGCCGCCACGGCCGCCGCAATGATTTCGCCCTGCACGCGGAGCGACTGCACGCGGGCGTCAATCAGCCCGGCGCGCCACTGGTTGAGATAGAGAATGCCGACCACCAGCACCAGCAGCCCGGCCATATTCAGCACGATGATGCGGCGCGTCAGGTTGGCAAAGATGGTGAGGTCGAGAAAGCGGCTGATGGCGCTGGCCAGCTTGTGGAAGGGGGCCAGCAGGAGCCGCCAGCGGCGACGGGCGTGCGGCTTGGGGGACGCGCGGCGTGGGTCCTCGGTGCCCGGCGCGCGCCAGTCCGGTGCGGCGTCGGGCTGGCGATCGCGTTCGGGTTCGAGGATGGCCACAGGTTGTGCCTATTGCTCCTTGAAGCGGTAGCCGACGCCATACAGCGTCTCGATCATTTCAAAGTCATCATCGGTGGCCTTGAACTTCTTGCGCAGACGCTTGATGTGGCTGTCTATGGTGCGGTCATCAACATAGACCTGATCGTCATAGGCCGCATCCATCAAGGCATTGCGGGATTTGACGACGCCCGGCCGCAGGGCCAGCGACTGCAGGATCAGGAATTCGGTCACGGTCAGGGTGACGCGCTGGCCCTTCCAGGTGCAGGTGTGGCGCTCTTCATCCATCACCAGCGAGCCGCGCTCGATCAGCGCCTTGTCGCCGCCGGTTTCCCCCGAGGCGCCGTTCGAGGCGGTGGGATCACGTGGCGTCGAGCGGCGCAGGATGGCCTTGACCCGCTCCACCAGCAGGCGCTGGCTGAAGGGCTTGGTGATGAAATCGTCGGCACCCATCTTGAGACCGAACAGTTCATCGATCTCCTCGTCCTTGGAGGTAAGGAAGATCACCGGGATGTCGGATTTCTGGCGCAGCCGGCGCAGCAATTCCATGCCATCCATGCGGGGCATCTTGATGTCGAGAATGGCTAGGTCCGGCCGGTCGGTGGTCAGACCCTCCAGGCCCGAAGCGCCGTCGGTATAGGTGGCGACCTGGTAGCCTTCCGCCTCCAGTGCCAGGGACACGGAAGTCAGGATATTGCGGTCGTCATCGACGAGAGCGATCTTGGGCATGAACTGCCTTTCTTGTTCGGACGCTTCAAACATGTGACCCACGCGGCGTTCCGTATGCTTGCAGGCGACAATTACGCATTAAATAAGGCGGTGCCAAGGAGAGTACAACCGCAGGCCCGCTGCACAAGGGTGTTGCGGGCGCGATGCAACTTCCGTCTTACGACCCATTTGGGGATGGTTGTAGCACAGTTCGACCCTCTATTTTGCACGTCAACAACGGGCGGCAGCACGTGCCCGCGAGCGACGGAGTTTTCTATGTTCGACCATGACACCCTGAGAAGCACAATCGCCGCCAGCGCCGGCTCGGTCTCCAACAACGATATCGTGCCCGTGCTGGTTGCACGCGCGCTGCAGGGCGATGAATGCGAATTGACCGCAGATGGCGCCGTTTCCGTGCGCACCGGGGCCTTTACCGGCCGCTCGCCCAAGGACAAGTTCATTGTGCGCGACGCTTTGACCGCCGACAGCGTATGGTGGGACAATTCGGGCGCCATGAGCCCAGCGCATTTTTCCGCGCTGCTGGAGGACGCCGTGGCCGCCCTGGGTGGGCTGAATGTGTTCCGCCAGGACCTGCTGGCCGGGGCCGATCCGCGCCTGCAATATGGCGTCACCGTGCTGACACCCAGCGCCTGGCACGCCCTGTTTATCCGCAATCTGCTGATCCGGCCCGGCGAGATGGTGCAAACCGGCGCCAACCCTACGCCCGTCACCATTGTGCACGTGCCGCAGTTCAAGGCCGATCCAGTCCGACATGGCTGCCGCAGCGAGACGGTGATTGCGCTCGATATGAGCCGCAACATCGTGATCATCGCCGGCACCTCCTATGCCGGCGAGATCAAGAAAAGCGTGTTCTCGCTGTTCAATTTCCACGCCCCGCGCCAGGGTGTGCTGCCCATGCATTGCTCGGCCAATCTGGGCAAGGATGGCGAGGCAGCCCTGTTCTTTGGCCTGTCGGGCACCGGCAAGACGACGCTCTCCAATGACCCCGACCGTCCGCTGATCGGCGATGACGAACATGGCTGGAGCGATGACGGCGTGTTCAATCTGGAGGGTGGCTGCTACGCCAAGACCGTCAAGCTGAGCGCGACGGCCGAGCCCGAGATCTTTGCCGCCACCAAACGCTTTGGCACGGTGCTGGAAAATGTCGTGCTCGATGACGCCAAGGTTCCCGATTTCGATGACGTGTCGCTGACCGAAAACACCCGGGCCGCCTATCCCATCCATGTGCTGCCGGCCATTGCCGAGGGCAGCGTTGGCGGCACGCCGAAAACCGTGGTGTTCCTCACCGCCGATGCGTTTGGCGTGCTGCCGCCGATTGCCCGGCTGACCCCCGATCAGGCCGTCTATCACTTCCTGTCAGGCTACACGGCCAAGGTTGCCGGCACCGAGCGCGGCATCACCGAACCGCAGGCGACGTTTTCGGCCTGCTTTGGCGCGCCGTTCATGCCCCTCCATCCCACGGTCTATGGCGAGATGCTGGCCAAAAAGCTGCGGGCCAGCGGCGCCTCGGCCTGGCTGATCAATACCGGCTGGACCGGTGGCGGCTATGGCGTCGGCAAGCGGATCGACATTGCCTCAACCCGGCGTCTGCTGAGCGCCGCCCTGAACGGCGCGCTCGATGACATCGCCATGCGGACCGACGAATTGTTTGGCTTTGAGGTGCCGGTCGCGGTGCCCGGCGTTGACAGCAAACTGCTGACGCCGCGCCTGACCTGGGCCGATGCGGCGGCCTATGACCGCCAGGCGCTGCATCTGGCTGGCCTGTTCCGGGCCAATTTTGAAAAGTTCGGCGACGCCGCCAATGCCGAACCGGGACCACGGATGGCGCAGGCGGCTGAATAGACCCAGAGATCGGCCTGGCTCGCACAGGGCCAGCTTCGCTTCACCCTCGCCCGGCCTCCCCCACCAAGGGCAGGCCGGGAGGAGCGGCACAAGGACACAGGTCCGCGAGGGACACGGCTCAGGCCAGGGCGGCGTGCCAGCACGACGGCGCGTTCGACAGGGAGGGGATTGCCCTAGTTGGGCGAATAGAAGATGTGCGAGCCGATCTGGGCGACCGCATTGTAGGTATTGGCCCAGTTCGGGCGAACACTGGTGGTGTG
>NZ_JAUYGL010000058.1 GCF_030689745.1 Devosia sp.
AGGCTGTTTCTCACATTCGGCGACCAAGGCCATAACAACCTCAAGGCAGTGCCAACAGAAGCGCTCAGAGGACTGCGAAACATCCTGACTGACGAGCTGCAAGATATTACGATTTTCACGGGGGAGTTCATCAAGGCAGCGATGGCTGAAAACCGCTATCGAATAGACGTAGAGGGTGCTGATAATGCCGTCATGTCGGTCTTTGCCTGCGGCGATGATTTCCAGACGGCCCACGGTACTCAAGGCGCAACGCCGCGATACCTCACAGATTTCCGAAAGCACTTCCCATCGAAAGGCTATGTCCTGAACCTACTTGGCCTCAACTTCCGCTCGCAGCAAGGCATCATTTTCTCTGCTCACTCACTCATCCTCGGTATTCCTGCGGTGAGCACTCTGGCCCCGGCAAGTGCCGCAAATGAGGACGTGAATCCGGTGGAGGTTTACGACCTGTCGCCGGCCACTTTCATGAGGCTGTTTGACATGCACTATGCCGCTGGGGAGAGCATTTTGATCCTCGCAGCAAACCCTGACGATTACCGCCAGCTCGAAGCGGTGGTCAACGTGGTAGTGGATCGTGACAAAGCAGACAACCCAGAAAGCAGGCAAGTGCGGGTTCGCGCCGCTCAGCGGTCTAAGGGGCTTGAGGCCACCGTTGTGATCATCCTGGGTGATTTTCTGGCAGCCAGCTCAACATGGGCCAAGAACCAAGTGTTTCGCGCTGCCAAGACCGTGGATACAGACGACCAGTCTCCGTTCGACGTGATCCAACAGAACGAGCTGTACCGGCTGGCACACATTTCGATCACACGCGCCCGGAAAAACTGCTACTGGTTGCTTTCGAAAGAAGGCTCTGAGGCGCCCCACCGGCTCAAAGCATCGAATCGGATTACCGGGGTGTCTGGTAGCTTCATTGACCGGCGCTGACCGCCTAGCTGCCTAGCTCATTAGTGGGATTAGTACGGTGCCTTTGCCGCCTGTGCATGAGCAGCAGCTAGCTTCCTGATTAATCTACTTTCGTGGTAGATGGGGCATTGCGGAAAACTCAGTTGTTGGCAGGGTACAAGCTTCTGATAAGGCTGCTGTTGACCTTGATACTGCGGCCTATCAGCTCTACCTCGCCAGCGTGGTGAAGCTCTCGAATCAGCCGGCAGATACGGTCGCTCGAAACCCCAATCCATGACGCCAGCTCTGAGCGGCTGACTTTGATCGTCCTGCTGCCACATGGGTTCGGTTTGCCGATACCCTTGGCGTATGTGCATAGGGCAAACCGGGTTTTGTCTAAGCTCGAACGCTGCGCGTGCTGCGACAGATGGAAATGGACGATCTGGAGTAGCAGGGACTCTTTTTCGAGCACGCGATTGTAAAGGTCGGTGCGCTCTAGAATAAGCGCGTTCCACTGGTCGCGGGTGAGTACCTTCAACTTCACGTCACGCATCACTTCGACGCCGAAGCGTTGGGTGCCGTTCAGCATGTGCGCCATACTCGGAGGTGTGAACACATGCCCTTCGCCCATGATTGATAGGAAGTAGCGCGCCCCTTCGCCGTTGGTGGCGTACAGGAGGAAGGCGCCATCTTCGATCAATATGAATTCATCACGCGCCTGATGCAGTTCCCCCGCAACATCAGCACCTCTAAGGAGTGTGACGCTTCTGCCGATGTGAGAATCGATGCCGAAGGTTGTGTGTTCGTGCATGGCCTGACATTGCTTGTAAGGGAACTCCATCGTAGCTGTAGGACGATCCTGATCAACTCAATACGATGCGGTTACTCGCTATGGCTCGGGGTAGGGCTGTAGGCGTGATCTTCACCAGCCGTTTGTTTCCAGCGAATGCTGCCGTGTATCCGCTCAGCCTTCTTATGACCAATTCCAGGGATTTCGGTCAGCTGCTCAGTGGTCGCAGTGATAAAGGCGTATACCGACCCAAAATGCTCCAGAGCTTTGGCTGCGGTAGCCGGCCCTATGCCAAAAACGCTCTCGATAGTGAACAAGGCCTGCTCTTTTCCGGGGTTGACCTTGGCTCGCTGGAAAGCCATGCCGTAGGACCTGTCCTTTTGCGCTTGCTTTGCCAAGCGGTACAGCAGGTCAGCTGTTGCGGTGGGGTTTCGGACATAAAGCACAGAAGCGCCCTGTACGCCGACCAAGAAGGCGATGGCACCGTCAATCGCTTCGCGGGATATAGCCGCCCTGGTTGAATACGCGTCGCCCTCGATCATGAAGATAGAGCGGGTGAAATTCAGGCTCATTTTTCCGGCCCGATGGAACAACCAGCCATCAATGATGCTTTCGACAAACTCAGCGGCTGTCATGTGCAGGACTACGGTTTCACCGCTGATGACATGCGTGCCTGTTTCCAAGTCGCCTATGCGGATGTGTGCGCCTAACTGGTTTAGGCGTTGGAGCACAGGACCCTGAGCCTGCGAGTCGGCCAAGATCGTGACTATCTGTTCTTCGGACATGTGTGTCTCCGGTTATTCAATCCGTCATGAATATAACGATTGGATGTGCTGCTCTACCGAAGTCTTGTCAGTTCCCATCATTCGCCTTGACGAGTTTTTCTTCATGGGCGGAGACACACGCGCAGCGCCGTTATCGTTGTCCTCAGAAATTCAACAAGCCGTGAGGAACACGAAAATGGACGAACAGAAAAAGAAAGCACTGGCATCTGCGCTGGCTCAGATCGAAAAGCAATTCGGCAAGGGTGCGGTTCAGCGCATGGGGGATGCCCCGCCAGTGAGGATTGAGGTAGTGCCAACAGGCTCCCTTGCGCTCGATGCAGCTCTGGGTATTGGCGGGCTACCGCGAGGCCGGATCGTGGAAATCTACGGTCCAGAATCCAGCGGGAAGACCACTCTGACGCTGGAGGTTATCGCCCAAGCTCAGCAGCTCGGCCATACCTGTGCATTCGTCGATGCAGAGCACGCTCTTGACCCTGACTACGCCGGCAAGCTGGGTGTAAATGTCGATGACTTGCTGGTTTCGCAGCCCGATACGGGGGAACAGGCGATGGAAATCACTGACATGCTGGTTCGTTCTAACGCAGTTGACGTGATCGTCATCGACTCCGTTGCAGCGCTTGTGCCAAAGGCGGAAATTGAGGGGGACATGGGTGCGAATCACGTTGGGCTTCAAGCGAGACTTCTCAGTCAGGCCCTGCGTAAGCTGACCGGCAACATCAGCAATTCAAACTGTCTGGTGATCTTCATCAACCAGATTCGTATGAAGATAGGCGTAATGTTCGGGTCCCCAGAAACAACCACAGGTGGCAATGCGCTCAAGTTCTACAGCACGATCCGCCTTGACATTCGTGGGACCGAAACAATTAAGGATGGTGACGTAGCCATTGGCCGGCGAGCCAAGGTCAAGGTCGTAAAAAACAAGGTGGCACCGCCGTTCCGCGTTGCAGAATTTATTAACGTATTCTCGCAGGGAATAGATTGGGCTAGCGAGCTGGTGGAGCTTGGGGTGGAGCACGGCCTTGTTGAGAAGGCGGGCGCTTGGTACAGCTATAACGGCGAAAAGATCGGGCAAGGCGTGAAGAATGCGGCAGCGTATTTCTCGCAGCACCTGGATGATGCCAAGGTGCTGGATACCAAGCTGCGTGAGAAGCTGTTCGGTGGGCTGGCCCGCCTGCCCAAGGAAAGTGAAGAAACGCCAGCAGCAGAAGTGGCGTGAATGCTCAAAGGCCCCTAACTTAGGGGCCTTTTTGCGAGTGCCGAAAATTCATGCGAGGGACGCCAATTGGAAGCCAGGATTAACGACTTCACGACACTGTTCAACATGCTCTGGTACAGGGACTTCCCAGTCGTGCTGGGCAGTATTGAGTTCGCCAAACGGGCTGACTGGACGACTCACATCGCATCTACTGTGCGGCAGGTGGCGAGCATATCCGGGCTCTTTTCTTGCTTCGAGTCTGGAGGCCGGACTGACGCCGAGTTGCAGTTCGCGGACAGGTCCGTCTGGGCGAAGCTGGAGTGGGAGTGGGACGAGCCACGGCAGGATAATGTTCGCGAGATAACGAAGCTTGCTGGTGCTGCATACGCCTGTGAGTTTTGCGTCTATATCGGCTACAGCCAGACCAAATACCTCGATGATAATTTGGCGAAGATCGTTGCTGAGTGGGCGGGCGTACCAAAGCCGTTACTGGTGATTCTGGTGACGTTCGATCTTGAAGGCGAGTGGCGATACTTCGACCGACTCCAGACCTATCGCATCGACACGATTGGTGCCGAGTTGGTACGTGACCAGCCGGCGCTACCATGGTGCGTGCCCAACAGCCGCTGGCAGTCCCTTGGAAGCCTTGAGGGGTAGGGGAGTGCGCTACTCTTAGTTCAACAATGCGAGGTCCCATGATGGGTATTCAGACATGTGAAAACTGCGGAAAATCGTTCGATGTTCAGGAAATCAGCGGTGGCCAACCTCATAAGCCAGAGCGAGAGTCAATCGATTGCCCGTACTGCGGGCATAAGACTTGGGGCCGGTCTACCGGCTATTTCCAAACATCGAAGCTGCCCAGTAGGAAGCGGAAGTCATGACCGGCAAGCGTGAAGGAGCATCGTTGCCGGCGTCTTAATTCGACTCCGTGCGACTGGGGAATACGGCAAATGACTCTCTGAGCCGGGAAGCACGCCCAACAAAAAGCCCCGCTGTCAAAAGCGGGGCTTTTTCATTTCCGGTGCGCGGCCCGTGCATTAGCAGCCCGTCACTCTATCGATGCCGGCACCTGTACGCCAAAGCTCGATGGGACCTGTTTCGCTGCTGCCTGGATGTAGGGCGCTGCGATCTGCCTAAGCTGTTGTTGCTCAGCCTCGCGCTGTTCCGCAGTTCTCGATACGGATGCGTTCAGCTTGCTCAGTGTTGCCTCAACTTTCTCAGCAGCCTTCCTGCATTGATCGGCGGCGTCATCCAGTTTGCCCATGTTGATCCAGGAGAAAATATCGAATGCAGGAGCTATGGCAAGGTCCACAAGGAGGTCGAGCAAGTCGTCTGGCTCAGCAAAGCTCTCCGCGCTGGCGCGTTTTGGCAGCGCTTCTGAAAGCGCCTGTAACGACCGTGTTGCCCTGCGAACTGAGTCCGCAGCAGATGAAGTGTTAAAGCTCGATATGACTGATACGGCCTTGTTCGAGGAAATGAGGTCGATCATTTCGGTTGTGGACGCTGAGCTGCAATCGTCAGCAGCCCTAAGCAGATGGTTGTGGGCGTCCTGGGCGAGCCCGTGCCATTTGTCGGTCTGGTTGTAGCGCTTAGTGGCCGTTGCCACGCGCTCCCGTTGGGCCAAATATCGCGCATGGTCCGCCTCACAGCCGGCAAGCGCGGTTTTGGCCGTGCTAACGACCCACTGGCCGGCGAACGTCTTCGCTTGAGCCTGCACATAGGCAAGTTCCGCTGCGGCCAGTTCCTCAGTCTTCTCGGCCTTAGACTGGAGCAGTAGATCGGCGAAACGAGCCCAGAATGAGTGCTTCCGTGCTTCCTTATCCGCTCGCACTCTCTGCTGCGCGATGCTCAAGGCAAGGGAGGCAGCACGCAGCTTTTCAGACCAAGCATGTAGTTCAGGCGACAGTTCCACGGTGTTTCCTCAAATGGCGACCATTCAAGGGTAACGGGACCAGGGATCAAACTCCCCTCAACCCAATGTCGAATCTCGATGTTGCAGGGTAAAAGCAGCTAGGGGCGTGTGCTGGTGCTGCGTGGGCGAGCGCAAGATGCGCGGATTTGATTCACTGCGCCCCGGTGTTTTGCACAGTGCTATCAACCCTCGATTCTTGGGCTGGGGTTTGGGGGCTTTTGCGTTGCCACCCCGTTTCGGCGATGACACGGCGATGGGCGTTAGAACATAGCTCTAGAACTTAATGGAGCTGCCCAGAATGCTTGATTTCAACCTGCCCATATCCGCCATCCCAGCCAACTACCGTGACTTCCTGCCAAGCCTAACTACCCCAGCGGTAGATGACTTGCTGCATCAGTATGAGCGCGGTGAGCGTGAAATGCGTCGCCTGCATACCGAGCTGATGGGGAATGAGAACCGTGCGGCACTGATGAGCTTTGCCTACGGAGCAGAGGTGTATCACGACAGCAAGGCGAAGGGGCGTTTCTGGGCAATGGACCTTATCGAAATGTTCGATCTGCCGCGTGCCATTAACGCCCGCCAGGAGCACTTTTGGTTCCAACTGTTCGACATGTGTAGCTTCACGAACATTCTGCCAACCAAGCTCTGGGAGCAGTGGAAGGAGTCATTCACGGCTTGGCGCCTAAAGGGCGGGGCAGGGATACCCAGCTTTGACCGCGCAACCGTGTACCGCTGCCTGTCCATGGTGGAAGCCCACCGGGCAAATTTCTTTTCTATGCGGGTTGAGGCTGTATGGGATGGCCTTTCACCCTCCCATAAGACGAATGTGGGGTCCGGTTTCTATGAGCGAATGATCCTTGACTGGATGTACTCGGATCACGGCACGCCAACTTCAAAGGATCGTGTTTTCTGCGATCTGATTAACCTGTGCTCGGTTGTTATGACTGGCGCCGAAGACCCATTTTTTAGCGGCTACGGCGTGCTGCGTGATGCTCGGAACGAGCATTGTGGTGAGTGGGTGGAGGCGCTAGACGGCGCACTGCAAATTCGTGCCTTCAAGAAGGGCACGCTCCATGTGGACATTCATCCCGAGGTTGCCAATCGGCTCAACATCGCGCTGGCATACATACGCCCGAATTCCCTCCCTGACGAGGCTACCCTTAAAAAGGCCCGTCGCAGTTCTGGTTTTGGCTCTACCCAGCTGGTGAAGTGCGCAATTCCTCGGCAAGTCCGCAGCTATCTGCATTACGTCATCCAGGAGCAGCGCGAGGATGGCCTGTGGATGCTTAGGCCCAACGGAGCCCCGAGCGTGAATGAGCGGTTGAGCGGGGCGGTGAAGGGCATGGTCGATGAGGTGCTGGCTCAGATTGGTGGCTTGCGCGAGGGTAATGTTCATCTGTTCGACTACCCACCCATGGAAGTTGTGAGCGTGCTTGTAAGCACTGGAGAAGTCCCTGACAAGCTGTCGCACCAGTATTTCAGCACACCGGCAGACTTGGCCCAAGAGTTCGTAGAGTGGGTGGGGGTGGACCAGCAGGCTATTTGCTACGAAACCTCGGCGGGCACAGGCGGCATTGCTAAGCACATGCCCCTACAAACCTACTGTGTTGAGGTAGACCGGCTGCGTGCGCTGGCGCTCGACAAGATGGGGTTTGAGGTTAAGCACGCGGACTTCCTGACCCTAATGCCTAATGACCTTCACGGTTTGGCAGATGCCGTACTGATGAATCCGCCATTCGCTGGCCGTGCATGGCAGGATCACTTGGAGCATGCACGTAAGTTTGTCAGGGGAGGCGGGGTGATCGGTGCGATTCTGCCCGAAGGTGCTATCACCAAACTCCCGGCCCTCGAAGGCGGCAAACTGGTCTATTCGGCGCCCATGAAGAACCGCTTCAAAGATGCCTCAATTTCGGTTGTGTTCGCGAAGTGGGTGAAGGTGTGCGCCTTCGAAGAAAATGGAATTGAGGCTGGGAAGGCGCACTATCACGCAGCCGCGTGATAGTGCGCGCCTCGGCGATGCTTTGGGGCATTCGTCTGAAAACTGGTGCCCACTCGCTGTAATCGGTTTGAGCGCTGGAAATCAGCAGTGACAAGGCTTATAGTCAGTTCACTTGTCAGAAACTATCCACGATTATTCTGACGTGATAGGAGTCAGCCATGTCAGTCGTAGAGTCTATCTCGAAGCGCATCAAGCACATGCCCAAAGGGAAGCCCTTTGCCGGCGCGGTCTTCGCGCAGGCTGGTTCCCGTGCGTCGGTAGACAAGGCGCTGTCTCGGATGGTGATCAGCGGGTCCCTGGAGCGCGTTGCTCGCGGTGTGTACATGCGCCCCAAGCAGAGTGAGTACACAGGGAAGAAGGTACGCCCCAGCCCTATTGCCGTCATGGAAGTAGTCGCAAAAGCCAGAGGGGAGACTATCCAGATTCATGGCGCGGAAGCTGTCCGCCGCCTTGGGCTCAGTACCCAGATGCAGGTTTTGCCGACTTACTACACCAGCGGATCGACGCGTGAAATAAAGATTGGTAATGCGGTGGTGCGGCTGCGTCATGCGTCTCGGCAGCGACTCCAGCAAGCCGGGACCCAGGTTGGCGTGGCCCTGACTGCGCTGCTGTATCTTAGGAAAGAAGGGCTGACTGAGCAGGCGGTAGAAAAGATCGCCAGCTCGCTCAGCGTTGAGGAATTCAACAAGCTCATGGCCTGCAAAATGCCTGAGTGGATGCGGACGGCGTTGGTCGGTTCCGCTAAGGAAATTGCGTGCCAAAGTCGTACTTCGAACTCCCCCAAGCTGGTCAGCGTGAAATCCTAGACGAGGCTTTCAGCGAGACTGGTCGTTCGCCCAGCGTCATCGAAAAGGACATTTGGCTGACGCTGGTTCTCCAGCTCCTGTTCGCCATGCCCGGCAGAAAGGCCATGGCGTTCAAGGGCGGGACCAGCCTATCGAAGGTTCATGGCGTGATAGAGCGCTTCTCCGAGGACGTGGACATTACAGTGGATTTCAGGGGGCTGGGCTGCAAGCAAAGCATTCCTGAGCTTCTAAAGCTCTCCGGTGGGCAGCGTCGCAAGGTAAGCGAAGCTCTTATCGCAGAAGTGGGGCGCTACACCCGCGATGCAGTATTGCCTTATCTGAAAGTCCAGCTTCAAAGCTACGGTTGTGCTTCGGAGTGCCAGCTGTCCGTTAGTGATGACGGCGAGTCTATCCACGTCCACTACCCAGCCATGGCAGCCGACGCCAAGGGCTATCTACGTGATCATGTGCTGGTGGAGTTCGGCGGAAGAAACATTATCGATCCGAATGCGGTCCACTCCATCCAGCCAGATATTGCCGGCATGTTCGAGGGGGTCAGCTTCCCAAAGGCAGAGCAGGTAGTGGTGCTCTCGCCGGCAAGGACTTTCTGGGAGAAGGTCACGCTGATTCACGCGCAGTGCAACAAGCCAATTGCCGAAGGCAAAGATCGAATCTCGCGCCACTGGTACGATCTATCCAGGCTGCTCAACCATGAAGTGGGTGCTGACGCCAAGAATGACCTCGGACTGCTCGATGACGTGATAGCGCTCAAGTCCGTTTTCTACAACAGCGGAACAGCACACTACGGCAGGTGTGTATCTGGCGAGCTGAACCTAATCCCCGATGGCGAGAACTTCGACCGACTGGAGAGCGACTACTACGCTATGGAGCGCTCAGGCATGCTGAACGGGCATGTCTATCCGTTGGGTAGCATCATGGACGACCTCGCCGCACTCCAAGAGCATGTGAACCAGCTGGCATTGAACAGGAAGGCAGTGGGCTAGGGTTGCGTGGTGGTGAAGCCGGCAGGGTAGCCCTCCCATCGCCGTTTCGGTTCCGCGACTGTCTCGACAATGATCTTGGTTCGGCGCTTCTCTTTCACCCGAACTGGTCCTACGGAGTGCATTTTCGGATCGCGGAACCAGAGCTGCTGGTGTCGATAGATTTCACGCATGCCAAGCGGCTTTTCACCGCTAGGAAGCTTGCCTGCCAGCAAGTTGAGGCCTTCCTGGCTGGCGCTGATCCTGCTTAGATCAATGCCGTGCAGCAGACAGTTGTTGTGCAATGCCTCCCTGATCCTGTCGCCTTCGCCGCTGGCGTGAATTCGGTCCAGAATCACATAGAATTCCTCGTTGTGTACTGATCCGTCATAGCGCCTCCCTAGGATGACCTGCACAAAGTGCCCGAATTCGTGGGCCATGGTGTGGGCAAGGACATTCAGCAAGTTGATCTGGCCGTTGAAATACTTGCGCTCATGTACCTCCCGCGAAGTTAGCCATTTGCAGATGTGGTTCGGATCGGACTTGCTCGCGACCATCTTGATGCCGTAGGTCAACGTCATGTGCGCGTTTGTTGCCACGTCGCGGGAGTGGGAGAGGTAGGTTTTCTTTCCGCTACCGACTCGAATCGTCAAGCGCGCTTTGGGGTTGTGCTTCGCAGCCCAAGCCTTCCTGGGCGTCCAGAGCAATTCTTCTGTGATCCGGCACATGGCCAGGGCAACAGTGTGGTGGTTCATCCTTCCCGGCACCCGTTGAGTAGGTCGATTTCGATAGCCGCAGGCGCGAATGCGCCGGCTGTGTTGGGCCATCGGCGATGCTGTGCTGTCAAACCCCATTCTGCGAGTTCGCGGTGCCGGCTTCACGTCAGATCAGTGCAGTTACTCTCCGAGCGAGAAGGCCGGGGGCAGGGCGATTCACTTAACGCGCCCGGCCTGCTTGTGAAGCGCCGGCTCGCCGTTATCCTATGCGGTACTCAAGGGAGGAATTAGCAGTGGCACAACTCACCCAATCTCAGCACCTCGCGCTCAAATACCTGGAGGGCAAGTGCCCGGTATTCGTCTCGCCAACCGAAGTTGGTCGCGAGGTTGGGAATCAGCTCGGGAAGGAGGGGCGTCACAGTTCTTTTGGCTCACCGCTATGCCAGAAGCTGGTGAACCTGGGTTTCGCCGTGAAAAACGATGCCGGGCACTACGCTGCGGTAACGAAATAGAGGTTCTAAATGCAGTTGCGATTACATCATGATCTTAGGCTTATTACGGTTCCGGCTGATCCATTGCTTGAAAGTGAGCGTGATGACGGTAAGCGTAACCTTGTTGTTACATTGCATGCTGTCGGAGATTCATCTTTAACTATCGCTGTTGCTGCTTCCTCATTTTCGAGGGTGCGAGCAATACGAGTAGGTAGAATGTTCTCGCTGGAGATTTCACACGAAAACTTAATTTGTGGTGATATGGTGAGTCTTGTTTCAGACGGTAATCAGGTAAACATGGTGGTAGAGTCTGTATCGCCTCTAGTCAAGCCGGTGTGAGTCCGGCTCTAGTCGAGTCAATAAACCCGAAGTTGTGAGGTAAAGCCGAACATGAGGCCATCATTGGATAATAACAAGTGGTGTGTTTGGTTCGGTCATGCTCCTGAGAGCCAGGGTCGAGACACGACCTCTGACTTTGCGTCGGAGAACTTCAAGTGCAAACGCTGCCATATTTACTACGCGGAAAACGCATGGAGTGGCCCTCAGCAGAAGCCGAAGATATTTAGTTTTCTTTACCGCGCCCTGGTCTTGTCAGCGCTTTTAGCGTTTATTTATTTTGTTGAGATTTAGAGGCTTCAATGTACGGCCATAGTCTTGTTTTTATTTTTTTTAAACAGTCAAAATTGCTACAGGAGTCCACTTTTTTGACTGTATATCGATGGGCAGTGAAGGCCCCCAGGATGAGGCGACTTTCACATCATTGATTTTGCAGTATCTTTTTCATCAGGGTTTGTCTCTTTTAATGTCAGGAGTCACATTCCTGGCAAGCACAGGCTCCACAACACCTATTAGTTTTATAATAGGCGAAATGCGAGAGCGGACATTTAGCCGTTATGATGTAGTCCAGCTAGATAACATTCGGAGAGGCTGTTCATGGTTCAAATGGTGTCGATTTTCACCGATGATGGAAGGCAATATGTTTTCCAAGGTCGGCTTGTTCAAGAGCTGACCCTCTGGGAAGGTACTTCATCATCTGTAGAGCTGTTAGTGTCTATTTTCAGGCGGGAGGCAGCTGAATCCAGGGCTGAAACTAAGTCCCGATTCGTTGCTCGCGTAATTGCTAAGAATCTTGGGCATCCGCAGTCAGGCGTTTGTCATTCTGCTAGTCGAGCTTCATTGGCTCCGCGTGAGTGCCAGTTGGCTCTCGAAGGCGCAACTTTTGAAAAGGTTCTTAACTCGCTCTTTAAGAAATACCCAAAAGCTGAGCCTGTTTGGGAAAGAGCCTGATGATGCTTCGCTGTGCGAGTTATGGCATGCGAAACCGCATGCCATAACCATTCAAGCCGGAAGCAGATCACCATTCTGTCTTTCAACGCTGCGCTGGTCTTTGATCAGGGCTTTGGCTACCGGCTTCGGAATTGGCGTACCCGAAAGGCAGTCCTCGAAAAGGTTGCACAACTGTTCGGCGAAGTCTGCGGTGTACTTGTGACCGTGCTTGCTGGTTGCGGTCAGCTGCGCAGCCGTCACCGCTTCTGAAACGCCAGCTTTACGCATGGCATACGCTCGTTGGCCTGTGTGTCCGAACCGGCCAGTTGGGCCGGATACTTTTTCCAGCAGATCGTCGATCTTGCTGGAGGCTTCATCAATCACCGAACTCATGGTGATACCTCCATAACAACAGGCGTGGAATTACGCCTGCTTGCTCGATTATGGCCGGCATTCTCTCAAGCGCAACCTGACCTGCTGGTGTTGATAGGAAGTGCAGCGGGTGCGAAGGCGCTGCCCTCCCTGGCCCGCATATCCTCTCCAGAGTTGCCCAACCGGAGAGATTCATGCTGCGCCCAGAACTCACGCCCGATGATCGGATTTGGCTTGCAGAGCAAGCGGAAGCGCTTCGCCTCAGCTGCGATTTCATGCTCAATGACCTGTTCCACCAGGACTCACCGGAACTTATAGGTCGAGCCGGGATTGTCCCCATCTGGCTTGATGGGCGGTACGTACCTGCCAGCAGCGTGTTGAAGCAGATCGAGCAATCCGTCCCCTACAGCCAAATCTTCGAGCAATGGGAAGCACGGGTTTATGAGGATGTAGAGCGGACGTGCCGTCGCCTTTCCGCCCAGGATGCAAGAGCCCTCATCGTCACTGCCGGCTTCCATAAAGTGACCGAGGCCGAGATATACGACGCGGCTGGTGAGGCTGTGCAGGAAGCCTGGAACGCCCTTTATGGTGAGCCCGACGAATCGTTCGCCGATGAGGACGAATAGACTCATGGAAGCCATAAGCATATTTCGAGGGAACGGGGCCGGCGTAGCAAGAGAATGGCTACTGAAAAGGACTTGGGCGCTGTTCCTGTTGGCACTGCTGTGGAGTGCATACCTGCTGTTGGTTGGGGCTCTGCCGCACCTTGTATCGGGCACGTCTTTGAAGTCACTGACGTTCGAGTACAGGGACTACTTGTTGCGAGCTTTCGTGGTCTTTGCAGTGGCGCACCTGTTCGTTCGTAAGATCAACTTCAAGCTCCTGCTCGCGATACCACTCATCACGCTAGCCCTCCAGCTTGGGCTCGACGTTTACGACTTCTCGGAATGGTATTCACGGACGTTCCGGGTCAACCTGCATGAGCTGAACGCTCAGCTGTTCGTGGTTCCGGTCCAGCTGATGGTGCTTGCGACGGGCATCTATTTCTGTTGCCGCAAACACCTGCGGACAACCACCAGGATATTCGCGACCACAATGCTGGCGGGCAGTATCGTATCGACGCTGGGCTTCCACCTTTCCATCGTCAATGTCACCTACAAGCCGGTCGAGCGGGTCTATGCGGATAACCTACGCAGTCTCGTAGGCCTGGATGACCCGGCTGACACTTGCCGGGCCATGGATTTTGACTGCCAGTACATACGCCTTGGCGAACTCGACTGGGCTGACGACCATCTGTTCGATCCGCAGCTCCCAATTGCCCACAACGCGATCTTCTCTGAGGCGCTGGCTACCCACGCCTGGGTTCGTCGAGGTGAAGGCTACGACCATTGGTTGGGGCTCGCGACGGCCACAGGGCAAGGTGCCGCATTAGCTGAAGCCCTACTCCCCCTGGAGTGGCTAGCCCCCTTGATGGAATCCGCTTTTGGCGGGCCTGGATGCCGTGGCCAAGGCCCTCTTTGCTTTGAGTCCGGCAGCGAAGCTTTCGATCAGCTTCACCCGTTCTCGCGCTCTATCATCGACACACTGCTTGAATCCGAAACGTTCATCCATGCGTGGCTCCACGTCTACGACTTCAATGGGGACGGATTCATCGAGCCAGCGTTCTTTGCCGCTGGGCGGCGGTCAGGTACTGAGCCTCGCTTTGTGGTGTCCCCGTTGCCGGATGGAACCATCGACAAGCTGGCCGCTTCAATCAGTGGAGAGGGATGCCACGTAGAGAGCTGCCAGACAGCCACAAGCGGCCACGACCTGAAAGCTGCGAAGCTGCCGCCGTCCTTGCTGGTGCTGCTGGAGCAATCGTTAGCGCAGACCTACGAGGTCCCATCCAGGCTCTGGGTCGATAAGGCTCTATCAAGGAATCCGGTGCTCTACATCAACAGGCCAGAGTTCCTGCGGGTCTACGCCTTCAAGGATGGCGTGATACGTGTCTTCACGTCGCCCCAAGCGTTCTCGGATACGACTCTCGACCTCAAACTGACGTTCAACCTGATCATCGGCCTGTTCTCGGTATCTTGGCTCACCCTCGGGGTGTTCCTGATCCTGTTCCACACCAGACGGCAGTTGCTTGCGGGCTAGGCGATGAGCATGAGCAACTGCACTGGGTAGAGGCGACGCTACTTGCACCAGACGTTACCTTGCTGTGAACAGTATCAGCGTGAGGAAAGATCAGGTGCAGAAGCTCAAAACCCATGGACGGAAATGGCAGGTAAGCGGCGGGTTTATGCACGGCCTTGTTGAACGGTTGAAGCGCCCACTGCTCACGGCAGCGGCCCTTGCATTAGCGGTCGCGGCGGTGCCAGCGGGTGCGGCGCCGGACAACTTCTCAGAGGCTAAGCGACTGCTACGGCAGCATGTCTACCAAGACCAGAACCTCTCTCAAGCCGGCGACTTCTACTGCGGCTGCAAATGGCGGTGGGTTGGACAGTCTGGGGGCAAGATGGACCTTGCCGGTTGTGGGTTTCAGACCAACAAGCACGTTGATCGAGCGGCCCGCCTCGAATGGGAACACGTTGTTCCAATCTCGGCAGTCGGACAGCAGCGGCAGTGTTGGCGCAATGGTGGGCGCCAGAACTGCCAGCGTACTGATCCGGTGTTCAACCTGATGGAATCAGATATGCACAATTTGGTTCCGAGTGTGGGGTCGGCCAATGCGCTTCGCTCTGCAATCCCTTACGGCATGGCCAGCGGGCCGACTGAGCCTTTGGGTTCGTGCAGCACAAAGGTGGCCACCACGTTCCGGGTTGTGGAGCCTCGTAATGAGGTCAAGGGTCAGGCGGCGCGGGTAACGTTTTACTTCGCGGATCGATACAACATCCGCCTCAGGGATAAGCAGCAGAAAGTCCTTATGGCATGGGATCGAACCTACCCAGTCTCGGCCTGGGAGCGCGAGCGTGACAGGCGTATCGCTTATGCAATGGGCCACCACAACCCGTTCGTAACTGGCGAGCGTAAGTGGGTTCCTGGGTACAAGCCGCAAGGCTTCGGCCAAGCTGCAACGTCAAGAGCTGTTCCGGCAAGGCAGCCCGATGCTCCGGCACGACAGGTCCAGGTAGCAGCTCGGCAGGACGGACCTGTTTTCGGCAACAAGCGCAGCGGGGTCTACCACCTCCCGCAGGGCTGCCCCAGTTACAGTCAGGTCAGCACCAAGAACCGCGTCCAGTTCAGTACCGAGCAGGAAGCGCTGGCTGCGGGGTTCCGCAAAGCGGGGAACTGCTCCTGATGATTGCGAGCAGTGATTGGCAGTCTCGCTGCGGGATACGCAAGATCGTTCAAGCTGACACCTACGGTTGCGGGGTGGCATGCTTGGCGATGGTGACTGGCACTACCTACGAGGCTGCGAGAGTACGCTTCAATTCGCTTGGCCTGGGTGTACGCAGAGGCTGCAAGCCGGCTTACTCGACGAGTAGCGGCGAAATGCGGATGGCGATTTCCAGCGCTGGCCTGATCACCGACTCGCGTCGCTGGCGCGGCTGGGCTGAACTCCAGGGATTGGCTGTTATTAAGGTGCGGGATGACTGGCGGGGAGCCAAGGGGCGTTGGCACTGGGCTGTTGCATTCAGGCATCCAGAATTCGACATAGCCGTTTTCGACCCTCACCAGTCAGCGCCCTCTTTCTCACGGATGCCTACTGACGTTGAGTGCTTCGACTTCCGTATTTACGAGCCGAAGGGGGAATGGTTCCAGGTCGAGCAATCAGTTCCGTTATTCGCTGGCGCTGCCGTATCTGATTGATTTTATTGCGTATTTCGCCTATTGAATTGTGAATTAGCGATTCGCCGTGGGTGACTAAGGTAAATGCAACGAGTTGGAATGAATCATCGGCTAAAGCTGGATAACGTGTGCAAGCCTAAATCTGTTGCGTAATGACTGGCTCTGCGCCCTCCTTCGTGGTTTCCCATGCTGGTGATTGGGAAATTGAGTTGGCTCAGGCACCAAGCTGTTAGTCGAGATTTGTGGCCGTTATACCTATTGCATCACCACCAATAAGGCAGCTCGAAATGATGCGCATCAAACTCCCCTTCCTCGCCCTGGTCGGCGCCATGATCCTGGCTTCTGGTTGCACCACTCACCTGAGTGAAGGCCAAAAGCGTGAGCTGGACGCCTTCGATAAAAAAGGACTCAAGGTTGAGGAAAAAAGTGTTGGTACTGCGGCTGTACTGGGAATATTCCCTATGGCGGGCTACTTTTATAGTGGCCACCCTATCCTAGCGGTAACTACCCTGCCCCTGTATCCGTTTCTCGGCCCACTTTGGATGCCATACGATTCGGCGCAAAGTGCAAAGAATCGAAACTATTACGCTACTCAAGAGTTTGTTGAGCGTGAAAAGCGCAAAGCCCTCCGGGCGATTGACCAGCAGATGGAAGACAAGAAGCTCTCCTATGAGCAACATATCCGCGAGCAGCGCATAATCGAAGCGAAATACTCGCCCTACTAATAACCCCTATGGAGCAGGCTAAAAGCCTGCTTTTTGGTGAATTGATGAAAGTAATTATCCTCGATGACTCTCGAACCGACTCGTACCTAGCAACTCAGGTTGCAAAGAACTACTTCGATGAGGTGGAGGTTTATGGGACACCCTCAGAATTCCACTCTAGTCTAAAGCGTGAGCCTCATCCTGATCTGATGCTGATGGATGTTCACA
>NZ_JAUYGL010000066.1 GCF_030689745.1 Devosia sp.
GCCTACACGCTGGTATCGCCCGCCGACGGCAAGCATCTCGATGCCATTCTCAAGCTGATCCACATGCCCATCGAATATCTGGACACCGGCAAGCGTACTGCACCGGCCCCCGCCGACTCCGAAACCACCGAAGCTCGCGAGGAGCGTTCCGCTCGTCCCGCTCGCTCACGTCGCGGTGGTCCACGGACGCGGCCCTCAGCCGAGGCCACTACGCCTGCCAAGGCCGGGTCTGCCGATGCCGCGCCCGCCAAGTCGGCGCCGGCTGCCGCCGCGGCAGCAGATCCCGAAGCGGGCGACGCCCGGCCAGCGCGCTCGCGTCGCGGTGGCCCACGCACCCGCCCACCAGCCGAAGCTGTGGCGCCAGCAGCAGCCGCACCGGCTGCGCCAGAAGCTGAGGGCAAAGAAGCTGCTGCGCCAGCCAAGCCGGCACAGCGCCGGGAGCCAAAGCCCAAAGCAGAGCAAGCCGAAGCCCGCCCCGCGCGTGGCCGCAACCGCCGCCCAGCCGAAACGCGCGATGCTGATACAGATACCGATGGCAGTTCGCCATTCGGCAATGACGGTCCGGTTCCTGCCTTTTTACTTCGCTCAGCGCGCCTCGACCCCTAGTCCATCGCGTAAGTAACTTTACCCGCTGCGCGTTTATTGCGGCTGTGCTGTTGTGTTCATTAACGGCTTCACTGTATTTAACGCCAATGATTCTGCGGGCGCTGCGGCGCTGCTGGTAGAACGCGGGGGACGAGTTGTCGGACCAGGAATTCAAACGAGCGCTGGGCTATGCAAATTCGGCGTTTGACCTACTCAAGCGCAGCACTGTTCCGCCCTATCCACAGTTCTACGAACTGTTCTATACTTATGCTACCGGCGTCAATCCAACGCTGAACAATCGCATCAACGCGATCTTCCGTGCCGGTGACTCCCCCAGCGAAAGCCTGGCGGAGCAGTTGTACAACGAGTTCCTGAAGTCTGACGTCAATGACCGCATGACCGCTGTCTCACAGCGCATGCACGCCCGCATCGAGGCAGTGCATGGCGCCATCGACACCGCCATGACGACGGCCAATGCCTATTCAGGCTTGCTACAATCAGCCAGCGGTGACCTCAGCCTCGGCATCTCGCCGGCAGCGATGAAATCCCTGTCCGAAAAGCTCTTGGCCGAAACCCGGCACATGCAGTACACCAATCGCGCGCTCGAGGAGAAATTGCTGGCCTCCCGCGACGACATTGCCGCGCTACAGCGTGACCTTGATGATGTGCGGCGCGAGTCGATGCTCGATCCGCTCACCAAGATTGCCAATCGAAAGAGCTTTGATGACGGTCTCGCTGCGGCCATCGCCGAAGTGAGGGGTCGCCATGATCCACTCTGCCTGATGCTGGTGGACATCGACAATTTCAAGAGTTTCAATGACAGCTTTGGCCACCAGACGGGCGATCAGGTGCTACGGCTGGTTGCCATGACACTGAAGTCCAACATCAAGGGCAAGGATCTGGCAGCCCGCTACGGTGGCGAGGAATTTGTCGCCATTCTGCCCCATACCGATATCGAAGGCGCCGTCATCATTGCCGAGAATATCCGCCGGGCCCTTCAGGCCAAGGAACTGCTCAAGCGCTCCACCAATCAGAAACTGGGCCGTATCACGGCCTCGTTTGGCATCGCGACCTTCCGCCCCACCGACACCGCCGCCTCGTTGATCGAGCGCGCCGACCGATGCCTTTACGCCGCCAAGCATGCCGGTCGCAATCGGGTGATCAACGAGTCTGAACTGGTCAACACCGTAACGCCGACCCGTAAGCAGGGTGCGTCGGCCGCCTGAACTAGCTCGCTGGCGTCAATTTCACGCCCAGGCCGGCCAGCATGTCCCAATAGCCCGGATATGTCTTGCCGGTACAGGCAGGATCCAGAATCACGATGCCGGGTATCCGCAGACCCGCTAGCGCAAACGCCATGGCGATGCGATGGTCGTGATAGGTCTCGATTTTCACCACACTGTTGCGCTGCGCCAGCCTGCTGGCCAGATCGGGATCAGATGCAACCAGCAGATCGTCGCCCTCCTCAGTGCCCAGACCGGGTAGAATGCGCGACAGTTCGGTCGCTACGGCATGCACCCGGTCCGTCTCCTTGACCCGCAGATTGGCAATGCCGACAAACCGCACCGGATAATTGTTGAAGGCAGCCAACACCGCCAGGGTCGGCACGGCATCCTGCATCTGCGAGCCGTCAATCACCGCAGGCATGTTGGGAAACTGTGCGATTACGGCCTGTGCGGCGGCGTCTGGCTGGGTAAAGGCCTCTGCCTCCACCCCGAGGTCGATATTGCCGCCCGTCAGCGCTGCTGCGCCCCACAGATAGGTTGCCGCTGAGGCGTCCGGTTCAATCAGCAGGTCGCTCGCCGTGTAGCCGGTTGGCGCTACCCGCCAGGTGCCGGCATCAATCTGCTCGACCCTGGCGCCAAAGCTGCGCATCGCCGCCAGGGTCAGATCGACATAGCCCCGCGCCCCGATATCGCTGCCGGTCAAGGCAATCTCGACGGATCCGGCGCCCAGCGGCGCCGCCATCAGCAGGGCCGACACATATTGGCTCGACAGCCCGCCATCAATCTCGACGCGTCCCTGGCCAAAGCTGCCCGTACCTCGAATGGTCACTGGCGGGCAGCCTGTCGGGCTCTTGGCGTCAATGCCGAGCGACACCAGCGCCTCCACCAGCGGCCCGATGGGGCGCACCCGCATTTCTGCGTCGCCATCGACCACAACCGTGCCATTCACGGTCGCCACTGCTGCCGTGAGAAACCGCGTGGCGGTGCCGGCATTGCCCAAAAACAGCGGCGCGTCTGGCGCCTGCAAGGTACCGGTGCTGGTGACGACAAAGCTGGTGGCGTCGGGCTCTTCCACCTGCACGCCCATCTGGCGCAGCGCCGCAGCCATCAGCTCGGTATCCTTGCTTTTCAGCGCGCCGGACAAATGGCTGGTGCCATTGGCCAGGGCCGCCAGCAACAAGGCCCGATTGGTAATGGATTTGGAGCCTGGCGGGGACACGCGCCCCACCAGCGGATGGGAAGGCGGCGTGATCGCGTAAGCCGCGGGCAGAGCAGTCATGCGGGGATCTCAGAGGCTGGAGCCGAAGTGCCCAAACCTGTTAGGCCATAGCGCCCCGGCGTGCAACCGGCAGCTAGGCCAGAGCGCGCGCTTCAGCGATGGCCTTGAGGTCGGCCGCCTTGAGCTGCACGCTTTCGCCACAGCCGCATTCCCCGGTCTGATTGGGGTTCTTGAAGGTGAAGCTCGAGCCCAGTTTGGCGCTCTCAAAATCCATCACCGTGCCCAACAGATACATCGTCGCCTTGGGATCGATCCAGACATTGACGCCCTTGTCGGTGATGTGGTCGTCGCCCTTCACCGGTTCGGTGACATAGTCCATGGTGTAGCCGACGCCAGCGCAGCCGGCATTTTTGATGCCGACCCGCAGCCCAATAACGGGTTTGTCGGAATCTTCGATGATTTCATTGATGCGGGCCGCAGCGGCATCGCTCAACGACATGATCTTGAAGGCCATGGGCGGAAACTTTCTATCGGCGTTTCACGATATATAGGCGCAAACGTCGAAAATTACCACCAGTTCAAGGCAACTTGTGCTTCTTCACTCATACGCGTGGCATCCCACGGCGGATCAAACACCATGTTGACGGTCACGTCCTGAATACCTTCGACGCTGCGGGCGGCATTTTCCACCCAGCCCGGCATTTCGCCAGCCACCGGACAGCCCGGCGCGGTCAGTGTCATGTCGATCACGAGGTTGCGGTCATCGTCCAAGTCTACCTTATAGATCAGGCCCAGTTCGTAGATATCGACCGGAATTTCCGGATCATAGACCGTCTTGAGGGCCCCGATCAGATCGGCAGTAATGCGCTCCACCTCGGTCTCGGGCAGATCGCCAGCGATGGTTGGAGTGACGCCTGTCGTTGGTAGTTCTGGCGCAGGAGCGATTTTGGCTTCGTCGGTCATATCTTGATGTCCTCGCAGCTAGGCGAAAAAAGTCTGGGCACGTTCAATGCCGTCCACCAGCGCGTCCACATCGTCCTTGCCATTGTATAGGGCGAACGAGGCACGGCAGGTAGAGCTGACACCAAATCGTTTGAGCAGTGGTTGGGCGCAATGGGTCCCGGCTCGTACGGCAATGCCGTAACGATCCAGGATCGTCGAGACGTCATGAGCGTGTGCCCCCTTGATCTCGAACGAGAAGATTCCACCCTTGCCTGGCGCCGTACCGATCATGCGCAGTGAATTGATCCGGCTCAATCGTTCACTGGCATAAGCGGCAATTTCGGCCTCGTGGGAAGCAATAGCCCCCCGGCCGAGGTCGCTCATGTAATTGAGCGCCGCACCCAGGCCAATGGCCTGTACGATGGGCGGCGTTCCCGCCTCAAACCGGTGCGGCGGCTCGTTATAGGTCACACTATCGAGTGTCACCGTGTCGATCATCTCGCCACCACCCTGAAAGGGCTGCATTTCGGCCAGCAGATCATATTTGCCATACAGCACACCGATCCCGGTGGGGCCGTACAGCTTGTGGCCAGTCATGACATAAAAGTCGGCGTCCAGATCCTGCACGTCGACCTTGGTGTGCACGGCGCCCTGACTGCCATCGATCAGCACCGGAATGCCGCGCGCATGCGCGATTTCGATGACCTGCTTGATCGGCGTTACCGTGCCCAGCACATTGGACATATGGGTAACCGCAACCATCCGCGTCCGGCCCGTCAGCGTGGCTTCGAAGGCGTCGATATCAAAGCTGCCATCATCACGCACATCGACCCATTTGATCACCGCGCCCTTGCGCTCGCGATGGAAATGCCAGGGAACGATATTGGAGTGGTGCTCCATGATCGAAAGGACGATCTCGTCACCCTCGCTGATGCGCGGCCCGGCAAAGGAGGCCGCAACCAGATTGATCGCCTCCGTCGCCGATCGGGTGAAGATGATTTCTTGGGCTTTGGCGGCGTTCAGGAAGGCCCGCACCGCCTCCCGGCCAGCCTCAAAGGCGTCAGTTGCCCGGTTGGCCAGCGTATGCAGGCCGCGATGGACATTGGCGTATTCGTGCCGGTAGGCATGATCCATCCGCTCAAGCACCTGCACCGGCTTCTGCGCCGATGCACCGCTGTCCAGATAGACCAGTCGCTTGCCATGAATCCGCTCCGACAGGATCGGAAAATCGGCGCGGACTTTATCCAGATCGACGGTCATCAAGCCCCCAGCAGCCAGCCATCAACGATGCCCACCAAAGCCTCGTGCAGGGCTTCGTCCTCGATTGGGTCCAGCACTTCCTCGATGAAGCCCCGTACCAGCATGGTCTCGGCCTCCGCCTGGGGCAGGCCGCGGCTCATCAGATAGAACATGGATTCCTCATCCAGTTCACCACAGGTCGAGCCATGGCCGCACACCACGTCATCGGCGTAGATTTCCAGCTCGGGCTTGCTGAGGATCTCGGCTTCGTCAGAGAGCATCAGCCCCTGCATCATCATCTTGGCGTCGACCTTTTGCGCGTCGCGCTCAACCACGATCTTGCCCTGGAACACCGCCTTGGAGCGCCCGCGAGCGATCTGCTTGTACATTTCCTGGCTGGTGGTGTGGGCCACGGCGTGCCGGATATCGATGGTGATATCGTTGTGCTGGCCATCTTCGACCAGATTGAGCCCGGTGAAATCGCCATGGGCGCCCTGCCCCGCAAAACGGGCAAATACCTGCGAGCGCGACAGCGCCGCGCCGGCATGGATGGTCAGTGTGCGCAGCTTGGCGCCCTCATCAAGGTCATACTCATTGGTGGCAAAATGCGACGTTGCCTTGCCCGACAGATCCACGGTGATATGGGTCACCATCGCATTCTTGCCGACCGCCAGATAGGTGGCATGGTTGCCGACATGAGCGGCATCCGAACCCGAAAATGTTTCGAGGATCACGGCCGAAGCGTTGTCCGCAACGAAGATCTTCAGCGAATCTGCGACATGCGCGGCGGCGCCTTCGATGCGACGATCAACCTGGATCACCGGGTCAACACTGCCCTCAAGGGTCAGTGTCAGGCTCTGCTTGGCCAGCGCGCCGTTCAGATGCACCAGCACGTCATCGCGTGTGCTCAACGCACTGCCCTGGGCATCGCCGACCATCACGCCGGCCGGCGCCGTGGTCGAGGACTGGATCACGCCATTGGCAATCATCAACTGATAGGCGCCCGCCACGCGCAGCGCCGGTGCGCTTGCCTGGTTGGCCGGTTCAGCCAAAGGCGGCACCGTCTTCAGCAGCATCTTGAGGTCGGTATAGTGGTAGCTCTCAACCCGGCGCGTCGGCAGGCCCGCAACGGTAATCCGTTCGGCCGCTGCGGTCGCGCCCACGCTGTTGAGCTGGGCGATCAAGGTATCTTCGGCTGCACCGAGCCGGACGGGTAAAACCTGTGCCATGCTCAAGCCGCCGCGCCATCGAAGTCGGCATAGCCCTTGGCTTCCAGCTGCAGGGCCAGGTCCTTGTCGCCGCTCTCAACGATCTTGCCGTCACTGAACACATGCACCACGTCGGGCACGATGTAGTTAAGCAGCCGCTGGTAGTGGGTGATTATCAGCATCGAGCGACCAGCGCTGCGCAGCGCGTTGACGCCCTTGGAGACGACCTGCAGTGCATCGATATCGAGACCCGAATCCGTCTCGTCCAGAATGCACATCTTGGGCTGCAACAGCGCCATCTGCAGCACTTCGGCGCGTTTCTTCTCGCCGCCCGAAAAGCCCACATTGAGCGGGCGCTTCAGCATGGCGGTATCAATCTGCAGATCGGTGCCGGCAGTCTTCACCGCGCGCATAAAATCGGGCGTCGACATTTCGGCTTCGCCGCGCGCCTTGCGCTGGGCGTTGATCGCCGCCTTGAGGAAGGTCATGGTGGCCACGCCTGGAATTTCGATCGGGTACTGGAAGGCCAGGAAAAGGCCCGCTGCCGCGCGCTCGGCCGGGTCCATCTCCAGCAGGTTTTCGCCATCGAGCAGCACTTCGCCCTCGGTGATCTCATAGTCAGCCTTGCCGGCCAGGACATAGCTCAACGTCGACTTGCCCGATCCGTTGCGGCCCATCACGGCGTGCACTTCACCGGGCGGAATGATCAGGTTCACGCCCTTGAGGATTTCGCGGTCTTCGATACGCGCGTGCAGATTGCGGATTTCAAGGATTGGGGTGGTCATAGCTTCATCTCCAATTTGGGTTCGGTGTCGCCTTCCAGGCGCCGACCAGATGGTTGTTCAAAAGGTCTCATCTCGAGCATGTGCAAGGACGAGGCCGTGGCAGGTCGGTGTCCCCGACCTCGAGGCCAGAGGGGCTCACCGCGGGTCTCAGGTGGTTTGGCTAGCCCACACTGCCTTCGAGACTGATGGCGATCAGCTTCTGGGTTTCGACCATGAACTCCATCGGCAGATGCTGCAGCACGTCGCGCACGAAACCGTTGACGATCAGCGCCACCGCCTCTTCTTCATTGAGGCCGCGCTGCTGGCAGTAGAACATCTGATCGTCCGAAATCTTGGACGTCGTCGCCTCATGCTCGAACACTGCCGAGCCATTGCGGCTTTCAATGTAAGGCACCGTATGGGCCCCGCATTTATCGCCAATGAGCAGGCTGTCGCACTGCGTGAAGTTGCGCGCATTCTTGGCCCTGGCATGGGCAGAGACCTGACCGCGATAGGTATTGTCCGAAAAGCCGGCGGCAATGCCCTTGGAAATGATGCGGCTGGAGGTGTTCTTGCCCAGATGGATCATCTTGGTGCCGCTATCGACCTGCTGATAGCCATTGGAAATGGCGATCGAGTAGAATTCGCCGCGCGAACCGTCGCCGCGCAGAATGCAGCTGGGGTACTTCCAGGTGATCGCCGCGCCGGTTTCCACCTGGGTCCAGGAAATCTTCGAGTTGGCGCCCCGGCAATCGCCACGCTTGGTGACGAAGTTGTAGATGCCGCCGTTGCCGTCCTTGTCGCCCGGGTACCAGTTTTGCACCGTGGAATACTTGATCTCGGCATTGTCCATCGCCACCAGTTCCACCACTGCGGCGTGCAACTGGCTCTCGGCGCGCGACGGCGCCGTGCAGCCCTCGAGATAGCTGACATAGCTGTCGGCCTCGGCAATGATCAGCGTGCGCTCGAACTGACCGGTCTTCTTCTCGTTGATGCGGAAATACGTGCTCAGCTCCATCGGGCAGCGCACGCCCTTGGGGATGTAGACAAACGAGCCGTCGGTGAAGACGGCGCTGTTCAGGGTCGCGTAGTAATTGTCGGTAACCGGCACCACGGTGGCCAGATACTTCCGTACCAGCTCGGGATATTCGCGAATGGCTTCCGACATCGAGCAGAAGATGATGCCCACCTTGCTCAGCTCTTCGCGGAAGGTGGTCACCACCGAGACGGAGTCCATCACCGCGTCGACCGCCACATTGGGCCGCTCGACACCGGCGAGGATTTCGCGCTCACGCAGCGGAATACCGAGCTTCTCATACATTTCAAGCAGTGCCGGATCGACTTCATCCAGACTGGTCGGCGCCGGCGTCGATTTCGGCGCGGCGTAGTAATACATGTCCTGCAGATCGATCTGCGGATAGTGCACCTTCGCCCAGTTTGGCTCGGTCAGGGTCAGGAAACGCCGATAGGCATCCAGACGCCATTCGAGCATCCACTCGGGCTCCTGCTTCTTGGCGGAAATGAAGCGGACCGTGTCTTCGCTCAGCCCCTTGGGCGCCATGTCGGATTCGATAGCGCTTTCGAAGCCGTATTTGTACTTGTCCACGTCCAGCGACAGCACCGAATCCACGGTGGCGCGGTCAATGTTTTCCTTGAGCGTGGGGATATGGTCGTAATCCGCCATGTCGGCTTCTCCTATTGCTCCTCGGCGATTCAAGGTCGCCGCGAACCGTCTAAAACTGATACGGCCTAGGCCGCCTGACCCTGCCGCGCGCGCTGGCGCTCCAGGATCGATTGGTAACCGGCAGTGAACGCATCAACGTCCGCTGCGGTGGAATTCCAGCCCAGGCTGACGCGCAGCGCGCAGTCAGCCAGAGCGCCCGGCACGCCCATCGCCGCCAGCACATGGCTTGGCCCGACCTTGCCTGATGAGCAGGCCGACCCCGACGACACCGACAGACCCAACAGGTCCAACCCCATCATCGCGGTACTGTTCTTGACGCCCGGCACAGCAAAATTGGTCACATTGCCCATTCGCTCGCCGCCAAACACCACTGCCTCGGCCGGCAATGCCGCTTCCAGCCGCGCTGTCAGCGCTGCCACACCGGCCGCTTCATAGCGCTCGGCAAATGCTGCCGCTGCCGCTCCGAAGGCCGCGATCAAGGCCGCTGCTTCCGTGCCGCCGCGCCGCCCCTGCTCCTGCCCGCCACCGGGAATAAGCCGGACCACATCGGCATGAGCCTTGACCAGCAGCGCGCCAACGCCAGCGGGCGCACCAATCTTGTGGCCACTCACCGCCACCATATCGGGTGCCGAGGCCGCAAAATCGAGGGGAATTTTGCCCAGCGCCTGCACGGCATCGACGAACAAGGTGTGCCGGGTTGGCCCGACCAGCGCATTGATCTGCGCCATGGGCTGGACCACACCGGTCTCATTGTTCACCCAGTGCAGCGCTACCAGCAGATTGCCCTGCGCCTCACCGATCACCTGCGCCAATTGATCCAGATCAATGCTGCCATCGGCCAGCAGGCCGATAGTAATAATCGGCAACCCACTCGCTTCGGCCGCCTTGCCGACAGCGGCATGCTCGCCGGAGCTGATGACAACGGCATCGGCCGCAAAGCTCTTGGAGCCGCCTACAATGGCTTGAGTGATCGCCTCGGTTGCCGAGCCGGTGAACACCACCTGCTTACGCTCGGCGCCTGCCAGACGGGCAATGTGCACCCGGGCACTGTCAATCAAATGGCGCAGGGCGCGGCCATGTCCATGGACCGAGGATGGATTGCCCACGAGATCAAGCGCAGCCACCAGCGCCGACCGCGCTTCTGGCAGAAGCGGGGACGCGGCATTATGATCAAGATAGATCGCCGGTCTGGTCATCGGATTCCCATTTGGCGCATGCGCGCCGGTCATACCATCCATGCCTGTGCAGAGGCGGCATAACGCCCTTGCCTTCAAACACTTCTTGAAATCTGTCACCCAACTTCATTACAAGGGGCATTCTTGCAGGCCGCACTTGGCCTAAAACACGAGTTTCGAACGATTCTAAACTGGATATTTCGACCCATGTTTTAGGGAGCCGCACGGGCTTAGTCAAGCGCCAGCCTCCATCACAATACCGCAGACGCACACGAACAGAGCCACAACGGCCGGAAGAAGTAAGACCATGCCAGAAGTGATTTTCAACGGACCTGAGGGTCGTCTGGAAGGCCGCTATCAGCCCGGCAAGGAGCCCAATGCTCCCATCGCCATCCTGCTCCATCCCCACCCCCAGTTTGGTGGCACGATGAACAACCAGATCATCTACAACCTGTTCTACATGTTCGTTGAACGCGGATTTGCCGTACTGCGCTTCAATTCGCGCGGCGTTGGCCGTAGCCAGGGCATGTTCGATCACGGGGTCGGGGAACTCTCGGACGCCGCTTCCGCCCTCGACTGGTTGCAGACCATCAACCGTGAATCGCGCGGCTGCTGGATTGCCGGTTTCTCGTTTGGTGCCTGGATCGGCATGCAATTGCTGATGCGCCGCCCCGAGGTAGAAGGTTTCATCTCGGTGGCGCCTCCAGAGAACCTTTATGACTTCTCCTTCCTGGCGCCCTGCCCGTCTTCCGGTCTGATCATCCATGGCGACAAGGACCGCGTGGCGCCGCCCGCTTCGGTGCAGAAGCTGGTCGACAAGCTCAAGACGCAGAAGGGCATTACCATCGAGCAGCAGATCGTCGAGGGCGCCAACCACTTCTTCGAGGGCAAGATCGACGAGCTGACCGCGGCATGCGCCGAGGCTCTCGACCGTCGCCGTCAGGAGATCGCCGACGGCGGCGGGCGCTGAACCCAAGCGCAACCACCACGATCCATTGGCGGAACCTCATCCTGAGCATGTCGAAGGACGAGGTTCCAAATGCACCGACCTCATGGTGAGCCTGTCGAACCATGCGGTCTCACTCAGCTCAGTGAATGTCCCATGACCAAATTCAAGTCCGACTTCCTGCGCGTGCTCGACGAGCGCGGCTTCATCCACCAGATTTCCGACCCCGAGGGGCTCGATGCGCTGGCGCTCAAGGGCCCGATCACCGGCTACGTCGGCTACGATGCCACGGCCACCTCGATCCATATCGGCAATCTGATCACCGTGACCATGCTCTACTGGATGCAGGAAACCGGCCACAAGGCGATCAGCCTGATGGGCGGCGGCACCTCCATGGTTGGCGACCCGTCCTTCCGCGACGATCAGCGGCAATTGCTCACTGTCGAGCAGATCGCCAGCAATATCGAGAGCATCAAAAAAGTCTACGGCAATATCCTCAACTATGAGGGCTCCAACCCCGCCATCATGGTCAACAATGCCGATTGGCTGCTCAAGCTGAACTATGTCGAGTTCCTGCGCGATGTCGGCCGGCATTTTTCGGTCAACCGCATGCTCAGCTTCGACTCGGTCAAGCTGCGCCTGGACCGCGAGCAGTCGCTGAGCTTCCTCGAATTCAATTACATGATCATGCAGGGCTACGACTTCGTCGAGCTCAACCGCCGCTACGGCACCGTGCTGCAGATGGGCGGCTCGGACCAGTGGGGCAATATCATCAGCGGCGTCGACCTCAGCCACCGCATGGGCGGCGGCCAGCTCTATGCGCTGACCACGCCGCTACTGACCAAATCGTCGGGCGAAAAAATGGGCAAGTCCGCCTCGGGCGCCGTCTGGCTCAATGGCGAACTCTTCAGCCCCTATGATTTCTGGCAGTATTTCCGCAACACCGAAGACGCCGATGTCGGCAAGTTCCTCAAGATCTTCACCCGCCTGCCGCTGAGCGAGATCGCGCGGCTGGAAGCCCTGGGAGGCACCGAGATCAACGAGGCCAAAAAAGTGCTGGCCACCGAGGTCACGGCCATCGTGCACGGTCGTGACGCCGCTACCGAAGCGGCCCACACCGCCATGGCAACCTTCGAAACCGGCGCTATCGATCTGTCGCTGCCCACTGCCACCGTCACTCATGCCGAACTCGCCGGTGGCATCGGCATTCTGGCGGCGCTGGTGACGGCTGGCCTGGCCGCGTCCAACGGCGAGGCCCGTCGCCACATCCAGTCGGGCGCGGTGCGCGTCAACGATGCAGTGATTGACGACGACAAGCTGACCATTGGCGACAATGCACTGCTCGACGAGGGTGTCATCAAGCTCTCGGTCGGCAAGAAGCGACACGCGCTGCTCAAGCCGGTCTGACAGGTCGGCACAAGAAAGCGACAAAAGGCGCCATTCGATCGGCGCCTTTTATTGCGCCTGCGGCAATTCCTTGGCGCGGAACTCGAACAGTTCGCGGAAGACCCCCGGCACCAGGGCCGAGAGCGGGTTGATCTTGAACTGCGGCTTGTCCAGTGGGCCCTGCACTGCAAAGGTCACACCCACCAGCCCCTCGCCATCACGCCCGCCCAGCAGCGGTCCCAGCAGCGGGATCTTCTGAAACACGCTGTTGAGCCCGAACAACGGTACATATGTCCCGGTCAGATCATACTGACGCTGCTTGGTGTAGATGAACCCCCGCAGCGTGCCGCCCACACTATCGCCAGCCACCAGAGCATTGGTCACCTCGACCCGGTCCGAACGTCGCAGGAAATCCACTTCGGCGACCTTGAAATCCAGACGGTTCTGCTGGGAAATCACGTCCCGCGAATCCGAGTGATTACCCAGCACCTGGGCAACATTGGCCTCATCGACAATGGCAAAATCCCGCATCACCAATTGGCCGGTTTCGACATCCTGATCTCGATCGGTGGTCAGCACCAGATTGCCTGCTCCGCCCGCCAGTTGCGAGTAAACCCCCAGAAACCGCAGCACCGTGCCCGCATCGTTGAATGCCACCGACATGGTACGCCCGTTTGGCGCCGGATTGGTTGTGACCGATAACCGGTTTTCGTCATTGAACTGCCCGGTCAGGCTGGCCTGCCGGACGTCATCCCCGCGCAAGCGCATCGACAGATCCAGGTTGAATGCCGATGTCGCATAAAAACCCAGCGCCCGATCCAGTTTGACATCAAGCGCAATGGTCCGGCTCGCGTCGCTCGACTGCACCCCGCCAGTGCCCCCATTAAGGCCGAACGCGCGCTGCAACATTGGCTTGAGATCGAGCTGCGTCCCCCGGATTCGCACGGAATAACCGCCATCAATGGGCTGCAGATCCAGTTGCGCGCTGTCGCCGTCACTGAGCGCCAGCTGGCTGAACCTGGCCGAAACCACCCCGTCGGTGGCGTGATATTCGATATCGCCTTGCGCCCGTACCGAGCCAAACGACAGATCAACCCCGCTCAAATGCGTCAACTCGCCCTCCGGACGAATGGTTACACTGACCGCGCCGCTTGTCCCCGCCGCCTTGCTGATCCCCAAATCCGTGATGTCGAGCGCCGCATCCTGCAGGTCCACCGCCATTTGCAGCGTTCCATCCGCCTCGGGCCGGGCCACAAACCGCACACTGCCCGACAGAAAGCTCGACGCGTCAAACCCCAGCTTGGCCAGTTCGGCTACGCTCATGGTCGATGCCAGCCTGAAATCCGGTTTGCTGGTGGGGCTGCCGCTGACCTCGACGCGCGCCGCAACGCCGTCTATCTCGGCGGTACCCCCCAGCTGATAACTATCCTGGGAGGCAGTGAAAGCGAGCTGTCCGCTCGCGATACGGTGGTTCTCGATCGGCTTGCTGCTGGCAAAATCGGCCACTGTACCGTTCAGCACATAGTCAAACTGCATCGCCCGTTCCGATGCTTCATCGGGCAGATGAATAGTTGCGACCAAACCGGCATCGACCACCCCGGTCAACGCCGTGACATCAATGGGCAGTTCGGCATTGGCCAACAGGCTCGGTTGCTGAGTCTTGACCAGGTCGAGCAGGGCAGGAATGGGCCCGCTGATATCGCCGGAAATCTCAACAATCCGATCGCTCAGATTGGAATTGTCGATTACCACCGCGGGATTTGCGACCACGATGGGGCCAGCCGCCGTCGCCAGGCGTCCGCCACCTGCCGATATGGTCACGTCAGAATCGTCAATTTGCAGCCGGGTGTCCCCACCAATGGCGATAGACGCCATGGTTGCGGTCGGTTTGACGGTCACCCCTGTGCCCACCAGATCGATCTGGATGGCGTCCTCGGGGATCGGTTTGTCCTCGCCATCCACGCCGATCGACCCGACCGGAAATTTGAACGCCATACGTGCCTGCCTGACTGTGCCCTCAGTCACATTGGCAACGAACCAGTCGCGGCTTTCCGACGCCATCAGATAGGGCCAGAGCCGTTTCATATCATCGGCACTGACGCCCGCTCCCGCCAGGGTCAGGTCAATGCCAAGCCCGGCTTGCAGCATGTCGATACGACCTGCTGTTTCCACCGTCGCACTGCCCTTGCGCGCAATCAGCCTATCAATTCCCAGCGCGCCATAAAGCGGCGCCGACCAGCCGGAGAACGCGACGCTGTCGAATGGCACCTCAGGCGCCGCCATATCACTGGGATGGATGACAACATTGCTGGCATCGAGCACCATGCCCATGGTTGGCCCATAATCGGGATCCAGTCCCATGGCGAAAACGCCCGCCACCCGCGCCGAACTCTTGCCGATTTGCAGGGCCGTCTCCTTGAGCGAAAACTGACCGGTGCCAGGGGTCCAATTGATATCCACAATCGAGCTGGCAATCGGAAAATAGGCATCCTTGAGCCGCAGATCGAGCCCGGTCAGATCAACCTTGAACGCCCCATCGACCAGTTTGCCCCGTACCGCAGCAAAATTCACATCGATCGACAGGGCCCCTCCTCCGCGCAGCGCCACCGGGGCGCTGGCATCATCGATGAACGGCAGGAAAGCGGCAAAGTCGATATTGGCGATGTCAGCTCCAAGATGAACATTGCCGGCCTCACCCAGGGTGCGCGACAGACCACCCGACATGGTCCGCCCGCCCAGCGTCGCGGTGAATGTCGCATGGGTATCGCGCAGGTCGGCGGAGGGACTGATCTCGAGATTGATATCCTCAAACCGGCGAAACAGCCCGTAAACGGAATCGCTCATCCCCACGATCCCGTCGCGCACCCGCAGCCGCGAAAACCGCCCCTGTGCCGCCTGCTCCACCAGGTCAGCAATGGCTTGCTCACTGCTTTCCAGATTGGCGATCAGCCAGTCATTGTCCGAACGCATGATCATCGGGTCGGCTGTCTGGCCCAGATCAATGCCGCTCGCGCCGATATCGACCGCCGGGAAGGCATCATCGCCCTCCTGCACCCGCACCGTTGGTGCTCCGCCCGAAGGGTCTTCCACCAGCTCAAAACTGGTCAGGCGGGGCCCGAACAGATCCTGCACGACCTGGAGGTGCGGCTTCACGATGGTGATGGTCGTGCCCGGCTGCCCAAACACTGCCCGCACCGGCGAAAATCCGACCTCAAGCGATTCCATTTCTATCTTGGCGCCTGTCTTGCTGTCGGTCAGCAGCACCGGCGAAAACTGGATAACCGGCCACACGCCATTCTCCAGTGTCAGGGCCATAGGCCCCAGGGTCAGTTCGCTGGTTGGCGGCAATATCGAGCTGGCGACCGCCTGGGCCGCCTCACTACCCAGGGGCAGGCGTATTGGCGTCTTCAGCAGGACCACATAGAGCAGTAGAACCAGCAGGGCCGGAATGCCCAATATCCAGACTGCGATCTTGGCCCCATGTCGGGCCGGATGCCGCTTGCGTCCAGCAGCAGTGGGGGCGGGAGTGTCGGGTGGTAAGGTTGACGCGCTCACTTGCTTCCAGAACGAGGCTCGGCCGAAATCTTCTGGCGCCCAAAGGAATCAGCGCAACTGCGCTCTCTTGCGTCATGATACCGGCTGGAATACGGCACCGACACCATATTTTTGCGCCCTGCGCCTGGAAGGAACCTATCCATGACCGAGCTGCAACCGGGCGACATTGCGCCCGACTTCACCCTGCCCCTCGACGATGGCACCCTCTTCCACCTGGCCGCCCAACGGGGTCATCCCGTGGTGCTGTATTTCTACCCGGCCGACGGCACTGCTGGCTGCACTGACGAGAACCAGGAATTCTCCGAACGTGCCGCCCAATTTGCTGCGCTTGGTGCCCGCCTGGTTGGCATCTCGCCCGACAACATCGCCAAGCACCTGAAATTCCGTGCAAAATACGATCTCGCGGTGCCGCTCGCGGCCGATCCCGAGCACCGCGCCATTACCGCCTTCGGGCTGTGGCAGCCCAAAAAACTCTACGGCCGTGAGTTCATGGGACTGGTCCGTACCAGCTTCATCATCGCCGCCGACGGCACCATCGTCGCCATCGTCCGGGCCACGCGCATTCGCGGTCACGCCCAATCCGTGCTGCAGGCACTACAGGCCCATTTGCGCCAAGTGCCGCTGACATAAGCTTTATTAACCACCCGACGTCATACTCCGCTCACCATAATTAAGGCGCGACAGGGGAAGCGGCAGCGTGCACAAACTAGCCAGTTTCGGGCGGACCGACAGGAGTCGCAACCCAGCAACCAGGCCAGCACGGCACGGCATCCATCCGGCCCTGTTCTATGCCATGTTCACGCTGTTGCTGGGTGGCAACGGCCTGCTGGGCACCGCCTTTCTACTCTCCCCCGACATTGCCCGCCTGCTCAATCACCAGACCGAGCAGGTCGTGCAGGCCTATGAAGACCGCATCACCCAGTTGCGCGTCGAAGTCGATCGCCTGCACTCGCGCAGCTATGCCCAGACCGGTGATATCAATTTGCAGCTGCAGGAACTGGCCCAGCAACAGGACGTGTTGCTGGAGCAGCATCAACTGGTCCGCGTGCTGGTGGACAAAGCCGGTGAACTCGGCATCGAGGCCGCAGCACTGTCGGAGCCGGCCGACACCAGCGTCCCGCTGGCCTATGCTGTTGCCCCCACGGCCAGCGGCAATCCCGATATTGATGCGACTGCCGCCGCCGTCTCCCAAATGATGGACGAAACCCAGTTTGCCATGACCTCGATCGCCGAGACTGCCGTCGCCCGCACCGACAGCATCGTTGCCGAACTGAGCGGTCTGGGCATTGTGGTGGATCTGCCGACCGCCGAAAGCGGTATGGGTGGACCGTTGCTGGCCCCGATTGGCGATAGCGACAGCTCGCTCATGGTTGACGATGCCAATGCGGTCATGGAAGCCCTGCTGCGCTACAAGGCGGCGCGCGACAGCATTGAAGGCGCACCGGTGCACATGCCCATTGCGGGCGATTTCCGCCGCAGTTCCGGGTTTGGCAATCGAACCGATCCCTTCACTGGCGGCCGCGCCTTCCACTCGGGGCTCGATTTTGCCGCTGCGTCGGGCACCAGTGTCTTCAGCGCCGGCAGAGGCATTGTCACCTTCGTCGGCACCAGCTCAGGCTATGGCAAAATGGTCGAAGTCACCCATGATGACGGCCTCGTCACCCGCTATGCCCACCTCTCCGGTTTCCTCAGCGAGCAGGGTCAGCGCGTCAACACCGGCACCCCCATCGCCAAGGTCGGATCGACAGGGCGCTCTACTGGCCCCCATCTGCATTTTGAAGTGCGCAAGGGCGACAATGCGATCAACCCCAAGGCCTTCCTTGATGCCGGACGGCGCCTGCAGGCGCTGATCTAGCCCGCTATTGGCTCTCCACATCGGTCGCCACGCCGACACGCTGCGCCAGGGCCGCTTCCATGAACGCGTCCAGATCGCCGTCAAGGACCAGCGAAGGCTGGCTACTTTCGACGCTGGTGCGCAGATCCTTGACCATCTGATAGGGCTGCAGCACATAGCTGCGGATCTGGTGACCCCAGCCGATGTCGGTCTTGCTGGCCGATTGCGCATTCGCTTCTTCTTCGCGCTTCTGCAACTCGGCCTCGTATAGGCGCGACTTCAGCATCGCCATCGCGGTAGCCCGGTTCTTGTGCTGGCTACGCTCCTGCTGACAGGCCACGATGATCCCGGACGGGATATGCGTGATGCGGATCGCCGAGTCGGTGGTATTGACGTGCTGTCCACCCGCACCTGAGGCGCGATAGGTGTCCACCTTCAGATCGGCTTCGCGAATGTCGATATCAATGGTATCATCGACCACCGGATAGACCCAGACGCTCGAAAAGCTGGTGTGTCGCCGCGCCGCCGAATCATAGGGGCTGATGCGCACCAACCGGTGCACGCCGCTCTCGGTCTTCATCCAGCCATAGGCATTGTGGCCCTTGATGACGATGGTTGCCGACTTGATGCCGGCCTCTTCACCATCGTGCATTTCGATGATTTCGACCTTCATCTTCCGCCGTTCCGCCCAACGGGTATACATGCGCAGCAGCATGTTGGCCCAGTCCTGGCTTTCGGTGCCTCCGGCGCCCGAGTGGATTTCGACATAGCAGTCATTGGCGTCGACTTCGCCCGACAGCAGCGTTTCGATCTGGCGACGCCGCGCCAACTGCTTGAGCTCAAGCAGTGCGTCTTCGGCTTCCTTGACCACGGCGCTATCGGCCTCGGCCTCACCCAGGGCGATCAATTCAACATTGTCGCGGATGCCCGCTTCCAGTTCGCGCACGGATTTGACCGCCACGTCGAGCTCATCGCGCTCGCGCATGGTGGTACGGGCCTTTTCCGGATCATTCCAGAATTCGGGGGATTCAGTCTGCGCGGTCAGCGCGTCGAGGCGGAGTTCTGCAGTATCCCAGTCAAAGATGCCTCCTCAGCAAGGTCAAAACCTGCTCGATTTCGGCGACGGTCTTTTCAATTTCCGTACGCATGGTGCAATTCCTTTATTCGCGGCGCTCCGTTTAGCTGACGCGCCGCCTCCGAGCAACCTAGCGTTGGCTCTTGGAGAATTTTCGGATTGCCGTATCGCGTTTCAGACGAGACAGCCGATTGAGAAAAAACACGCCGTTCACTTGATCGATTTCATGTTGGGCCACGCGCGCGGCAAAGCCCTCCAGCAGCAGTGCCTCCCGCGCGCCCGCCGCCGTGTCGAAGCCAATCTCGACCCTTATTGCTCGCTCGATCGGCACCTCAATACCGGGCATCGACACCGATCCCTCGGGGCCAAACGCCGATTCTTCGGACTTGGTCTGCACCGTCGGGTTGAACAGCAAGCGATAATCACGCGCCTCACCCGGCCCGGCCAGGCTGATCACCACCAGCGGCTCAACCCGGCCGATATGGGCTGCCGCCAGCCCATAGGCCTCAACCCCGGCTGCCGCCGCCCGCAACGCTTCGCCGACCGCCAGCATGGCAGCATCCACCGGTCGCGGTTGCGCCGCGTGCTGCAACACCGGATTGGGAAAGACGACGAAATCGGTCACCTAGAACAAGCCGCCGCGCCCGAGATTGGGATCCAGGTACTGGCCGTTGCCGCCGGGCTGGGTGATCCCGCCGCTATATTGCTGCTGCATCTGCTGCTGGCGCTGAATGGCGTCCAACGTGTTGACGTCGAGCCCGATCACCGACGTCATCAGATTGGGGCCCGTGCCGGGTTTGAAGGCTTCTGCGATGCCGCCCTCGCCGTCAAATGCCTTTACCCCCGAATTCGGGTTGATCCAGGCCGTGCTCATCCCTGGGGGCATGTTGAACTGCGTTGCGGGCTTGCCCGCCAGCGCCTTGGCCATGAACTCGGTAAAAATCGGCACCGCAAAGGTTCCACCCGTCACCGAGCGCCCCATTGAGCGCGGCTGGTCATAACCAACATAAACGCCCACCGCCAATTCAGGCGTAAAGCCGACAAACCAGGCGTCCTTGTAATCATTGGTGGTGCCGGTCTTGCCGGCCACGGGACGGTTCAATGCCTTGGCTGCGGTGCCGGTCCCGCGCTGCACCACGCCTTCGAGCATTGAGGTGATCTGATACGCCGTCATCGGATCGAGCACCTGCTCGCGATTGTCCACGATCACCGGCTCACCCTGCCCATGCCAGTCTTCTGCCTGACACTCCTGACACAGTCGCTGGTCATGCTTGTACACAGTGGCGCCGTAGCGGTCCTGCACCCGGTCGATGAGGGTTGGCACGATCTTGCGGCCGCCATTGGCAATGGTGGCATAGGCCGCAGTCATCCGCATATCCGTGGTTTCGCCGGCCCCCAGGGCCATCGCCAACACCGGCTGCATGGTGTCATAGACACCGAACAGCCGCGCATATTCGGCAACCAGCGGCATGCCGATATCGCGGGCCAGCCGAACGGTCATGACGTTTCGACTGCGCTCAATGCCGCGCCGCAGTGTCTGCGGTCCATAAAACTCCTGCGCGTAGTTTTCCGGCCGCCAGATCGAACCATCGTAATTGCGGATTTCCACCGGCGCATCCAGCACCACCGAAGCGGGCGTGTAGCCATTGTCCAGCGCCGCTGCATAGACGATGGGCTTGAATGACGAGCCGGGCTGGCGCAGCGCTTGTGTCGCCCGGTTGAATTCACTCTGCGCATAAGAGAAGCCGCCGACCATGGCCAGCACACGGCCAGTACGCGGGTCCATCGCCACCAGAGCGCCCTCGATCTCGGGCACCTGTTCCAGCGTATAAAACCCAGTCCTGTCGGCAACGGGCGACACGTACACCACATCGCCCACTTTAAGAAAATCCTGCACTGGTTTGGAAACCCACTTTATATCCGGTCCATCCAGCGTGCCTTCGAGGCGCTCCTCAGATAGTCCGCCGCCGCTCGCCCCGTCCGGCCGCAAGCCGATACGGGCCGAATTGCTACCCAGTTCCAGCACGACCGCCAACTGCCACTCGGGCACGTCGTTCAGCGGTATGATCTTGCTGACATCAACGCCCCAATCGGGCCCCAGCGCGATACTGGCTACCGGCTC
>NZ_JAUYGL010000067.1 GCF_030689745.1 Devosia sp.
TGCGAGGCACGGTCCGGCAAGTCATCAGGAAACTGGATCGGCGGCAAAACCGACCCAGGAGATGGCACGAGCTCGCAACGACGATCCGTACCAACCGGTGTCACCGAGCGCTCCGCTCCGCGAAAACTTGTTCAGGCTGGCCTAAAGACGGGCGTTGCGGGCCCGGGCGGCATTGAGCACATGCTCGGTGCCGGCATAGCGCGGCGCCTTGATCGCGGCCTGAATATCGGCGCGCGTAATGCCCAGATCGGCGAGACGGGCCTGATCGAGTTCAAGCATGGTTGTCAGGGCATTGCGACGGGCGCGCGCCGCTTTCGCCTGGGCGACCCAGCGCGTAAACGCGGCAAATGGACGGTGCGAGGCGGCCGCAAGTGACCGCTCGCTGAACAGCGAGATAGCCATGATATGTCTCCAGACAATGTGGTGTGCCGAGCGCGGGGCCGGCGGTGCGGGCGCCGTGTAGTCTGGTGCCTGTGATCAATGAATACGCCTCTGGACATTCATTCGTCTAACAAATAGATTTTATCTAATTCATCAATTTGAGTGATGTGAGGGGCTATGGCCGCACCGCTTGATCTGGACCAGCTGCAAAGCTTCTGTGCCATTGCCGATTGCGGCAGCTTCACCGAGGCGGCGCGGCGGGTCAACAAGACCCAGTCGGCCGTCTCCATGCAGATCAAGCGGCTCGAAGAGCGGCTGGGGCAGTCTTTGTTGGCTCGCGACGGCCGCAGCGTGACGCTGACCGTGCATGGCGAGGCGCTCTATGCCCGCGCACGCAAGATGCTGCGCACCAATGCCGAGATCATGGACCACTTCTCCGATGGCGTATTGGCGGGGTCGATCCGCTTCGGCGTGCCGGACGACTATGCGGTGCGGCTGCTGCCCGTCATTCTGTCGAGCTTTCAGCGCACCCATCCCAAGATCGCCGTGGATGTCGCCTGCATGGCCTCGGAAGAGCTGCTGAACGGTATGCGGGTCGGGCGCTATGACCTGATCGTTTTCACCCAGGGCACCGAACAGAATTACGGGGAGCTGTTCCGCACCGAGAAGATGCACTGGGTGACGTCGCATGGCGGACGGGCTCTCGCCAGCGAGCCGATAGCCATTGCCTGCGGTCCGTCATGCTGCATCTGGCGCAAGGACGCGCTCGAAGCCCTCGATCGCACCGGCAAGGACTATCGCATTGCCTATACGTCCTCGAACGCCACGGCGATTTCGAGCGCGGTGCTGTCGGATCTGGCTATCGGCTTTCTACCCGAAAGCGCACTGCAGCCGGGCATGCGGGTGATCAATGACGATGTCGGCCTGCCGCGGCTGGGCGATGCGCAGATCGCCCTGATGCGAGCCAGCCACGCCTATGGCGGCATCTATGACGCGCTGGCCAGCCATATCGTGCAATCGATGGGCAATCTCGAAACCGCCCTGCCCGACGCAGAAGCTGCGGAGTAAGCCGGCTCGGGTCTTGACCTGCCCGGGCCGATGTCGCACCAAGTCGATATGGCCGATCCTCTTACCAATGCCGCCGAATTCAGCGTCAGCGAAATCGCTCAGGCGGTCAAACGCACCGTCGAGGACGAATTTGGCCATGTGCGGGTGCGCGGCGAAATTTCCGGCTTTCGCGGCCAGCACTCGTCGGGCCACGCCTATTTCACCCTGAAGGATGAAAACGCGGCTATCGACGCGGTCGTGTGGAAGGGCAATTACAGCAAGCTGACCTTCAAACCCCAGGAAGGGCTCGAAGTCATCGCCACCGGGCGCCTGACCACCTTCCCACGCTCGTCCAAATATCAGATCGTTATCGACAATATCGAACCAGCCGGGGCCGGCGCGCTGATGGCACTGCTCGAAGAGCGCAAGCGCAAGCTGCAGGCTGAAGGGCTGTTTGCGCGTGAACGCAAAAGACCCCTGCCCTATCTGCCACGAGTGATTGGCGTCATCACCTCACCCACGGGCGCGGTGATCCGCGATATCCTGCACCGCCTGGCCGATCGTTTTCCCAGCCACGTCATGGTGTGGCCCGTACGCGTACAGGGCGAGACTTGCGCGACCGAAGTCGCCGCCGCCATTGAGGGCTTTAATGCCATGCTGCCCGGCGGGGCCATGCCGCGACCCGATCTGCTGATTGTGGCGCGGGGTGGCGGTTCAATCGAAGACCTGTGGGGCTTCAACGAAGAAGCTGTGGTGCGGGCCGTCGCCGCCAGCGGCATTCCGATTATTTCAGCGGTCGGGCATGAGACCGACACCACCTTGATCGACTACGCCGCCGACATGCGCGCGCCCACACCGACGGCCGCCGCCGAAGCCGCCGTGCCCGTGCGAACCGAACTGATCGGCTATGTCGATGATCTGGGGGGCCGCCAGCGCCAAGCCACGCGACGGGTTACCGCGACGGCACGGGACCGCTTGCGTGCTGCCGTGGCCGGCCTGCCACGGGCGAGCGATCTGGTGGCGCTGCAACGCCAGCGGCTCGACTACGCCGCCGCCAATTTGCTGGGCAATTTGCGCCATTCGGTGCAGTCATCGCGCGTGCATTTCTCGCGGCTTGATTCCCGATTTGCGCCGCGCCTGCTGCATGGCCAACGCCAGGAGGGCACCGAGCGGTTGCGCAATTTGTCGTTGCGCGCGGAAACGGGATTGCGCAAGACCGTGGATCGCACCCGCCTCACTTTTGATCCGCGCGCCGCGCTGCTGGGAACGGCGATAGCGCGGCTGCTCGAACGCAAGCAGGCCCAGTGGCTGGGTGTCGGGCACAAAATCTCGCCAGTGGCACTGCGGACTGAATTGCGCCACGCGCGCAGCCTGTTGACGCCAATGTCGTCGCGGCTGCGCAGTGGCATGACAGTGCGCTTGAGTGACTGCCGCAAGGCGCTGAGCCAAGCCGACAAGATGCTGGCGTCGCTGAGCTACAGAAACGTGCTGGCGCGCGGCTACGCCGTCATAAAGGACGCCGACGGTAATCTGGTCCAGGAACGGGCCGGACTCAGCCCCGGCGATGCGGTGGCCATCGAATTTGCTGACGGCGCAGTCGCGGCAACAATTGCTGGTAGTCCGGTAATCAAGAAAAAGCCACGTGGCCAACAGGATAATGGCAGTCAGGAAAGCCTCTTTTGATCCGCAGCATTGGGCGCTATATCGATACCTAGTTTAAGGACTTTCATGATGAACCTTTTCGACAAGGGCCTGGGGCCCACCGAAGCGGTGATCCGTTATCTTGATGGCGATTACGTCGTCCTCAAGCCGGGCAGTTTTGCCCGTTGCGCCATCACCGGCAAGCCGATTCCTCTTGATGAACTATTTTACTGGAACGTCGATCGTCAGGAAGCCTATGCCGACGCAGCCGCGGCGCATACGGCGTTCGCCCGGTTTGGCCTGGACGCCTGATGGTGCCGGAAGCGTCTGTCCGCCGCCGTCGTTTCCTCTTCATATCCAATGGTCACGGCGAAGACTGGATTGCCGCGGCCATTATTGCGCGCCTGCCAAAAACCATTGAAGTTGAAGCCTATCCGATGATCGGCGCTGGCAATGCCTTTACCGGGATCTGTCCGATTGTCGGGCCCCGCGCTACGCTGGCCTCTGAAGGCTGGCGCAATGTCAAAGGCTCACTGCAACGCGACCTGGCCAATGGCGGGCTGAAGACCGTGCCACCAGCCCTGCGTTTCTTGCGCAGGATCCGCGGCAAATATGAGCGCGTTATCGTGGTGGGTGATGTCACCGGTGTGCTGGCGGCCTATGCCACCGGACATCGCGATCTGATCTATCTGGACGTCTACAAGACCGGCGCGGCGCGGCTGTATTCGGCCGCCGAGCGATTTGTCATCAAACGCGCCTGCAGGACGGTGTTCTGTCGGGCCGACAGCCTGGCGCAATCGCTGGAGAGTGTCGGCGTTGATGCCCGCTCGGCCGGCAATGTGATGATGGATACGGTTCCCCATGGCAATTACGACGCCCAGGCTCGTCGCAGCCGACGGCTGGGTGTGACGCTGCTGCCAGGCAGCCGCGCGTTGACCGCCGAGAGTTTTGAGCTGCAGATAGATGCCCTGCGCACCCTGCCGATCGATGAGCGGCCCGATATCTTTCTGGCCGTAGCCGGCGGTATCAATATTGACGATCTGGCCAAAAAGACCGGGTTGCGGCGCAGCCATATGCTGAGCGCGGAATCAGATGATCTGGGCGAGTTGACCGATGGCGAACTGACCGTGCAGATGGCGCGGGGTGGGGCGATGGGCAATCTGCTGGAGGCGTCCGATCTGGTGCTGTCGCAGGCCGGTACGGCAACCGTCCAAGCGCTGGGGCTGGGCAGACCGGCGGTGACCTTCGTCAACCAACGCGACCGCCGCTCGCGGTTCAACGATGAGCAGAAGCTGTTTGGTGATGCGCGCACCGTGGTGTCCGCAGATGCCGGGGCCATCGGCGCCGCACTGCGTAACCTGCTGGGGGACGACGAGGAGCGGCGGCGGCAGGCCAATATCGGCCGCCAACGGATTGGCGGCCCGGGCGCGATGCAGGCAATTCTGGACGTGCTCGAGACCTGACTGAGGCCCCGCTCCGTTACTTCTTGTCGGACTGCGGGTCGAGCAGACGGTGCAGGTGCACAATGAAATAGCGTGTCTGGGCGCTATCGACGGTCATCTGTGCCTTCTGCTTCCAGGCGACGAGCGCCGCAGCATAGTTCGGATACAGTCCCACAATGTCGACCTTGTCGAGATCGGCGAAGGTTATGCCTTCGATACTGGACAGTTCGCCGCCGATCACCAGGTGCAGCAATTGTTCTTGGGGGACGTTCTTATCAGCCATCGGTTCAGATCCGTTCATCGGTGGAAGTTTGCGATACGGCGGACGCTTCATCGGCAGGGCAGCCATAGACCGTGATCAGCGCCGCATGGAGCAGGGGTTTTAGGCTCATGTCGCCCAGCGCCGCAAGCGCCCCGTGGCGGACATCGCGTTTGTTGAAGCGGGGGAACCCACAGCAGACATCGGCAATATCGATGCCGCACTCGTCCAGAATGACCGTTGCGGCGGCGATATCCCAGTCCTGACTGCCGCGGCGGCTGACCACGGCATCGAGCGTGCCGGTGGCCACCTGGACCAGCCGATAGGCCAGGGAAGGATAATAGGGGCCACGCGTATAATTGAGTCCGGCATCCTGCAATTGTTGATGCACAGCACCAGCGGCGGGAATGACCGGGGGCGAGCCGGGACGGCGGCGGCGCCGGATGGGCTGGCCATTGAGCCGGGCGCCGCCTCCCCTGACCGCCTCATAGAGTTCGTCGCGCATGGGGGCGTAAACGACCCCGGCCACAGCGACCCCGTTTTCCACCACCGCCAGACACACCGTCCAGCTATCCTCACCGCGCAGGAAGCCACGCGTCCCGTCGATCGGATCGACCACGAACACGCGCTCGCAATTCAATCGTGAAGGATTGTCCGTGGTTTCTTCGCTCAACCAGCCATAGGTCGGGCGCGCCTGCAGCAGCGTCGCGGCCAGATAGCGATCCACCAGGATGTCGGCTTCGCTTACCGGAGAGGCATTTTCCTTGTTCCAGCTCTTTACATCACGCCTGAAGAAGCCAGTGGCAATGATGCCCGCTGCCACCGCGGCAGTGCGGAGCAGTTCAAGATCGTCGGCGTGGGAGGTGGGCGGAACGGGCATATTCCGGGCCTTTTAGGCTTGCCCCGGAGTTTGGACAAGGGGGGCTCGGCGCGCCATCGCCAGCGCGCCAAATGTGGCAGCGTTAACAGCCCCACACCGGGCGGGGTTAACCGGGTGCTACTGGGTGCAACGTCCTGCTAACCCTCTCGAAAAACAAGATAAACTTAACCCAACCGATTAAGGAGCCAGGTAAGTTCGCCGGGTATGTTGAGCCTACAAAAGAGAGCACCAAAAATCAGCTCTCGAGGTTGACAGGAAGGCGAATTCACAATGGTTCATGGTTTTGCGATGGAAGGATCGTCGGTCGTCCTGGCATTCGGCAAGCCCGCAGTAGCGGAGCGCCGGTTTGTTGCCGCCAACGACAACGGCCCCCGGGACCCGGTTAAAACGGTCACGATCCGCCGCATGCTTGAACAGAGCGGCGTGGCGATCAAGATCAAGGTGCCGGTCACCGAGTTCATCGGTGTTGCCGTGGCAACGGCGCTGTCGGAAGACGGCGTGCTGACCAGTTCGATCGAGCTGGTCCATTCCGACAGCGCGCTGAACTACCGCGTGTTCGAAGAAGAGGGCAATCACAGTGTCGTCGCTGAATGGCAGAACTGGGGCAAGAAGCTGCGCCTGCCGCTGTTCATCAAGGCCGGCGACGGCGCCTATATGCCCTATAGCCAGCAGGTCGATGGCGTCATGGTCGGCAATAGTCAGAGCCGCCGCAAGCTGGTTGCCGAAGCTGGTCGCCGCCCGCGTTTTCTCAACCGCCGCAAGCCCGGCCAGCTCGACGCCTGAGTTTTTCTACACCTCCAGGTGACGTCAAAAAGGGTTGACCGGTGGTGCGGTCAACCCTTTTGGCATTAGCACAATGTTAACATTGAGCACCACTTTTGTAACCAGAACAGCGCCTGAGGCGAACGCTGGCTACCACACCCAGTCGGCCAGCATGGCCAGCACCAGCGCGATGCCGACATAGTGGTTGGATTTGAACCGGGCCAGTGCATTGCCCTCGACTTCGGCGTCGAGGGTCTGCACCTGCCAGGCCAACAGGCCGGCGGCTACCAGTGAGAACACGGCAAAGACGATACCGGCCCCGGCCAGGGTGGCGGCAGCGAGCCACAGCACATAGGCAGCGGCATAGAACCCCGACACGATCAGACGCGCCTTGCTGCCAAACAGCAGGGCAGTGGATTTGACGCCGATCAGTGCGTCGTCCTCCACATCCTGCAGCGCGTAGATCGTGTCATAGCCGATGACCCAGAGGATGGTGCCGAAATAGGCGAGCAGCGCCGGCATGGCCAGGCCGGCGGTCTGTGAACTCCAGCCGACCAGCGCGCCATAGGAGAAGGCCAAGCCGAGGAATAGCTGGGGCCACCAGGTGATGCGCTTCATGAATGGATAGATCGCCACCAGAACCAGCGAGGCCACCCCGGCCAGCACGGTGAAGCGATTGAACTGGAACAGCACGACCGAGGCCAGCAGGGCCTGGGCGACAAGAAAAGCCAGCGCATCGCGGCTGGTGACGGCCCCCGAGGGTATCGGCCGCGAGCGGGTGCGGGCGACCTGCATGTCGATGTCGCGATCAACAATATCGTTGAAGGTGCAACCGGCGCCGCGCATCAGCACCGCGCCAATCAGCATCAGAATGGCCGCCGGAAAATCAAAGCCGCGTTCCGGCGTGGCGATTGCCGCCAATCCCAGGCCCCAGGTGCAGGGCCAGAACAGCAGCCAGAAGCCGATGGGCCTGTCCCAGCGCGCCAGCCGCGCATAGGGCTTGAGCCAATCGGGGAAGTAGAGATCAACCCAATTGCCCGATTGGGCATCGGCGACGGTGTCGGGGGCAGATGAGGGCTGATTGCTTTCGGACATGGTGCCACGACCTTCTTTAGAGTCGACGAAATCGTGCAGGATCGGCCTGCCACGACCTCGTCCTTCGACAAGCTCAGGATGAGGTCTACTGTGTTCGCCACATTTAGAGTAGACCTCATGGTGACCGCAATTGTCTCAGTCGACACCTCCTCCTGGCGGGGACGGATCAAGGGCGGGGGCGGTTTGGCCCCTATATCGTGGCTTCCGTCACCCCTCCCAGCCTCCCTCATCAAGGGGAGGTGCCGGCCGGTGGCTGCGGAAGAATTGTGCATAAAACTGGAACTCCCATGCCCCGCAATCATGCCAATCTGCCGCGCCTTTATGTTGAACCCGATCTGGCCGCTGGCGGCCAGCTGACGCTGGGCAAGGAGCAGTCGCTGTATCTGGCGGCCGTGCTGCGCAAGAGCGTGGGCGATGAGGTGGTGCTGTTCAATGGGCGGGATGGTGCCTGGCGCTGCGCGCTGACCAGCGATTCCAAGAAGTCGGTGGGGCTCGAACTGATCGAGCAGATCGCCGAACAGACGCCGGTTTCGGATCTCTGGTATGGTTTTGCACCGCTGAAAAGCGAACGTCTCGACTATGTGATCCAGAAGGCGGTCGAAATGGGCGTGGGCACCATTCAGCCGGTACTGACCCGTCGCACCCAGGTCAGCCGTCTCAAGCATGAGCGGCTGGTGGCCAATGCCATTGAGGCGGCCGAACAATGCGAAGTCCTCAGCGTTCCCCGCGTTGAGCCGGAAATTACCCTGGAACGCCTGCTCGATGGCTGGCCGGTCGAGCGACAGCTGATCGTGGCTGACGAAGGCGCGGCGTCTGCCTCGCCGGTCGAGGCGGTGAGCGCGCTGAGAGGTAAGCCGGTAGGCCTGCTGATTGGGCCTGAAGGTGGATTTTCCGAGGAGGAACGGGTAAAATTGCTCGGCTTGCCTTATGTGGTGCCGATTAGCCTGGGTCCCCGCATCTTGCGCGCCGACACGGCAGCGGTGGCCGCCTTGGCGGTAATTCAAGCAATCATCGGCGATTGGCGATAAAAGGCGATTGCATTCGGCTTGCGCGGCGCTATGTTCCGCCCATCATTTTCCCCTCCTAGACCGAGGATACTTCATGGCCGGCGCCGATAGCTACAGCCCTCTGATCGAATCGCGTGCCGACCTGATTGAGGCTATGGCGCGCGGGTGCAAACCCGAGAGCGAATGGCGCATTGGCACCGAACACGAAAAGCATGTGTTCCACACCAATCCGCTGCGGCCAGTGGCCTATGAGGGTCCCAATGGCATTCGCGCCCTGCTGGAGGGCATCCAGGCAGAGACCGGCTGGCATCCATTCTATGATGGCGACAATGTCATCGGCCTGCGCAATGACGAGATCGCGGGCGGGATTTCGCTGGAGCCCGGCGGGCAGTTCGAACTGTCGGGATCGCCGCAAATCGACCTGCACGCCTCAGCGGCCGAGTTGGCCGACCATATGGCGGTCAGCAAGAAGGTCGCCGGCCCGCTCGACATCCATTTCCTGGGCCTGGGCGTTACGCCGTTGTGGTCGGTCGAGGAAATCTGCTCGATGCCCAAATCACGCTACGCCATCATGAAACCCTATATGGAAAAGGTCGGCTCGCTGGGCACCTCGATGATGTTCCGCTCGGCGACGGTGCAGGCCAATCTGGATTTTTCCAGTGAAGCCGACATGGTCAAGAAGCTGCGCGTAGCGGTAGCCTTGCAGCCGGTCGCCACCGCGCTGTTTGCCAATTCCCCGTTCGCTGATGGCCGCGACACCGGCTATCTCAGCTTTCGCAGCCACATCTGGCTCAACACCGATGACGCGCGCACCGGCATGCTGCCTTTCGCCTTTGAGGAAGGCTTTGGCTTCGAGCAATATGCCGACTACGCGTTGGATGTGCCGATGTATTTCGTGGTCCGCGATGGTGACTATGTCAATGTGGCTGGCGAGAGCTTCCGGGCCTTCCTGCGCGGCGAACTGAGCCAGTTGCCGGGCGAAAAACCCACCATCAAGGATTGGGAAGACCACCTTTCGACGATTTTCCCCGAAGTGCGCCTCAAGCAGTTCCTGGAAATGCGCGGCGGCGATATGGGCGACGAAAAATCGGTGACGGCGCTGTCAGCGTTCTGGACCGGGTTGCTGTACGACGCCGTATCGCTTGAAGCCGCCTATGAGTTGATCGCGCCATGGACCCAGTCGGAGCGCGAGGATATGCGCCACGAGGTACCGCGACTGGGACTGATGACGCCGTTTGACCGGACCAATGTCTATGATTTTGCGGCCCAGGCGGTGGGCATCGCCCAGGCCGGTCTGGTCCGCCGCAATCGCCTGAACGCAATGGGTGAGGATGAGACCATACATCTGGCGCCGCTGGAAGAAACCATCCGCCTGTCAAAATCCCCGGCGGAGCGCTGGCTCGACAAGTTCCATGGCGAATGGAATGGCGACCTCAGCCGGATCTTTACCGAAGCCGAGATGTAGCTGCCCACTGCTATGATGAGGTAACTGAGCGATCCAGAGGGTCCGGCGAGGGATTGTTCCCACGAAGCTCCCCGTGGCCTTCCCTCCCCCTTGTGGGGAGGGTGGCCCCGAAGGGGTCGGGTGGGGATATCCCGCCGCAGATCCAGTGCCCGTCATACCCCCACCCGTGATCCCTCCCCACAAGGGGGAGGGAGACGACTGCGCTATCTCGAACAACAAATCCTTGCCTCTCCCTTTGCCTTCGTGCATCACGCGCACAACAAGCGCGGAGGGCATGACATGCGGGTTCTGGTGATCGGTTCGGGTGGGCGCGAGCATGCGCTGGCATGGAAAATCGCCCAGTCGCCGCAGTTGAGCAAGCTGTTCATTGCCCCAGGGAATGGCGGGACGGGCGCGGTCGCCGAGAATGTGGCACTCGACATTACCGATCACGCTGCTGTCGTGGCTTTTTGCCAAGCCCAAAAAATCGACTTCGTGGTGGTCGGTCCCGATGCCCAGGTCGTGGCCGGGCTGGGCGACGACGTGCGGGCCGCGGGGTTTGACTGTTTCTGCCCATCCAGGGCAGCGGGCCAGCTCGAAGGGTCCAAGGGCTTTACCAAGGCACTGTGCGACGAGATGGGCATCCCCACCGCGGCCTATGGGCGCTTTGATACCGAAGCGGCGGCGCTGGCCTATCTCTATACGCAAGGCGCCCCTATCGTGATCAAGGCTGACGGGCTGGCCGCCGGCAAGGGCGTCACGGTGGCAATGAGCGTGGACGAAGCCGAAGCCGCGATCATCGATTGCTTTGCCGGGGCTTTTGGCCAGGCCGGCGCAGAAGTGGTGATCGAGGAATTCATGGAGGGCGAAGAGGTCAGCCTGTTCGTGCTGTGCGACGGCACCGACATTCTGCCGCTGACCACCGCCCAGGACCACAAGCGCGCCTTTGACGGCGATACCGGCCCCAATACGGGCGGCATGGGTGCCTATTCCCCTGCCCCGGTGATGACCCAGGAGATCTATCAGGAAACCCTCGACCGGGTGATCTGGCCCACGGTCAGGGGTCTTGCCGCGCGCGGCACACCTTATCAGGGCGTGCTCTATGCCGGGCTGATGCTGACGGCGACGGGGCCGCGCCTGGTGGAATACAATGCCCGCTTTGGTGACCCGGAAACCCAGGTGATGATGCTGCGCATGGAGAGCGACGTCCTGCCGTTGCTGCACGCCACAGCAACCGGCACGCTGGCGGGGCACGACGTGGTCTGGAAGAACCAATATGCCCTGACCGTCATCATGGCGACCAAGGGCTATCCGGGCAGCTACGCCAAGGGCTCGGTGATCAATGGAGTGGAAAATGCCGGCTCCGCGCATGTTCAAGTGTTCCACGCGGGAACGCGGCGCGATGGCCTGCGTTTACTTGCTGAGGGCGGACGCGTGCTTAACGTGACCGCGCTGGGCTCTAGTGTCCGGGAGGCACAGCAGCGTGCTTACGCAGGCGTGGACAAAATTGACTGGCCCGAAGGCTTCTGCCGCCGCGATATCGGCTGGCGCGAGCTTGCCCGCACCGGTCTCTGAACCTTTCCTCAACCTAAGTACGCTAGGCTTGGGCAAGACAGTCTTTGACCAGACACCGTCGCCCCGTCCGCTGACTCCGCTGCAAATACGCGGCCAAGCCTTCGCCGACCGTCTGCGCAACAAGGGCAAGGAGCGGGACGCGATGAGCACGATTTCAGGGCCAAGAATTGGCATCGCACTGGGCGGCGGCTCGGCGCGCGGACTGACCCATATTCCCTATATTGAAGCCATGGATGAACTCGGGCTGCGGCCGACGGTTATTTCGGGCACCTCGATCGGCGCCTTGATCGGCGCCGGCTGGGCGGCGGGCATGACGGGCAAGGAACTACGCGAGCACTCCTTTTCAGTGCTGGGCACGATGCGCACCATCGCCACCAAGCTGTGGGCGATCCAGTTGCGCGGTCTGGGCGGCATTCTCAAGAATGGCATTTCCATGCAGCTCGATGCCAGCAGCATTGTCGACAGCTTCATTCCCGAGGGGTTCCCGCTCGAGTTCAAGGATCTCAAGATCCCGCTCTATGTGGTGGCTACCGATTTCCAAAGCTGGCACCAGGTGGTGTTCAATTCGGGCGCGCTGCGGCCCGCCATCGCCGGCTCGATCGCCATACCGAGCCTGTTCAAGCCGGTGACCTATGCCAACCACATCCTGGTCGATGGCGGGGTGGTCAATCCGCTGCCGCTCGACCAGGCTGATATCGGCACCGATTTCCTGATCGGCATCGACGTCAATGGCGACCCGTCCCAAGGCATAGCCAAGACCGATCACAAGGCGCTCGACCTGTGGTTCGGCTCAGCCCAGATCATGATGCATTCGCTGACGGCGCATATGATGGCGGCCTATCCGCCCGACATCTATATAAGGCCGCATGTCGCCAATTTCGGCGCGCTGGAATTCTGGCGCGTGCGCGAAATCGTGTCCCATGGCGAGGCCGAGAAGGACCGGTTCAAGCGCATTCTGGCCCAGAAGATCGAAGACTATATCCAGGATCGGTTGCCTGCAGCCGGAGTCAGGTAGCCCGGCTAAAACGCCCTCGCTCGCCAATGGGATCATTGGGGTATGTCGAAGCCGACGCCCCTTGTTCGTCGTGGTGCTGAGGCAGCATTCACGCTGCCCATGAAAGGGGTCGATCATGGTACTGGCGGGCTGGATTTTGAGCGGGTTGCTCATCGTGTTTATTCTGGGGGCATCGGTCGCACCCAAACTACTTCGGCTACAGGTGGCCATCGAACCGCTGACCGTGGTCGGCTGGCCGATCAAGTACATGCTGCTGATCGGCTGCATCGAGCTGGCCTGCATGGCGCTCTATGCGTTTCCCCGCACAGCCCTGCTCGGGGCCGTTCTGATGACCGGACTGCTGAGCGCCGCGCTGGCCGCCAATCTGCGGGTCGATAATCCGCTGTTCAGCCATACCCTGTTCGGCATCTATTTCGGCGTGGCGATGTGGGTGGCGCTGTGGCTGCGTGACCCGAAAATCCGTGATGTGTTTCCGCTGAGCTGACCGGAACGGCGCAGGCTCAGCCGCGCCGCAGCGCGCGGAAGAAATCCTTGAGCATGGTTTCGGCGCGTTCAGCGCCGATGCCGCCGATCACTTCGGGCTGGTGGTGGCAGGTGGGCTGGTCGAACAGGCGTATGCCGTTTTCCACCGCCCCGGCCTTGGGATCCTCGGCAGCAAAATAGACCCGCCGCAGCCGCGTATGCGCAATGGCGCCGGCGCACATGGCGCAGGGCTCCAGCGTCACATAGAGATCGCAGCCATCGAGCCTGCCGGTGCCGCGCCTGGCCAGCGCGGCACGCATGGCCAGCAATTCGGCGTGGGCGGTGGGATCATTGAGCGCCTTCATACGGTTGCGCTCGGCGGCCAGCACGATATTGCCTTCCATGATGACGGCGCCGACGGGGGCTTCACCATTGGCGGCGGCTTCTTCGGCCAGTGCCAGGGCGTGGTTCATCGGGGTGCTGGGCGGCTGGGTCATCCGCTGGTGATACTGGCCGGGGGCAAGTTGCACAAGCGGGTCGGAAAGCGGCGGCTAAACCTCTATATTCGGCACTCAGGAGAATCGCCCGTGCCCATCCGCCAACTGCCCGAAGTTCTGATCAACCGCATCGCCGCTGGCGAGGTGGTGGAGCGGCCTGCCAGCGTGGTCAAGGAACTGGTGGAGAACGCCATCGATGCCGGCGCCAGTCGCATCGTGGTCACCACGGCAGCGGGCGGCAAGAGCCTGCTGCGCATCGAGGATGACGGGCACGGCATGGATCGGGCCGATCTGCTGCTGTCAGTGGAGCGCCACGCCACCTCCAAGCTCGCCAGCGACGACCTTGACGATATCCGGAGCCTCGGCTTTCGCGGCGAGGCGCTGGCATCAATTGGCTCGGTGGCCGAGCTGACCATTTCATCGCGCCCCGCTGATGCCGAGAACGGGTTGCGCATTGAGGTGCGCAATGGCGTGCGCTCGGGGCCGGTGCCACAGGCGCTGAACCGGGGCACCATTGTCGAAGTGAAGAACCTCTTCGCCAATGTCCCGGCGCGGCTCAAATTTCTCAAGACCGATCGCGGTGAATCCGGCGCCATCACCGATGTGCTGAAGCGCCTCGCCATGGCCAATCCCAGCGTGCATTTTGTGCTCAATGGCAGCGACCGCTCGGCGTCGAACTGGCCGGCGGTCACCGGCACCGGCGCCCTGCAGGCCCGGCTGGCGCAGGTGATCGGCGATGATTTCGCGCAGAACGCAGTGACGCTGGCGCATAGCCGGCATGGTGTGGTGGTGGCCGGGATGGCCGGGCTGCCCACCTATACGCGGGCCAATAGTCTGAGCCAGTTCTACTTCGTCAATGGTCGCTCGGTGCGCGACAAGGTGCTGGTGGGCGCGGTGCGGGCCGCCTATGGCGACTATGTCTTCCGCGACCGCTTCCCGGTGGTGGCGCTCTATATTGCCATTGATCCGGCAGAGGTTGACGTCAATGTCCACCCGGCCAAGGCCGAATTGCGCTTCCGCGATGGCGGGGCGGTGCGCAGCGCGGTGATCCGGGCGATTGGCGAGGGGCTGGCGGCCGCCGGGTTCAGGGCCTCAAGCAGTGTGGCCGACGATGTGCTTGGCGCGTTCACGGCGCCGGAGCCGCAGGCCGGTGTCCCATCCTCTGCCGCCTTCCCTTACCGGCCCGCGCAGACAGCAGCGTTCGCCGGCTATGAGCGCGTGTCGGGATCGGGCGGCAGCAACCCGTTCTCGCCCGGCTTTGGCGAGCCGCGCATTGAAGGCCTTGACGGGCCCAGCGCGCGGGTGGAGGCCGAACCGGCCCCGGCGCTGGCCGACTACCCGCTGGGCACGGCGCGGGCGCAGATGTTTGACAATTTCATCATCGCGCAGAATGGCGAGGGCCTGCTGCTGGTCGATCAGCACGCCGCCCATGAGCGGCTGGTCTACGAGGCCATGAAGGAAGCGCTCTATGCCAGGCCGCTGGCCGCGCAGATACTGCTCATCCCCGAAATCGTCGATCTGCCGGAAGAAGACGCCGATCGCATCGCCGCGCAGGCTGAGCTGCTGTCACGCTTCGGCCTCGGCCTGGAACGTTTCGGCCCCGGCGC
>NZ_JAUYGL010000081.1 GCF_030689745.1 Devosia sp.
GCCGGGTGGAAGTTCGTCTCTTCCACAGGTTCCAGTCCGGCCGTGTGGGGGCGAGCGATCCCCGTGCCGCCGTACAGTTCCAAAAACCGGCGCCCCGAGGCGGTTTCCGTCTCACTATTCTAAATTACCAGAGGCGAAACCCGCCTCGGGGCCCGCTCCTGTTGTGACAACCGCGATGCAGGCGGCGATGACGGCTGCGCCATGGCCGGCCCCAAACCCCTTGACGAATCCCGCGCCCTGGCCTCTGCCTCGTGCGGCAAAAATCCGGAGATTGCCCGCCATGCGTCAGGCGCTTGTTCATCTGCTCAGTTCCCGCCGCTGGGAGCAGGCCATCGTGGCCGTCATCCTGCTCAATTCGCTGGTGCTGGGGCTGGAAACCGATGCCGGGATCGTCGCCCGCTTCGGCCCGCTCCTGCAGGCGCTCGATACCATTATCCTCGTCATCTTCGTGGTCGAGATCGCGCTGCGCCTGTTTGCCTTCGGGCCGGCCTTCTTCCGCGATCCGTGGAGCCTGTTTGACTTCTTCGTCGTCGCCATTGCCCTGGTGCCGGCCAGCGGGCCGTTCCAGGTGCTGCGCGCCCTGCGCATCCTGCGGGCGCTGCGCCTGGTATCGACGCTGCCGGCCCTGCGCCGCGTCGTCGGCGGGCTGGTGGCCGCCCTGCCGGGCATGAGTTCGATCATCATGCTGATGGGCATGCTGTTCTATGTGGCGGCGGTGATGGCGACCAATCTGTTCGGGGAGCAGTTTCCCGACTGGTTCGGCAGCCTGGGCGCCACGCTCTATACGCTGTTCCAGGTGATGACGCTGGAAAGCTGGTCGATGGGCATTGTTCGGCCGGTGATGGAGGCCTTTCCGCTGGCCTGGATGTTCTTTGTGCCCTTCATCCTGCTCTCGACCTATGCGGTGCTCAACCTTTTCATCGGTGTCATCGTCTCGGCCATGCAGGAGGAAACCGAGGCGACCGCCACCGCCGACCGGCAGGCCCTGCATGACGATACCGTCCATATCCTTGCCGAACTGCGCGCCCTGCGCGCCGAGGTGGCGGCCCTGCGGCAGGAGCGCCCGGGCAGCGCCGACTGAGAGGGAAATCTGCCTTGTCGGAACGCGGCCCATCGCTTCGTCATAATAGCAACGGGCGGCCAACGGGGCCGCGCCAACAGGGAGAATTTGATGCGTAAATTAATGGCGGGGCTATTTCATTCGATTGACGGCGTGGTGGAGGCGCCCAATCTCTTTCAATTCGACAGCTTTGACGACGAGCTGGGCGTGCTGCTGACCGGCGTACAGGAGCGGGTCAGCGACGTGCTGCTGGGTCGGGTCGGCTACGAGGAATGGAGCCGCTACTGGCCCAATGCCCAGGTCGACGATGACTTTGCCCGCTTCATCAATGGCGTGCCCAAGCATGTCGCGTCCGATACGCTGAGCGGGCCGCTGGGCTGGAACAATGCCAGGCTGATCGATGGCGACCTGCTCGACTTCGTGCGCGGGCTAAAGCAGGGAAGTGGCGGTGAAATCGCCGCCATGGGCGGCATTTCGCTGGTGCGCCAGCTGCTGTTTGCTGGCCAGCTCGATGAGCTGGTGCTGATCACCCATCCGGTGATTGCCGGCAACGGGCGGCACCTGTTCGAGCCGGGTGATCCGACCACCCGGCTGGCGCTGGTGGACAGCCAGGTTACCAGCAAGGGCAATGTGGTGCAGACCTATCGGCTGGCCTGAGACGGGTCGGGTGGCGCCGGGCTGGCGGCTATTTCTGCGCGGCTGCCTCGTCGGCCTCAAGCGCGGCAATCACCTGCAGCAAATGGGTGAGCAGCGCCTGCTGCTCGGCGGGCTGCAGATTGGCCATCGCCCTGGCATTGTTCTGCTCGACCACGGTTTGCACGCGGTTCAGTTGTCCGCTGGCCAGCGGCGTCAGCGCCACCAGGGCGCTGCGCCGGTCGGCCGGGTCGGGCCGGCGCTGCACCAGGCCGTCGCGCTCCATGCGCTTGAGGGTGGCGGCCATGGTGGGCTGTTCGACGGCGGCGTGCTGCGCCAGCGCCTTTTGCGTCATGGCCGTGCCATCGGCCAGCGCAAACAGCACCGGCAAATAGGCGGTGGCAATGCCGGCGGGCGCCAGGCGGCGCTCAATGGCCCGGGTAAACAGCCGGGCCGCCCAATTGCTCAGATAGCCAATGGAAGTCTCGCGCGTCAGGGTCATCGGTGTTGCTTGTCAGTCAAATACATAGTGTGCTATGTATAGGCCGTCACTGACGATCATGGCAAGGAGCCGGTAATGTCGCTCACCAGCACGCAGACCCGCTATGGCTCGGTGGCCATTGCCATTCACTGGCTCACCGCCCTGGCGATATTGGCCATGTTGATCAGCGGAATGAACGCCGCCAACACGACCGATCCAGCCACCGAAATGACGCTGTTGCGGGCGCACGCGGTGATGGGCGTGCTGATCGGGGTGCTGACGATTCTGCGGATTTTCTGGTTCGTGCTGTTTGACCAGCGTCCCCCCGCTGTGACGGGCATGTCGCGGTTCCAGGCCATCGCCTCGCGCGGGGTGCATGGCGCGCTCTATCTCGTCGTGCTGGTGATGGTGGCCAGCGGCATCGCCACGCTGCTGCTCACCGGCGCCAATCTGCAGGTGTTCGGCACGGTGCCGCTGCCCTTGCCCGAGTTTGGCGCGGTCGCCCCGTTCAGGGTCCATGATGTGCTGTCCAAGGTGCTGATTGCGCTGCTGATCGGCCATATCGGCGCGGCGCTCTATCACCAGTTCATCGTGCGGGACCGGGTGATGGCCCGCATGGGGCTGGGCCGCTAGGGCAGTTTCAGACCTGCGCCGCCAGACGCGTAAAGGCCGTGAACGGACCGCCGGTGGCCAGGGCATTGCCGATGCGGGTGGCGCAGGCTGACGGCGTCATGCTCCCGGTGTCGACCTCGAGGTCATAAATGCCCGGGTCATGCACGGCGTCCTGCCAGCGCTGCACCGGCGCGGGCACACCGTCGCCCTTGGCGTACAGGCTGCCCGGGTCGGCGTTGCGGCGCGCCATGATCGTCTCGATCGGGCAGCGTACGCCCACGAACAGCACGTCGAACCCCGCCAGCAGCCGGGCGCAGGCGGGCAGGATGCCGAGCGGGGTCGAATAGCTGTCGTGGTGACCAAGGTCGGCCACCACGTCAAAGCCCCGCCGGGCATAGGCGGCGATGGCCTCATACAGCGCCCCATAGAGCCCGATCACATCAGCCTCCAGCTCCGGCCGCTCCCCACCCGGCCGCAAACCTATCCCCGGCAGCAAAGCTTGAGGTAGACTGCGGTTCTGGGCATCGACGCCCAGATTGATCCAGTGACCGGGCAGGGTGTCCTGCATGGCGCGAACAATGGAGGATTTTCCCGACCGCGGTGCGCCATTGAGGATGACGATGCGACCGTTCACCGGCCTAGAGGGCGTTCTTGTGCATGGCAATGGAGTCGAGGATCACCTTGCGCGCATCCTCATAGCCGCCGACATGGGAGATCTTGGCCCATTTGCCGGGTTCGAGATCCTTGTAGTGGGTGAAGAAGTGCTTCACCCGCTCGACCTGGATGGCCTGCATGTCGGTGACGTCCTTGATCTCGTCATACATGCGGGTGAGTTTCTGCACCGGCACGGCAAGGATCTTTTCGTCCTGGCCGCCATCATCTTCCATGAACAGCACGCCGACGGGGCGGCAGCGCACGACGGCGCCGGGAACCAAAGGCCGCGAATTCATCACGATGACGTCGAGCGGATCGCCATCGCCGCACAGCGTGTGGGGCACAAAGCCGTAATTGCCGGGATAGCGCATCGGCGTATAGAGAAAGCGGTCAACAAACAGGGCGCCGCTGGCCTTGTCGATCTCGTACTTGATCGGCTCGCCGCCCATGGGGACTTCGATAATGACATTGAGGTCGTCAGGCGGGTTATTCCCGGTGGGGATGGCGTCGATATTCATCTGGCTTCAGGTCTCGTTCAGCAAGGGGGCCACAAAGTGGCTGCGTTGTGCCCATAATGGCCCGGCAAAGGCAAGCGCGTTTGGTGCATAGGCGCTGCCGCAAAATGTTCGTGTTTCCTACGCGCCCCGGAGCCAAGATGAAACCCTTTGTATTTGCAATATTGGCCGTACTGGCGCTGGCCGGTCCCGCCCAGGCGCAATTTACCAGCGCCTATACCGATCTCGATCTGGATAACGATTGCCTGGTGCTCGATGCCGATGACTTCGGCGTCAGCTGGTCCTGCCCGGGCTACAAGGGCTATCCGGTCCATGTCAGCGAGGGCGATCTGCGTTTCACAATCGTCTATGGCTTCAATATCGACAAGGAGCCGGGCGGGCAGACCCTGGGGCCGTTCAACCGGCTCGGCGACACGCTGGAGTGGCGGTTGAGCAAGGCGTCGGGGCGCTGGCTGCCGGTGGCCACCATTGTGCGCTACCACATTGCCGATATCGACACCGGCGTCGATAGCGGCCAGGTGCTGGTGGTGACGCAACTGGCCGAGGGCAATAGCTGCCATATCGCCTATGTCGACGCCCGGGCCAATACCAATGCCAATGAGCTGGCCCGGGCGGCGGCTGATCGGGCCGGCAATTTCGATTGCGGCACCGACACCATTGCCACGCCGGGCACATTTGCCGCCTGGTAGCGCCGCGCCCGGTCAGCCGGGCGCGTTCAGGGCGTTTTCAGCGGAACGGTGAAATGGTCCTAGCGCAACATCACCAGGCCAGCCTCATAGGCGGTTCGGCAGTCGGTGGCGTCGTGTTCACTGTCGCTGTCCAGCAACGTCGGGGCCGCGCCGGGGCCTTCAAAGCGCGGGTCGTCGCATTCGCCATCAAGGGCATAGCTCGAACTGTCGTCACCAAAGATGATGCCGGTGCTGTCATAGGGCGCGCCGGCGGCATAGTCGGGCCGATAGAGGGTACGGATGCTGACCTCGCCCCGCGCCTCGAGCGACTGGCAGTCATTGGCATCGGCCAGCATATCGTCGGCCAGCAGCTTCTTGTCAGTGCCCGGACCCTCAAAGCGCGGGTCGTCACATTCGCCGTCATAGGCATAGACGCTGGTGTCGCTGCCATAGTCAAAATCGACAAGGGCGGGCCCCCCGGCCGATGCCAGCGCGATCGTGCCCTGTTCAAAGGCGGCGCGACAGTCGCTGGCGTCGTGCAGCCGGCTTTCCGGCGAGGGCTTGGCGGTCATGCCGGCGCCGACGAAATCGGGGTCGTCGCATTCCCCGTCATGGGCCCATTCCCCCGAATCATCGCCAAATATGATGCGGGCGACGCTGCCTGTATCGCCTGTCGCTTCGCTGGCGTCACCGGGCGCGATCAGCGTCAGCCTGCCCTGTTCAAAGGCGGTGCGGCAGTCGGTGGCGTCGTGCAGCCGGTCGGCTTCGAGCAGTTCGGCTGCCGCAGCGGGGCCGGTGAAGCGCGGGTCATCGCACTCGCCGTCATGGGCCCACTCGCTGGCGTCGTCGCCAAAATCGATCGGTTCGGCGGGGGCATTGGCGGCAGCTTCATCCTGCGCCAGGGCCGGGGCAACAGCGCCAGCCGCCAGCATCAGGCTCAGCGCCGCGCTGGTGAAAACAGTCTTCCAGGCATTCATCGGTGGTCCCTTCCCAGATCAATCCGCAAGTGCTTGCACTACATTAGAGGGGCTTGGGGCTGTCCAACAGCCCCGGCGGGAGGAATTCTGCGCGTGCCTGCCGCTCGGCGCGGGTGAACAGCACTGAACCGGTCAGCACCAGCGCCGTGCCGATGGCATGAAACAGCGTGAACGGTTCGCCCAGCACCCAGACGGCGATGATGATGGTGACAATGGGGCCGAAGGCGCCCGTCGAGGCGGTGGCCCGGGCGCCGATTCGCGCCATGCCCGCATTCATCAAGAACGAGGGCAGCACGGTGCCCAGCAGACCCAGTGCCAGCCCGTAGCCCCAGATTTCCGGCGCCAGGTTTCCATAGCTGGCGGGGCCGGCCACAATCAGGTTCTGGGCAATGGCGACCACGGCGGCGGTGGACATGCCGATACAGGTGAACAGGCCGGCGCCGATCAGCAGCATCTGCCGCTTGGCCAGGTGTTGATACAGCGCAAAGCTGATGGCCGAGCCCAGCACCAGCAAGGTGCCGGTGAGCAAGCCGTCCGGGCTGATCGCCAGGTTCCAGCCGAAAATCACCAGCAGCCCGGCATAGGACACCAGCATGGGCGGCACGACGCGCCAGGCCATGCGATCGCCAAAGAACCAGACGCCAAACAGCAGCACGAAGAAGGGATAGGTGAACAGCACCAGCCGCTCATATTGCGCGGTGAGGAAGTTCAGGCCCAGAAAGTCGAGATAGCTGGAAAAATAGTAGCCCAGAATGCCCACGGCCATGCTGGCAAGCACGACCGGCAGGGTGAGCAGGCGGCGCAAGTTATCCTCGCGCCGCAAAAGGGTGTGCATAATCAGCAGATAGACCGGCAGCGCCACCAGCATGCGCAGGCTGAGCAGCATCTCGGTGGAGACGCCATGAGCGTAAGCGAGCTTGATGAAAATGCCCTTGGTGGAGAACAGCACGGCGCCGGCTACGGCCAAGCTGTAGCCGAGCGGGTCGTTGACGGGGGCGATGGGTGCGGACGGGTTCAAGAGCGGCTCATTTGCCGAGCATTATCGCAGCGGCAAAGCGTGGCCGACAAGTCGGGCCAGGCGAAAACGGTTCGGCAGTTTGGGTGGCGAGAGATTGAGTGTGGTGTCAGCCGCGCGGATGGGCGTTGCGGTAGCTTTCGAGCAGCCGCTCGGTGTCCACGGCAGTGTAGATCTGGGTCGAGGAGAGGCTGGCATGGCCGAGCAATTCCTGGATAGCGCGCAAATCCCCGCCCTTGCCCAGCAAATGGGTGGCAAAGGAATGGCGCAGCGCATGGGGAGTGGCCGAGGGTGGCAGGCCCAGCGCCCCGCGCAACTGGGCCACCCGCAGCTGGATCAGCCGCGGCGACAATACCCCGCCCCTGACGCCGCGGAACAGCGGTTCTTCGGGCCAGGATTTGAACGGGCACAGGTCGAGATAGAGCGCGATGGAGCGCCGGACGGCGGCGATCAGCGGCACCATGCGGGTCTTGCCACCCTTGCCCGTCACGCGCAAAACCTCGGTTTCGAGATCACTGCGGGTCAGTGCCAGTGCCTCGGCAATGCGCAGGCCGGCGCCATAGCACAGGCTGAGCACCGCCATGTCGCGGGCCGCCACCCAGGGGCGGTCTTCCAGCTCATTGGTGGTGGCGATGGTGGCGCGGGCCTCGATGACGGTCAGCGCCTTGGGCAGGGATTTGGGCAGCTTTGGCGTGCGGATCACATTGAGCGCTTCGGTGGCCATAACCCCTTCACGCTCGAGGAAGCGGAAGAAGCTCTTGAGTGCCGAGAGCACCCGGGCCAGCGAGCGCGATCCCAGGCTCTCGCTGCGCCGCTGCGCCATGAAGGCGCGCACATCGGCGCCGCGCAGCTCCTTGAGCGTATCGAGGGATACCGGGCCGCCGGTATGGCCGGCGAGGAACTGCAGGAATTGATCGAGATCGCGGCCATAGGCGTCGAGCGTATTGGCGGCCAGCCGGCGCACCGAGCCGAGTTCGCGCTGCCAGGCACTGATCCGGGCGCGGATAAACTCGTCGGTGGCAAAAGCGGAATCGACCATGGCAGCAATTTCGGCCTGCAGAGTAAACCTGAGCTTAACACAGCCGGCCCGGATCGTCCTGGTGTTGCATATCAGCAGCAGCCCGAACCGGGCCGTCAACACACCGGCGTGAGGGCCTTCCGCGCCAGCGCCAGCCGCGCTATGGCCACGTTATGAAACGTCTTTTGGGCATTGCTGTGTTGATCCTGGCGTTGGCCGGCCTGAGCGCCCCCAGCCTGTCGCTGGCTGCCGGTGTCTCCAGCGCGATGTGGTCAGCGGGCCATAGCCAGGTTTCCGCGACGACCCCGACCAAGGTGGTGACTTGCAAATCGCTGGGCGGCAAACGCGTGCTGCCCTGCCATCCCGATCAGGGTGTGATGACGAGCGCCACGGTCGCCGGCGGCGTGACAAGCCATGCCGACCTGCGCCGGCTGGTGGCGCTGGCTGCCGCCGCCATTGAGCCGGAGGCCGAGCTGCCACCGCCACGAGGGGCCTGATCGTTCAGCGTTTCATCCTTCCCGTTTCTGCGGCCCCCGGGGCCCCAATCTTCGAGTTCTCGATATGACCAGTCTTTCCGTAGGCCGCCGCCAGTTTCTGGCCGGCGCCGCCAGTCTTTCTGCCCTGGCCCTTGCCGGCTGCGCTACCACCACGCCACAGCGCGTGGCGGTTGATACCGGTCCGGTCCGCCATCCAGTGCCCCCTGACGTGCAATTGATGTACGGCGCGGTCTATGATGAGCCCTACTTCCTGCGGGCCGCCGACATGTCGCTGGTCGATCCGATCTATTGGCGCCAGACAGTGGTCGACCCAACCGGCGAGAAGCCGGGCACGGTGGTGGTCGATACCGCCAGCCGTTTCCTCTACCATGTGGGCCAGGATAACCTTGCCACGCGCTACGGCGTTGGTATTGGCCGGGACGGCTTTGCCTGGGCCGGCCGCGCCCACATCGCCTACAAGAAGTCGTGGCCGACCTGGACGCCACCGTCCGACATGATCGACCGCCAGCCTGAACTGGAACAATATCGCCGGGGCATGGAGCCGGGCCTCGACAATCCGCTCGGCGCACGCACGCTCTATATTCATCAGGGCAATGTCGACACGATCTACCGTATCCACGGCAATCCCGATGAGCGCTCGATCGGACAGGCTGTGTCCAGCGGCTGCGTCCGGCTGCTGCAGCAGGATGTGATCCATCTGGCCGAGGCGGTGCGGAGCGGCTCGACCCTGGTCGTGGGTTAGCCCGGCGCCAAACCCGCGTCGGCACTGTCGCAGAATCACCACGCGCTCCCTATGTTCACAGCGAACAGAACGGGCACAGATGGAACAGCGTCCAGATATAGTCGCCGTCATGGTGGGGGTCGCCGTTGACGGCCCCTACAGCTATCGCGTGCCGGCGGGCATGGCGGTCAGCCGCGGCTCGATTGTCTCGGTGCCGCTGGGGCCGCGTCTGGTGCTGGGCGTGGTCTGGGGGGCGCCCAAGGACATGGTGGCGCATAACCGGCTGCGCGATATCGCCCATGCCTATGATGTCCCCCCGCTCAGCGAGGAGCTGCTCAAGCTGGTGGAGTGGGTAGCCCGCTACACCCTGGCCGCCCCGGGCCAGGTATTGCGGGCGGTGTTGCGCTCGACCGAGGCGCTTGATGCGCCCCGGCCGGTGCTGGCTTTCCGCCGTACCCGCAGCGAGCCCGACAAGCAGACGCCGGCCCGGCTGCGGGTGCTCGAGGTGCTGGTGGACGACATGGCCTGGCCCAAGGCGGCCCTGCTCCAGGCTGCCGGCGTGTCGGCGTCGGTAGTCGAGGGGCTGGAGCGGGTCGGGGCCATCGAACGGCTGGAACTGCCGGCGCCTCCCATTGTCGAGCCGCCCAATCCGGAGGCGGCAGTGGCAACGCTGTCGGCGGGCCAGCAACAGGCGCTCGAGCAGATCCTGGCGCTTGATGCGCAGCAGTTCGGCGTGGCGCTGCTGGATGGCGTGACGGGCGGTGGCAAGACCGAAGTGTTCTTCGAGGCGGTGGCCGATACGCTGCGGGCGGGGCGGCAGGCCCTGATCCTGCTGCCCGAGATCGCCCTGACCAACAGCTTTATCAGCCGCTTCACCAAGCGGTTTGGCACGCGGCCGGCCGAATGGCACTCCGATATGACGCCCGTGCAGCGGGCCAAGGTCTGGCGTGGTGTGCTCGATGGCACGGTACGGGCGGTGGTGGGCGCGCGTTCGGCGCTGTTCCTGCCGTTTCGCGAGCTGGGCATGCTGGTGCTCGATGAAGAGCATGACGGCGCCTATAAACAGGCCGATGGCATCACCTATCACGCCCGTGACATGGCGGTGGTGCGCGCCCATCTGAGCAATGCCCGGGTCATCCTGTCCTCGGCCACGCCATCGGTGGAAACCCGCAACAACGCCAATGGCGGCCGTTATGCCCATGTGCTGCTGACCTCGCGCTATGCCGAGGCGGCGATGCCCAATATCACCACCATCGACATGCGAATCGATGGCCCGGAAAAGGGGTCGTGGATTGCGCCCCTCCTGGCGCGCGAAGTATTCGGGGCGCTGGACCGGGGCGAGCAGGCGCTGCTGTTTCTCAACCGGCGCGGCTATGCGCCGCTGACGCTGTGCCGCTCCTGCGGGCACCAGTATCAATGTCCGGACTGTTCGGCCTGGATGGTCGAGCACCGGTTTCGTGGCGTCTTGATGTGCCACCATTGCGGGCACGAAGTGCGCACGCCCACGGTCTGTGGCGAATGTGGCGCGGCCGATGCCCTGATCGCGGTAGGGCCGGGCATCGAACGGGTGGCCGAAGAGGCGGCGGCGCGCTTCCCCGATGCGCGTCGGGTGATTCTGTCCTCGGACATGGGCAGCACTGCCCAGCTTAAGGAGCGGCTGGCCGAGATCGAGCGCGGCGAATTCGATCTGATCATTGGCACGCAGCTGGTGTCCAAGGGCCACCATTTTGAAAAGCTCACCGTGGTGGGGGTGCTCGATGCCGATCTGGGGCTGGCGCATGGCGATCCGCGCGCGGCCGAGAAGACCTTCCAGATCCTGACCCAGGTGGCGGGGCGCGCCGGACGCGCCTCCAGGAATGGCAAGGCGTTCCTGCAGACCTATCACCCTGATCATGCGGTGATGCGGGCCATGGTCAGCGGCGATCGCGAGGCGTTTTACGCCCATGAGCTGGCGGCGCGCGAATCTGGCGGGTTGCCGCCCTTTGGCCGGTTGGCGGCTCTCATCATTTCGGCCAATGATCATGACGTGGCGATGGGCTTTGCCAAAAAGCTGCTTTCGGCAGCGCCGATGGCCGAGGGCGTGCGCCTGTTCGGCCCCGCCGACGCCCCCATTGCCATGGTGCGCGGCCGCTACCGGGTGCGGCTGCTGGCCCAGTCGGGCAAGGATTTTGACCTCTCGGGCTATGTCCGGTTCTGGCTTGCCTCGGCCGACAAGGTCAGCGGCAATCTGCGGGTTCAGGTCGATATCGACCCGATGAGCTTCATGTAGGGCCAGCCTGCGACACTTTCGCCGCATTTGAATCATGCCCCTAAGCCTTGCAAGGCCCGCGAGCCTTGTGCTAGAGCGAGCGCGACTTTGAAGGGGGCTCCGGACGTCCTCTTTTCCATTCAAGAACAAGCGTCAGCGACCGCCCGGGTTTTCCAACCAGATCAGGCGGCAAGCAGGCAGGCAACCAAGAGGGTGATGCGGCATTGGCAGCGCAGAATTCAGTGCTTACCCAGATTGCTCGGCCATATGCGTCGGCGCTGTTTGATCTCGCCAGCAGCGAGAACCAACTGGCATCGGTTGAGACGTCACTTTCCGACATCTCCCGTCTGATCGGAGAGAGTGCAGATTTTGCGCGCTTCCTGCGTTCGCCCGTGATTTCCGCCGACAACAAGGCCAGTGCACTCGATGCGCTGCTTGCCAAGGCGACGACCAATGAACTGGTCGGCAATTTCCTGCGGCTGGTGGCTCAGAATGGCCGCCTGTTTGCGCTTGATGCCATCATTGCCGGGTTTCGTGACCTGGCCGCCAAGGCACGTGGCGAAACGACGGCGGATGTGACCTCCGCAGCGCCGTTGAACGCCGATCAGATTGCCGCACTCGGCGAGACGCTCAAGGCCAAGATCGGCAAGACCGTCACGCTCAATCAATTTGTCGATCCGTCCTTGATTGGCGGCCTTCAGGTGAAGGTCGGCAGCCAGATGATCGACTCTTCGCTCAAGACAAAACTCGCTGCGATGAAGATCGCCATGAAAGAGGTCGGATAATGGACATCAAAGCCGCGGAAATTTCTGCGATCCTCAAGGACCAGATCAAGAATTTCGGCCAGGAAGCCCAGGTTTCCGAAGTCGGTCAGGTGCTTTCCGTCGGTGACGGTATTGCCCGCGTCTATGGTCTGGACAATGTGCAGGCTGGTGAGCTCGTCGAGTTCCCGGGCGGCATCAAGGGCATGGCCCTGAACCTTGAAACCGACAATGTCGGTGTCGTGATTTTCGGCAATGACCGTTCCATCAAGGAAGGCGATGTCGTCAAGCGTACCGGTTCGATCGTGGATACCCCGGTCGGCATGGGTCTGCTGGGTCGCGTTGTTGACGGTCTGGGCAACCCGATCGACGGCAAGGGTCCGATCGAGCATACCGAGCGCAGCCGCGTTGACGTCAAGGCGCCTGGCATTCTGCCCCGCAAGTCGGTGCATGAGCCGATGTCGACGGGCCTCAAGGCCATCGATGCGCTGATCCCGATTGGCCGTGGCCAGCGCGAGCTGATCATTGGTGACCGCCAGACCGGCAAGTCGGCCAACATTCTCGATACCTTCCTCAATCAGAAGCCGGCGCATGACGCCAATGCTTCGGACACCGAGAAGCTCTACTGCATCTATGTGGCGGTCGGCCAGAAGCGCTCGACCGTGGCCCAGTTCGTGCGTCAGCTCGAAGAAGCCGGCGCGCTGCAGTATTCAGTGGTGATCGCGGCAACCGCTTCCGATCCGGCGCCGCTGCAATACATCGCCCCGTTCACCGGTTGTGCCATTGGCGAGTTCTTCCGCGACAATGGCAAGCATGCCGTGATCGCCTATGACGATCTGACCAAGCAGGCCGTTGCCTATCGTCAGATGAGCCTGCTGCTGCGTCGTCCACCCGGTCGCGAAGCCTATCCCGGAGACGTGTTCTACCTGCATTCGCGTCTGCTTGAGCGTGCTGCCAAGCTGAACGAAGCGCACGGTCTGGGTTCGCTGACCGCGCTGCCCGTGATCGAGACACAGGCCAACGACGTGTCGGCCTATATCCCGACCAACGTGATTTCGATCACCGACGGCCAGATCTTCCTTGAAACCAATCTGTTCTTCCAGGGCATCCGTCCTGCCGTGAACGTTGGTCTGTCGGTGTCCCGCGTGGGGTCCTCGGCACAGGTCAAGGCGATGAAGCAGGTTGCCGGTTCGCTCAAGGGCGAGCTCAGCCAGTATCGCGAAATGGCGGCCTTCGCCCAGTTCGGTTCCGATCTGGATGCGGCGACCCAGCGTCTGCTCAACCGTGGCGCGCGGCTGACCGAGCTGCTCAAGCAGCCCCAGTTCAGCCCGCTCAAGATGGAAGAGCAGGTTGCGGTGATCTTTGCCGGCGCCAATGGCTATCTCGATAGCATTGCCGTCAACAAGGTGAGCGACTTCGAGCAGACGGTGCTGTCGGCGCTGCGCGGCAAATATGCCGAGCTGCTCTCGACCATCGCCACCGAGAAGGCCCTGAGCGACGACACCCGGGCCCAGCTCAAGTCCGCACTTGACGAGATCAAGAAGACCTACGCGGCTTAAGGCCAGCAGGGAGATCGACGGCCAATGGCTTCGCTAAAGGACCTCAAGAACCGGATCGACTCGGTCAGATCGACCCAGAAGATCACCAAGGCCATGCAGATGGTTGCGGCGGCCAAGCTCCGCCGTGCCCAGGAAGCAGCCGAGGCCGCGCGCCCCTATGCTGAACGCATGGGCAAGGTGCTGGCGGCGCTCGGCGCCGTTTACGAAGGTCAGGAAAACGCCCCTTTGCTGCTTGGCGGCACGGGCAAGGATCAGGTGCATTTGCTGGTGGTTGCCACCGGTGAGCGCGGCCTGGCTGGCGGCTTCAACTCCTCGATTGCCCGTCTGGCGCGTGAACATGCGGCCAAGCTGCTCAGTGAAGGCAAGACGGTCAAGATGCTGACCGTGGGCCGCAAGGGCCACGATATCCTGCGCCGGCAATATGCCGACAACATCGTCGACACCTTCAATTTCCGCGAGATCAAGCGGGTCGGATTCGTCCAGGCCCAGCAGGTCACGGACAAGGTGCTCGAGATGTTCAACGCCGGCGAGTTCGACGTGGCAACGCTGTATTTTGCCAAGTTCGGCAGCGTGATCAGCCAGGTGCCAACGGCGCAGCAACTGATCCCGGCCAAGCTGCCGGCCAAGGCAGACGGCGCCGTCGAAGCGTCGGCGATTCCCTACGAATATGAGCCGAGTGAAGAAGCGATCGTGGAAGATCTGCTGCCGCGCAATATTGCGGTGCAGGTGCTGCGGGCGCTGTTGGAAAACAGTGCTTCGTTCTATGGCGCGCAGATGTCGGCAATGGACAATGCGACCCGCAATGCGGGTGAAATGATCGGCCAGCTGCAGCTCAGCTACAACCGTCAGCGCCAGGCCCAGATCACCAAAGAACTCATCGAAATCATTTCGGGCGCGGAAGCGCTCTAAGCAATCGAAGCGAAGGACGAAACAAATGGCAGAGAAAAAGGCCGGTCGCGTATCGCAGGTCATCGGTGCCGTCGTGGACGTCGTGTTCGACGGCCATTTGCCCGCGATCCTGAACGCCCTCGAGACGACCAATAATGGCCAGCGTCTGGTCCTGGAAGTGGCGCAGCATCTGGGCGAAAATGCCGTGCGCACCATTGCCATGGACACCACGGAAGGCCTCGTGCGCGGTGCCGAAGTGACCGATCTGGGCAGTGCCATCACGGTTCCCGTCGGGGAAGAAACCCTGGGCCGCATCATGAACGTGATCGGCGAGCCAATCGATGAGGCCGGCCCGATCGGCTCGTCCGTCAAGCGCGAAATCCACCAGGAAGCGCCAGCCTTTGCCGAGCAGAACCCGGAAAGCACCGTGCTGGTTACCGGCATCAAGGTGGTTGATCTGATCGCCCCTTATGCACGCGGCGGCAAGATCGGCCTGATGGGCGGCGCCGGCGTGGGCAAGACCGTGCTGATCCAGGAACTCATCAACAACGTCGCCAAGGCGCATGGTGGTTATTCGGTGTTTGCCGGCGTGGGTGAACGCACCCGTGAAGGCAACGACCTTTACTACGAAATGATCGAATCGGGCGTGAACGTGAACCCGGCCGAGAACAATGGTTCGGCCGCCGGTTCCAAGTGCGCGCTGGTGTTCGGCCAGATGAACGAGCCCCCAGGCGCCCGCGCCCGTGTGGCCCTGACCGGCCTGACCATTGCGGAAGATTTCCGCGACAAGGGCCAGGACGTGCTGTTCTTCGTGGACAATATTTTCCGCTTTACCCAGGCTGGCGCTGAAATGTCGGCTCTGCTGGGCCGTATTCCGTCGGCTGTGGGCTATCAGCCGACGCTGGCCACGGACATGGGCGCGATGCAGGAACGCATCACGACCACCAATAAGGGCTCGATCACCTCGGTGCAGGCCGTGTACGTGCCCGCCGACGATTTGACCGACCCGGCCCCGGCGACCTCGTTTGCCCACTTTGACGCCGTGACCGTGCTGAACCGCGCGATCTCGGAAAAGGGTATCTATCCCGCCGTGGATCCGCTGGCCTCCAACTCGCGCATTCTCGATCCTTTGGTGGTCGGTGATGAGCATTATCAGGTGGCCCGCCGCGTGCAGGAAGTGCTGCAGAAGTACAAGGCGCTGCAGGACATCATCGCCATTCTGGGCATGGACGAGCTGTCGGAAGAAGACAAGCTGGTCGTGGCCCGCGCCCGCAAGGTTGAGCGCTTCATGAGCCAGCCCTTCGACGTGGCCGAGGTGTTCACCGGCACGCCAGGCGTGTTCGTGTCGCTTGAAGACACCATCCAGGGCTTCAAGGGCCTGGTGGCCGGTGAGTATGATCACCTGCCCGAAGCTGCCTTCTACATGGTCGGCACCATCGAAGATGCCGTCAAGAAGGCCCAGAAGCTGGCGGCCCAGGCAGCCTAGTGCATTGTTCGGGCTTGCCGCACGCGGCAAGCCCAACCTTCCGTTAAGGGACCAAAATCATGGCTGAAGGCCTCAAGATCGAGATCGTGTCGCCAGAGCGCCTGGTGCTGTCGGAAGTGGTGACGTCGGTCACCGTGCCGGGTAGCGAAGGCTATTTTACCGTGATGCACGACCATGCGCCGTTCATGTCCACGCTGCGTTCGGGCTTCATCACCGTGAACGGGCTGAATGGCCGCGACGAGATATTCTTCGTCAAGGGCGGGTTTGCCGATGTGTCACCCGAGGGTCTGACGATCCTGGCCGAGCAGTCCGCGCCCTTCGTCGAGTTCGATCACGCCGATCTGGCTGAACAGATCAAGGCGGCCGAGGCCGAACTGGCAACGGCAGCCACGCCTGAAGACAAGTCCTACGCCCAGGAAGTGGTCAGTGCGCTGTTGAACCTGGCGATCGAAGCTGGCCAGATCAATGGTGGTCACGTCCACTAGGACGCCCGCACCACCACCCCAATTTTGCGCCCGTGGATGAAAATCCGCGGGCGTTTTCGTTGGTCCTTGCCCTGAAGGGGCCCGCGCCATTGCGTCGGCAAGTCCAGCGCCATAGCGGGGAGGCTGATCACCAATCAAGGACTGGCGGGCCAGCTCCTGGCCGTGGTTGACCTGCTTGCTCCGCGACCGTGTCCAGCAGCACAGCCCTGACGGATTTAAGTTCCTCGGTGAGAGGCTTTATTGAATGTTTACTGTCATACCTGATGCTTGCCTTCAAGCCGCCATTGTCGGCGGCAGAGGAGGACACTTTTATGACGACCCATTCCTTGCGGTATCTGAGTCTGGCAGGCCTGAGTTTTGCCGCCCTGCTGGCAACCAGTGCCACAGCGCAGGCGCAGGACGAATTCACCGCGCCCTTGACCGCGCTCGCCAGCAGCGACATTGCCGCCTTGGCCAGTGATCCGGTGCTGATCGACGCCATCAAGGCGCAGAATGCGATCTCGGGCAGCTATGATCAGGCCAAGATTGACGCACTCGATGCCCAGTGGCGTGCTGAGGTGGATGCGGCCAGCAAGCCATTGATCGATGCGACACTGGGCAATGCCGCGTCGAAGTATCTGGCGGGCGTGCAGGAAGAGGCGATGGGTAAATATACCGAGATCTTCGCCATGGATGCCAAGGGCCTCAATGTCGCCCAGAGCACGCTGACCTCGGATTACTGGCAGGGCGACGAAGACAAATTCAGTGCCAGCTTCGGTGCAGGCGCCAATGCTGTCCATATCGGGGAGATCGAGCAGGACGAAAGCACCCAGGCCTTCCAGAGCCAGGTGTCGATCCCGATCAGTGACCCCGCAACGGGTGCACTGATTGGTGCCATCACCGTCGGTGTCGACGTTTCGATGCTCTGACTGCAATTTCCATCGCGAACATGAAGCGTCGAGGTCAATGATGATCAAGCTATCTCTTACCCAGAAAATCGTTGGCCTCGTGCTGCTTGCCCTGATCGTTGGGTCAGCGGCCATCAGCTATGTTGGTGCCAGCCAGAATGGCGCCCTGCTGCGCGCCGAACTTGAACGCGCCAATATGACATTGTCTGCCGCCAGCACCGAGCAGCTGGCCGGTGGGATCCGGTTCGGCAAGGCCGATGCGCTGATGACGGTCTATCAGGGGCTCGACACCTCGCTGGGTGAGCAGTTCTCGGCCGGCGCCAGTTACAATCTGGAAGGCGCGGTGATTGCCGCAACATCGGAAGACGCCACAGTGAATGCGGCACTGGCCGATGTTGTCGGCAAGACCTTGGCCAGCGGCGCCATTGAAATGGTGTCGGTCGGCGCCATTGGCTATGTCGCTGTCCCCGCCCATTTCGGGCCGGAGGGCGCCACAGTGGGCATCGCGGCCTTTGCCTGGGACATGAGCGAAAGCCTGGCTGAGCAAAGCAAAACCCTGATCACGTCGGCGCTGGCGGGTATTGCTGTCATCCTGGTGCTGACCGTGGTGCTCTATTTCTTCATCCGCCTGTCGATCACCGGTCCGTTGCTGCGGCTGGTGAACACGGCAACGCAGATTGCCGAGGACCCCTCCTCAGTCGACGCGGTACCCGCGACCAATCGCGGGGACGAGTTGGGCGCGATGGCGCGGGCGGTGGAAGTGTTCCGCGAGAATGGACAGAAGGTGGCGCAACTCACCGAGGCAGAGGCTGCCCAGGTGCTCCGCAGCCAGGCTGAACGTGAAACAATGATGCAGCAACTGCAGCGCGCGTTTGGCGATGTCGTGGATGCCGCCATTGCCGGCGATTTCAGCAAGCGGGTGGAAGCTGAATTCCCTGACACCGAGCTTAATACCTTGGCGAGCAGCGTCAACAAACTGGTGGCTACAGTGGATGGCGGGCTGTTGGAAACCGGCCAGGTACTGGCGGCGCTGGCCGAAACCAATCTGACCCAGCGCGTCAATGGGAGCTATCAGGGTGCCTTTGCCAAGCTCAAGGATGACACCAATGCGGTGGCCGACAAGCTGACCGATATTGTTGGGCAGCTGCGCAAGACTTCGCGCGGGGTGCGCTCCGCAACCGGGGAAATCCTTGCTGGCGCGAACGATCTGAGCGAGCGCACGACCAGGCAGGCCGCCACCATCGAAGAGACATCGACTACGATGGAGCAATTGGCCGTGACGGTGCTGGAGAATTCCCGGAAAGCGGAAGACGCCAGCGTCAAGTCCCAGGGGGTGTCGCGCACCGCCGAAGAGGGCGGCGCGGTGATGGGTCAGGCGACCGATGCCATGGAAAAGATCACCTCATCCTCGGCGAAAATCTCCAACATTATCGGGTTGATCGACGATATTGCCTTCCAGACCAATTTGCTGGCACTGAATGCTTCGGTGGAAGCGGCGCGAGCTGGTGATGCCGGCAAGGGCTTTGCCGTGGTGGCAGTGGAAGTGCGGCGGCTGGCGCAGTCGGCAGCGTCGGCCTCGGCCGATGTCAAAGTGCTGGTTGAGCAGAGTGCCACCGAAGTCTCGGGCGGCTCCAGGCTGGTGGCGGAAGCGGCCGGCAAGCTCGAAGCGATCCTCGCCGGTATTCGCGAGAACAGTGTGGTGATGGAAACCATTGCCCGCGACAGCAAGGAACAGGCTTCGGCAATCGAAGAGGTCAATGTTGCGGTGCGGTTGATGGACGAAATGACCCAGCACAATGCGGCGCTGGTGGAACAGACCAATGCGGCCATCGAGCAAACTGAGGGCCAGGCTGGCGAACTGGACCGGATCGTTGATATCTTCGTGCTGGAGGATCACGCCGACATGGGACGGCGCGAGCCACCGGTCGCGGCATCAGCACCGCGCAACGGCATCAAGGGGCTGCAAGATCGGGTCAAGCAGGCGGCCAGGGCCTATGTCAGCCAGGGCAATGCTGCCGTCGCCGAGGACTGGAACGAGTTCTAGGGACAGCGCAGTCAACGGCCACAACAACAAATCTGCTCGCGGCGCGGCCTAAGCCAGGGCCGCCGCGACCAGGGCCTTGGCGTGCAGATCGGTGGTGTCATAGACCGGGATCGGGCTGACATCATCATCGATCAGCATGGTGATTTCGGTACATCCCAGGATGACCGCCTGGGCGCCGCGGGCGGCCAGCTGTTCGATGGCCCGCACATAGATGCGGCGCGACTCCTCCCGCACAATGCCGCGGCACAGTTCCTCATAGATGATGCCATCGAGATTGGTGCGCTCGATTTCGGGGATCAGCGAGGCGATACCCCTGCTGGTCAGGCGTTCACGGTAGAAGCTCATCTCCATGGTGAAGCGGGTACCCAAGAGGCCCACGGTGTCGAAGCCATCGGCCAGCAGTGCCTCGCTGGTCGGATCGGCGATATGAACGAAGGGTATATTGAGCGCCTCGATGATCTGATCGGCAACGATATGCATGGTGTTGGTGGCCAGGCCCATCACCTCGGCCCCGGCCGCCTCCAGACTGCGCGCGATGGTGGCCAGCTGCTGGCCGGCCCCATCCCAGTCGCCAGCCGCCTGCAGGGCGGCAATCGGCGCAAAATCCACCGAATGCAGGATCAGTGGCGCCGAATGCAGGCCACCGCGTAGACGTGCGGTTTCCTGATTGAGCACCCGGTAGTAATGCGCCGTGGACTCCCAGCTCATGCCGCCAATCAGGCCGATCGTCTTCATGGTCTAGGTCTGGCTGAAGCGTTGCGGGATGTCGGCAAAGGCGGCAACAACCTGGTCATAGGCATCCTTCTTGAACGGCACGATCAGCGCCGGGGTGCGGCTGAGCTTTTCCCAGCGCCAGGCGTCGAATTCTGCCGAGAACTTGCCCGCGCCGGGGGTGTGGACGTCGATCTCGCTGTCCTGGCCGGTAAAGGCGAAGGCGAACCAGCGCTGCCGCTGGCCGCGAAACCTGCCCTTGAGCGCAATGCCGAGCGCGGCGTCGGGCAGCTCATAATAGATCCACTCCGGCGCCTCGGCGAGCAGGCTGACCGAGGTGATATTGGTTTCCTCATGCAGTTCGCGCAGCGCCGCCCGCAGCGGGTCTTCGCCCTGGTCGATGCCACCCTGGGGCATCTGCCAGGGTGCCTCTATTTCGGACTGGTCTTCCACGTCGTGATCGCCAATGCGCCGCCCGATCAACACACGGCCTTGCTGGTTGAACACCGCAACCCCGACGCAGTCGCGATATGGCAGGGATTGGCGGTCGGGGCGGGATGCGGTCATGGGTGGCCCTATTTCATCAAAGCGCTGGCCGGGACCAGCAAGATACCCTTGGCTTCAAGGTCGCGCGCCCATTCGGCGATGGAGGTGATCGAGATGGGCAGTGCACTGACAATACCAATTGCCTGGCCATTCTCCACTGCCTTGGCTTCAAGGCTGGCCAGCGCTGCCAGAATGGCTGCCCGGGCGGGATTGTCATCGATCATCAGATCGGCGCGGGAAAACGGCACTTTGTTGCCCTTGGCCAGTTGCGGGGCCAGCGAGCGATTGGACGAGCCGTCATCGAGATAGCCCAGGCCACGCGCCCCCAGTTCTTCCATCATCGGCGAAAAATCGGCGGCCGAGGCGGTGAAGCGTGCGCCCATATTGTTGATCAGCCCGACATAGCCGCCAAACCGCGACATCAGCCAGAACAGCTTGTCGAGATTGGCGCGGGTCGGCTCGCCGGTCAGCAGTGTTTGCGGACCGGGGTCGTTCTGGGGGTAGTCAAACGGCTCGAGCGGCACTTCGAGCAGGACTTCATGCCCGGCCGTTCGTGCTGCGGCCACCGTGGTGGACAGCGCCTTGCCATAGGGGGCAAAGGCCAGCGTCATTGCGCTGGGCAGTTTGTCGATGGCATTGAGCGAGCCCTGCTCATTGATCCCCAGCCCGGTCACGACAATGGCGATCATGGGCTGGCCACTGGCCAGCGCGGCTTCGGCAGGGTGGGCATAGGCGACAAAGGGGGTCAGCCCGGTGGCGGAAATGCGCGGGATGGGACCGTCGGTGGTCTCTTCACTCAGATCGGGCAGGGCGCCAAACATGCTGGGCAGCCCAAGCACCGAACTGGGGCCGCCAGAGCCGGTGGTGACGGCCGTCAAGGCACTGCCGGCGGGATATTGCTGGGGATCAGCCTCGATGGTCACCGGTCCGTCCGAGACCGCATTGGCCACCGAATTGGCCTGCAGGGTTGAGGTGATCGCCACTTCCTGGCGGGGGCGCCCGCCATCGGGATCGTCCACCAGCAGCACGCGGGCCACAAAGCCGATGGCGAGCAGCACCAATAGCCCGAACAGGGTGCGCGCGACGGGCAGGCGTCGACGCGCATTGGCGCGCCGCTTGCGGCCGGTCAGGGGGGTGGTCAGATCATCGGTCATCGAGCACGGTCCCAAAGAGCAGGGGCGAGGCAGCGAATCAGCCGCCCCGCCCCAGCAATTTCATAACACAAGGAAGGTCTATTCCGCCTTGGGCGGGTAGGCATCATTGGTTTCAAGGCCCTCAATCAGGCGAATGGCATATTGCAGCTGGGCGTCTTCTGCATTGTCGGCGGGCACATAAACGGACGAACCCACGGTGGTCTCGGCCTGGCCTTCAATGGTGATGTGACCCGCCAGGCCGGCTTCCCCAATGATCTCGTCGCGGCCCTGGAACTCTTCGGGGACCACCTGCAGGATCTCGATATCGGGGGTGATGCCGAGCGCCTGAATCGAGCGGTTATTGGGGGTGTAGTAGCGCGCCGTGGTCAGGCGCATCGCGCCATCGGGACCCAGCGAGATGATGGACTGCACGGAGCCCTTGCCGAATGAGCGGGTGCCCACCAGCGTGGCGCGCTTGTGGTCCTGCAGGGCGCCGGCAACGATCTCGGAGGCCGAAGCCGAACCGCCATTGATCAGCACCACCAGGGGCACATCGGCGATCTGGGCGTCGAGCACGTCGGGCTGGGCGTCATAGCGGGCGCTTTCCTCGGGCAGACGGCCCCGGGTCATCACGATGGCGCCCTGCTTGAGAAAGGCGTCGGCGACATAGACCGATTGATCGACCAGGCCACCGGGATTGTTGCGCAGATCGAGAATGATGCCGGTGGGCGCCACGCCGTCACGTTCGGCAAAGATATCCTTGATGGCTTTCTCGATGCCCACGAATGCCTGCTCGGAGAAGCGCGACAGCCGCACCACGGCAACGTCACCTTCCATGGAATAACGCACGGCGCGCATGGCAATGATGGCGCGGGTCAGATCGAATTCGAGCGGCTTGTCGACGCCCTCGCGCACCACGGTAACGTGGATGTCGGTGCCGATGGGGCCGCGCATCTTGCCGACAGCCTCATCCAGGGTCAGGCCCTGAACCTGGGCGCCGTCAAGCTCGACGATCAGGTCATTGGCCATGATGCCGGCCTTGGCGGCAGGCGTGTCATCAATGGGCGACACCACCTTGATGATGCCCTCTTCCATGGTCACTTCGATGCCCAGACCACCAAATTCGCCGGAGGTGTCCTGGCGCAGATCGTCGGCGTCGGCGGGCGGCAGATAGCCCGAATGCGGATCAAGCGAGGTCAGCATGCCCTGAATGGCGGCGCGGACCAGCTCCTGCTCATCGGGTGGATCGACATATTCAGCGCGGATGCGATCGAAGATTTCGCCAAACAGGTTGAGATCGGCATAGATCTCAAGCGGGTCGCGCGGCGTCGGGGCGACGGGTTCGGGCTCGAGCTGTTCGGCGTCGGGCATCGGCTCGACCTGGGCTGGCGCGGGCTGGGCACTCAAGGGGCCAACCGAAAGCAGCAGCGCCGCGGCAAGGGCTGAGACGCGAAGGGGCAAAAGGCGCATGAGGGTTCTATCCACTCTGTGTCGGGGTCGCCCACCAGCCGGTGGGATCGACGGGCTCGTTGTTTTCTCGAAGTTCAATATAGAGCGTCGGCTGGGCAGCGCCAGCGCTGGTGGTCACTGTGCTCCCAATTGTGCGTGAACCCATCGTGCCCAAGGGCATGCCCATTTGCACGAATTGACCGATATCGACGGTCACGGTTTCCAGCCCGGCCAGCAGCGCGGTGTAGCTTTGACCGGTATTGAGAATGATGATTTGGCCATAATTGAGGTAAGGCCCCTTGTAGAGCACCCAGCCATCGGCCGGGGCCACCACCTGCGCCTCGGCGCGGGTGACCACCGAGATGCCGTGGCTGATGCCGCCAAAGCCGTCACTGGCGCCATAATCGAGCACGGTGACGCCATTGGCCGGCACGGTGAGATAGCCCTTGGCCACCCGAAACGGCAGGGCGGGCTCGGTGCGGGCGCTATTGGCCAGCGCCAGTTCGATCTCGGCGGCCGACATCACCGGCAAATCGGGGTCCAGCGCCGCATCGGCGGCTGCGGCGGCGGTGGTCACCGAACTGACCTGCGCCGAGAGGCTATCGACCAGCTCCTTGAGCGTGGCGGCGCGGGCGGCCAGCGCCATGGCTTCCTGCTCTTCGGCCTGGAGCTGGGTGGTGCGCACGCCAATGCCCTGCTTGCGCGCGGCAATCAGGGTGGCAATGCGCAATTGCTCTTCCTCAAGCACGGCATGGTTGGCGCGCAGCGTGGCCTCTTCGGCCAGGGCGGCGGCCTTGATATTGGTCAGCTCGGTCAGATCGGTGGTGACCGAATCGGCCTTGGCGCGCAATTGGGGGACGATGGCAGCGATCAGAATGGCGCTGCGGGCCGAGCCCAGTGCGTCATCGGGGTCGACGATCAGTGCCGGTGGCGGATTGAGTGAAATGCGTTCGAGCGCCGCCAGCACATTGGCGATCTCGGCATTGGAGCCGTCGAGCCGGCCGCGCACTTCGAGTTCGGCAATTATCAGGTCGGAAAGCCGGGTCTCGACATCGGCAACTTCGATTTCGGCGAGTTTGACGCGCTGGGCTGCAGCGATCAGGGCAGCATTCTGCTTGGTGCGATCGCCTTCCATGGCGACAATCTCGGCCTTGAGCTCGTCAATGCGCTGCTGGCTCAGCGAAATCGAGGCTTCCACCGAGTCCAGGTCCGATTGCGTGGCAGCGGGGTCGACCGGCGGTGGTGCCGCAGGATCGGTTGGCGGCGTTGGCTCAGGGTCACTTGCTGGCGCCACAATGCCTGCCGCGGGCGCTGTCGGGGCAGGAGTTGTCGGATCGGTCTGGGCCAGCGCCGGCAGGGTCGAAAACCCCGCCAGTAGCGTGCCGATGAGCAGCAATCCCCGTGATGTGCCCGGCAGCAATGCCATGACGTCTCCAGCAAAGGCGGTGCGCGCCCGAATCAATGGGCGTAGCATAGCAAGTGCACACAAAACCGCAGGTTAACGCGGCTTAACCATGCCGTGATTGACACGGATTAATCGCCGCGATGATAGGGGTGACCCGCCAGGATGGTGGTGACGCGATAGAGCTGCTCGGCTAGCATGATGCGCACCAATTGGTGCGGCCAGGTCAGCGGCGAGAAGCTCAGCACCAGATCGGCCCTGGCGGTGAATTGCGGATCAAGGCCATCGGCCCCGCCAATGACAAAGCTGATCGCCGGGCGGCCATCGTCGCGCCAGCGGCCGATTTGCCGGGCCAGCGGCTCGGAGGCCATCAGTTTGCCGCGTTCGTCCAGCGCTACAACGATACCATCGGGCACAGCGGCGTGCAGCGCCTTGGCTTCCTCGGCCTTGCGGCTGGCGGCGGATGAGGAGCGTGCTTCGGTGAGTTCGATGACATCGAACCCGGTCAGGGCCAGCGGCTTGCCGCCGCCAACCGCCCGCTCGAGATAGCGGGCAACCAGTTCCCGCTCCGGCCCGGCCTTCATCCGGCCGACCGCCGCAATGCTCACGCGCATGAAAACGCTCTAGTGCGCGTCAGCCGCGAAATCGGCCTGCCACATCTTTTCGATGTTGTAGAACTCGCGCACTTCGGGGCGGAAGACATGGACGATGACATCGCCCGCATCGACCAGCACCCAATCGCAATGGGGCAAGCCTTCAATGCGAGGCTTGCCGTAGCCGGCGTCGCGCAGGGCGTTGACCAACTGGTCGGCAACAGCACCCACATGGCGCTGCGAGCGGCCCGAGGCGACAACCATGTGGTCGGCCAGCGAGGACTTGCCAATGATGTCGACGGCGACAATGCTCTCGGCCTTGGCATCGTCAAGGCTGTTCAGGATCACGTCGATCATCGGTCGTTCCGGGGTCGCCAGAGTAGGGGTGGCGGGAGTGGCGGTGTTTTCGGGCAGCGCGGCCATCATCAATGGCCTTCCGCCCATGCGCGTGCATGGGTCATGCGGGGGATCAGCATCCTTGGTGGTTGATCGGAATGTGCAGGCGTCTTTGCAAACGGCAAGCAGTCGTTCCTGTTCCGGTGACGGTTATCACACAAGGTCAATATGCCCTTTTGATGACGACTTCGCAAGATTGCGTCTTCACTTTGGCTTAACGCCATGCCGGCGTGCCCGAATGACCGATGATGAAAGGGGCGATTGGCGCCCGTGCAGATAGACCCAGGCCGGTGCCGGCAGGCTGGCCAGGCGGGTGGCGTCGTCCTCATCGATGCGCCAGCGCGCCAGGGCGCTGGCGGCCATGGAGACGGGCGCGCGGCGGCTCGAGCCGGGTCGTACATAGACGGCGATGGGCACCATGGCGGCGATATCGCGCCAGCGTTCCCAGCGGCTGAAGTCGACAAGATTGTCGGCGCCCATGATCCAGACAAAATTCCGGTCCGGCATTACCTGGGTCAGATAGCGAATGGTCTGCCAGGAATAGGTGAAGCCATAGGCGGCCTCAAAGCCGGTGACGCGGACCTTGGGGTGGTCGAGCAGGCGGCGGGCGGCAATGACCCGATCGGCCAGCGGCGCCAGGTCCTGGTGGTTCTTCAGCGGGTTACCCGGCGTCACCAGAACCCAGAGCGCGTCAAGATCAAGACGGCGCAGGGTTTCCTCAACCACCAGGCGATGGCCCTCATGGATGGGGTTGAAGCTGCCGCCAAACAGACCAATGCGCATGCCGGACCCGGAGGGGGGCAGTTCGGTTATGCCGGGGATGCGGATGGGATGGCGCAGGGTCATGGTGCGGTATCGGGATTCGATGGGTGTCTCGCCCTCTCCCCTTGCGGGAGAAGGTGCCCTGGATCAGTTTCTGCCAGGATCATCACGGTCTCGTCTGACCGGTACCGCGGACGCGGTATTTGAAGCTGGTGAGTTGCTCGACGCCGACCGGGCCGCGGGCATGCATCTTGCCGGTGGCAATGCCGATCTCGCCGCCAAAGCCGAACTCGCCACCATCGGCGAACTGGGTCGAGGCATTGTGCAGCAGGATGGCGCTATCGATCTGGTTGAAGAATTTTTCGACAGCCGCCGCATCCTCAGCAATGATCGCCTCGGTGTGGTGGCTGGAGTATTTTTCAATATGGGCGATGGCCTCGTCCAGGCTGTCGACGACTTTGACCGCGATGATGGCGGCTTCGTATTCGGTGCGCCAGTCTGCCTCGGTTGCGGGTCTGGCCGATGGAATGGCCGCCATGACGGTCGCGTCGCCGCGGATTTCGCAGCCCTTGGCGATCAGCGCGTCGATGATCGGCCTGAGGTGGCTGCCCACGACATCCTTGTGCACGAGCAGGGTTTCGGCGGCCCCGCAAATACCAGTGCGGCGCATCTTGGCGTTCAGCGTGATGGCGACGGCCTTGTCCAGGTCGGCAGAGGCGTCGACATAGACATGCACCAGCCCTTCGAGATGGGCAAAGACTGGCACGCGCGCCTCATCCTGGACGCGGGCGACCAGGGTCTTGCCGCCACGCGGCACGATGACGTCGATATTGCCATGCAGCCCCTTGAGCATCTCGCCAACGGCGGCGCGGTCGGTGCTGGGCACCAGCTGCAGGCATTCCTGTGGCAGTCCTGCGGCATGCAGGCCATCGAGCAGGCAGTCGGCAAGCGCCTGGCTGGAGTAAAAACTGTCGCTGCCGCCGCGCAAAATCACCGCATTGCCCGATTTGATGCACAGCGCTCCAGCGTCAGCGGTCACATTGGGGCGCGATTCAAAGATCACGCCGATCACCCCCAGCGGGGTACGGACGCGCTCGATATGCAGCCCGTTGGGGCGGTCCCATTCGGCAATGATGGTGCCGACGGGGTCGGGCAGCTCGGCAATGGTGGTGACGGCGTCGATGATGCCGTCAATGCGTGCATCGGTCAGCTCCAGACGGTCGAGAAAAGCGGCGGAAATGCCCTTGGCCTGGGCGGTAGCCATGTCCTTTGCATTGGCAGCGAGGATTTTCTTGCGGTGCGCATTGATGGCGCCGGCGGCCGTCCGCAGGGCGGTACGCTTCTGCTCGGGACTGGCGATGGCCAGCGCCCTGGCGCCGATGCGGGCATTGTGGCCGATCTCGGCCATGATGGCGGTCAGCTCGGTCGTGCTGTCAGCTTGGCTCATGGCTATCCTCCTGGGCGCCTACCAGCACCAGATTGTCACGATGGATCAAGGCGGCGCGATTGCCGGTGCCCAGCAATTCAAGCACGGTATCGCTGTGCTTGCCCATCACCAGCCGAGCCTCTTCGCTATCCAGCGAGGCAAGGCCACGGGCGATTTCGATGCCATCGGGATTGTTGACGCCGATGGCGTCGCCCCGACCGAATTCGCCGCTCACCTTGGTGACGCCCACCGGCAGCAGCGATTTACCGGTCTGCAGAGCGCGGGCGGCGCCAGCATCAACCTGCACGGTGCCGGCTACGGCCAGCGTGCCCATGATCCAGCGCTTGCGCGCCTGCGCCCGGCTATGGGCGGGGTGGAACAGGGTGTGGCGTCCGCCCTCGGCCAGGGCCCGCAACGGATGGCTGTCGGTGCCCTTGGCAATGATCATGGCGGTGCCGGCCTGGGTGGCGATCTTGCCGGCTTCGACCTTGGTGGTCATGCCGCCGCGCGACAGATGGCTGGCGGCGCCACCGGCCATGGCTTCAATGGCCGGGGTGATGGCGTGGATTTCCGGCAGATGGCTGGCATCGGAATTGGTGGCGGGTGGCGCGGTATAGAGCCCATCAATATCGGAGAGCAGCACCAGGCAATCGGCCTCGATCATGGTGGCGACGCGGGCCGAGAGGCGGTCATTGTCGCCATAGCGGATCTCGGCGGTGGCGACGCTGTCATTCTCGTTGATGATGGGGACCGCGCCCAGGCCCAGCAGGGTGGCAATGGTGGTGCGGGCATTGAGATAGTAGCGGCGTTCTTCGGTGATATTGGGGGTAATCAGGATCTGACCGGTGACGATGCCATGATTGCCCAGCGCCTCGGCCCAGGCCTGGCTCAGCGCGATCTGGCCAACGCTGGCGGCCGCCTGGCTCTGCTCCAGGGTCAGAGCAACAGCGGAAAGGTCCAGCAGCCCCCGGCCAAGGGCGATGGCACCCGAGGACACGATCACCACTTCGCAGCCCGCACGCTTGAGCGCGGTGATATCGGCTGCAAGCTCGCCCAGCCATTGCTTGCGCAACTGGCCCTGCTTGTCGACAAGCAGGGCCGAGCCGATCTTGATGGTCAGGCGCTTATAGGGCGCAAGGGCATTGGCGCGCATCAAGGGGCCCAGTTCGGCTCGATCTTGCGCCGCGCTGCTTCAAGCCTGGCGGCCTTTTCGGCATCAAGGATGTCGATGACGCCATAGAGCACCATTTCGGTGCCCTTGCCGGTGACGGCCGAAACCTGCAGCACGTCCTGCTTGCTCAGCTTTTTGAGAATCTTGACCTTCTCCTTGAGCTCGTCGGGCGGAATGGAATCGATCTTGTTGAGCACCACGATCTCGGGCTTTTCGGCCAGCCTGGGATCATAAGCGGCCAGCTCATAGCGGATCGACTGATAGGCCCGTTTGACGTCATCCTGGGTGCCATCGATGAGATGAATCAGCACGCCGCAGCGCTCGATATGGCCAAGGAAACGATCGCCAATGCCGACCCCTTCGCTGGCGCCTTCGATCAGCCCGGGAATGTCGGCCAAAACGAAATCGCGTTCGCCGATCGACACCACGCCCAGATTGGGGTGCAGGGTGGTGAAAGGATAGGCCGCAATCTTGGGCTTGGCCGCTGACACTGCCGCCAGGAAGGTTGACTTGCCGGCATTGGGCTCGCCAACCAGGCCGGCATCGGCGATCAGCTTGAGGCGCAGCCAGACCCATTTTTCGACGCCCAGCTGACCCGGATTGGCGTGGCGGGGGGCCTGATTGGCGCTGGTCTTGAAATGGGCATTGCCGAAGCCGCCATTGCCGCCCGAGAGCAGCACGACGCGTTGACCCACTTCGGTCATGTCGGCGATCAGGGTTTCGTTGTCGTCTTCAAACACCTGGGTGCCGACAGGCACGCGCAGCACCGAGTCGGCGCCATCGGCGCCAGTGCGGTTCTTGCCCATGCCATGGGTGCCGGTACTGGCCTTGAAGTGCTGTTGGTAGCGATAGTCGATCAGGGTATTGAGCCCGTCGACGCATTCGATCACGACGTCCCCGCCGCGGCCGCCATTGCCACCATTGGGCCCGCCGAACTCGACGAATTTTTCGCGGAGGAACGACACAGCGCCGCCCCCGCCATCGCCGGATCGGACAAACACTTTGGCTTGATCGAGAAATTTCATGTCGGTCTGGCCTTCCAGACGCTACGCGTCAGTTGGGTGTCGATATGCTCCACCTCGGCGTCACGCGCAAGGCAGAGCAGGGTGGAGCGTCCGGTTTGGGTAAACCCGAGCTTGGTTTGGATGGCCAGGGAGGCCGAATTGAAAACAAAGACACCCGACAGCACGGTCTCATGGCTGGTGGCGGCGAAAAACCAGTCGAGACTGGCTACCACCGCTTCGCTCATGATGCCGCGGTTCCAGAAGGGCCGCCCCAGCCAATAGCCCAGAATGGGGCCCTTGGGTCCGGCATGAAAGCCGATATGGCCGATAAAGCCATGATCGGGCAGTTCGATCGAGAACGTGGTTTCCTGCGCTGGCAGCCCGGCGCGCCGTGTGCGCAGCCATGCTCTGGCATCGGAGATATGGTAAGGAAAAGGCACGCGTGCAAGGTTGCCGGCAACCTCAAAATCATTGAGGTAACGCGCAATGGCTTCAGCATCGCCCAATTGAGGCTGGCGCAGCAACAGGCGCGGCGTGTGCAGGGTGACATTCATGGCGCGGTCCACTGCATGGCGAGCAGCGGCTTGCCGCGATGGCGGTCGACCACGCTGGTGGTGTGCTCGATGACGATGAAGCCAGCCTTCTCCAGCACGCGGATCGAAGCGGGGTTGCTCTGCAATACGCGGGCATTGATGGTGGCGAAACCAGGCAGGGTGCACACCGCGTCGAGCAGTCCGCTGAGGGCTTCGGCGGCATAGCCCTTGCCCCAATGCGGTTCGCCCAGCCAATAGCCGATCTCGGGGTGTTTGCCGTCCACCAGCTTGAACAGCATGGTGCCCAGGAAGGCGTCATCGGCATCGGCGATGGCCCAGGCACGCTGTCCCGGGCCGCCGGCCTGGGCAATGACATCGCGACCGTCGCTGTCGGCGAAGGGAAAGGGCAGCGTGGCAGTGGTCTCGACCATTTTGGGGTTATTGGCCAGGCGCACAATATCGTCCAGGTCGCGCAGGGTTGGCGCGCGCAGCGTCAGGCGGGCGGTCCGAACAGCGGCCGGGAGGGTGTCCGCGACCCCGGATATCAGGTGCAGCTGCATGAAGGTGGTGGGTTTGCCCGCATTGGTGCCGTGCTGTGCAGGGCCTTCATGGGTCTCGATGAATCCGGCCTTGGCCAGGACCTTGCGCGATCCGGCATTGCTGGTCAGTGCCGAGGCGCGAAGGGCGGCAAAGCCGGCCGCCCGGGCCGCTGCGACGACCGCCTTGGCGGCCTCCGTGCCAAAGCCCAGACCCCAAAAAGACTCTCCCAGCCAATAGCCGAGTTCGGGGGCCTGGTTGGGCAGCAGGTGCAGGCCGATGATGCCGATGAAACGGCCCTCGTGCAGGATCGACCAGGCAAATTCGCTGTCGCCGCGGGCAATGGTCTCGACAAAGAAGCGCCCGTCGCTCTCGGCATAGGGATGGGGCAGGCGCGCCAGCACTTCGTAAATGGCGCGGCTATTGGCCAGCACGGCCATTTCGGGAACATGGTCCAGCACCGGCGTGGTCAGCACCAGACGCTCCGTCGCAATCGAGGCGGGCAGGTGTTGTTTGATGCTGTCCATTGTCGTGCTCAAATTCTGCAATGCAAAAAGGGGAACCGGCGAACCGGCTCCCCTTGTCAATTTCGCTTGGTCGCGAACACGAGCCGGGGAACGGGTCACCGGCTGGGTTCGAGAGACCGGCCGGGTTATTCGGCGGCCAGTGCCGGGTCGACAGAAACAAACACCTTCGAGTTCGCGCGGGTGCGGAACGACACATTGCCGTCGACCAGGGCGTAGATGGTGTGATCCTTGCCCAGACCAACGCCAGTGCCGGGGTGCCACTTGGTGCCGCGCTGACGGATGATGATGTTGCCGGCAACGACAACTTCGCCACCGAACTTCTTGACGCCGAGACGACGGCCAGCCGTATCACGACCGTTGCGGGATGAACCGCCTGCTTTTTTGTGTGCCATGGTGCTCTAGCTCCTTACTTCGTCTTGTCTTCGGCTGCCGCGTCCTGGTCAACCTTGGCGCGCGGCGGCTTGCCAGCGACCAGATCTTTGGCCTGGGCAACCCATTCGTCACGCTCGGCACGGCCACGCAGGTCAAGCTCTTCGTCGAACTTGGCAATGTCGGCCTTCTTCCAGGCAGCGATCTGGACGAGGCTGGTGACGCCGGCGGCGTGCAGCTTCTTTTCCAGCGCCGGACCCACGCCACCGATGAGCTTGATGTCGTCGGTGAAGTCGGCGGCTGGCTTGGCGGCGACCTTCTTGGCTGCCGGTGCCTTGGTTTCGGTTGCGGCTTCAGCCTTGTCCGCCTTGGGCGCTGCCTTGGGGGCAGCGGCCTTCTTGGCAGGCTTGGCTTCGGTCACCGATTCAGTCTTGGCCACGACGCCAACAGCCTTGATGGTCGGCTTGGCGCCGCCGGTCAGGATTTCGGTGATGCGCACGGTCGACAGCAACTGGCGGTGGCCATTGCGACGACGATAATTGTGGCGACGGTTCTTCTTGAAAATGATGACCGTCTTCTGCTTGCGGGTTTCAAGCAGCTCGGCAGCGACAAGCGCGCCTTCGATCAGCGGGGCGCCGACTTCGCCATCAACCATCAGCACCTGGTCGAAGGTGACGATGGTGCCGGCTTCGGCATCGAGCTTTTCAATCTTGAGAACGTCGTTGGCGGCAACCTTGTACTGCTTGCCACCGGTTTTGATCACGGCAAAAGTCATAGTTTAACCGGGAGCGTCAAACGCCCGGTCCCATTGTGTCGCGTCCTGTGGCGCCGCAGGGCAAGCCCTGATCCTGCGGTCTTCGTGAATGCGTGCCGGCGATCAAACCAGCGGGCAACCTCGAACAGCGTTTTCAAACAAAGGCAGCGCGCAAGACCAGCCTGCACGCAATTCCGAGGCGCTTATCAGGGCAAATGCCCCAAGAGTCAAGCGTGGCGCGGCCTAGCCAGCGGCAGAATACCAGTTGCGCAGGCGCAGTTCGGTATCGGGTCCGATGCCGGTTTCCAATACGCCCAGATCACTTTCGCCATAGTGATAGGGATAGACGATGGCGGGCTTGAAGCTGTTGATCGCCTCGAGCGCCTGTTCGGGCGTCATGGTATAGGGCAGGTTCATCGGCAGGAAGGCCACGGCAATGCCGCTCAGCGCCAGCATTTCGGGGGTCGGCTCGGTGTCGCCGGCCACATAGACCACCTTGTCGCCCAGGGTCAGCAGATAGCCATTGCCGACGCCCACCGGATGGTAGTTCATGCGGTCGGCAGTGATATTGTGGGCCGGGATGGCGCTGACGGCGATGCCGTTGACCGTGCCATCCTCGCCATTCGCCATGGCAGTTGCCTGGGCCTTGAGCGGCTCGGGCAGTTTGTCGAACACCTCGGCATTGGTGATGATCGGCGCAGCCCCGGCAATGGCTTGCAGGGTCGGCACGTCGAAATGGTCGCCATGGCCGTGGGTGATCAGGATGGCGGTGGGGGCGGGCAGGCCGGCATAGCGCGCCGCGCCGCCGACGGGATCGACATAGATTACCTGATCGGCAAAGCCGAGCAGCAGGCTGGCATGGTCGACAGGGTGCACGATGATGTCGCCTTGCGCGGTGGCGATGGCATCGCCATCAAGGGCTGCCTCCTGCGCGGCAGCGCTGGTCAGGGCTGCGCCACTCAGCGACAGCAGTGATAGCGTCGCCATGCCGGCGACCAGTTCACGGCGTCTAACCATTGGTGTTCTCCCATTTTCGGCAAAAGTCTGCGTTCCCTGGAACGCTAGCGGGGGCGGCAGGGTTCGTCACCGCACGAAAACGTGACGGCGGGCCGAATGCTCCTCACATTGGCGCGTTCGGGCCATGAAACCGTACAGAAACTATTGCGGCGTGCCTGCTGCTATGCCATAAGCCCGCCCGTGTTGACTGCACGCGCCCCTTGGGGTTGCATCGATCTTGCGGAGAGATGGCAGAGTGGTCGAATGCACCGCACTCGAAATGCGGCATGGGGGTGACTCCATCGGGGGTTCAAATCCCTCTCTCTCCGCCACTCTCACCTCGGTGATTTCATTGAATAGTTGACGCGTCCGGCAGGGATTTTACCTGAGGCGTTCAAGCGCTTTGCCGCGGTCTCCAGAGCCCTGCCCATGGACACGCCCACCCCAGTCCGAACTGTCGATTCCATCGCGTTGAACCTGCAAAGCGGTCGTCACCTGAGGGCCAGCGTACCCGCATCTCACCCGGCGGACGGTTATCTATGTTCTGGAGGCGAAGCGTTCCACCAGTTGGGTTTCCCCTAGAACGATGAGAAGGTCGTCTTTCTGCACAATCGTATTGGCCTGAGCATAGGTGAAGACCTCGCCGGAGCGCTTAATGCCGACAATAGTGACACCGTATTGCTGCCGGACCTTGGCTTGCTCAAGCGTTTTCCCGACCAGATCAGCCGGCGAGCGCGTTTTGACCATGGCAAAATCATTGTCCAGGTCAATGAAGTCCATCATTTTGCCGGTCAGGATATGGGCCACCATCTGGCCCATGCGCGCCTCGGGGTAGACTACGTTTTTCACGCCGATGCTCTTGAGGATTTTGCCATGCCGTTCGTTGTTGGCCTTGGCCCAGATCGTTGGAACCCCGGCCTCGATTACAGCGAGTGCCGTGAGGATGCTCGCCTCCAGGTCTCCCCCAATGGCGACAACAGCGGTCTTGAAGTCGCCTATGCCGATCTGTCGGAGTGACTCTGGATTGGCGCAATCGGCCTGCACCACATGGGTGAGCAGGCTCGCGGCTTCCTGGACGATTGCGGCATCTTCATCCACGCCGAGAACTTCGTGTCCCATACGTATCAGCGAGCTGGCGACTGAACTGCCGAAACGACCGAGGCCAATAACCAGGACTGTCTCGGCTTTGGTGCGACTGGAGAGTTTAACCAACGATAGGGCGCTCCTCTGGATAATGTAGTGCGCTTCGCCCTCTGCCGAGAGCAAGGGCCGTGGCTATGGTGATCGTGCCCACCCTGCCGATCAGCATCAACACGATCAGGACCAGTTCGGCAACAGGTGGAAGCTGGCCGGTAATGCCGGTCGAAAGGCCGACTGTGGCAAAAGCCGAAATCGTCTCGAACAAGACGGCGACGAGCGGGTAGTCGGTCACCGCCAGAATGACCATGGTTCCCAGGGACACGAGCGCCAGGGACAGGAGCACCACCGTGAGCGCCTGCCGTTCGATGGACGTCCCAATGCGCCGTCCGAACAAGGCCGCATCCCGCTCACCGCGCGCCTCCGACCAGACAACGATCGCGAGCACGAAGAAGGTGGTGATCTTGATGCCACCCGCGGTGCCGGCGCTGCCGCCCCCGATGAACATCAGCAAGTAGGTGACCGCCAGGGTTTCATCATGGAGAGCACCGATATCGAGCGTATTGAATCCGGTGGTGCGCGTGGTGACAGACTGAAAGGCGCTATTGAGCAGCTTGCCACCTAGACCCATCGGACCCAGGGTGTCTGGATTATGCCACTCTACGGCCAGAACGGTCGCGAACCCGACAATCAGAAGAATGGCGGTTCCGAGCAGCGTGATCTTGGTGTGCAACGTCCAGGGGCGATCGCTTCCTGCAGTGGACCGGCTCTGAAGTTCATGGATCACCGGAAACCCGAGCGAGCTCAAGACAATGGCTAGCATGATTGGTGTCAGGAACAGCCAGTCGTTCTGAAACCCCATCAAGCTGTCAGAGTAGGTCGAGAAACCCGCATTGTTGAACGCGGACACGGCATGAAAAAATCCATGCCATGCAGCAACCGGCCAGTCCTGATCATAGGAAAAACGAAGACGCAAGGTGAGTGCAAGAGCCAATGCCGCTTCGACGGCAATAGTGACCAGCAGGATCAAGCGGAGCACGCTACGGGCGTCCACCATATCAAAGAAGCTGCGCTCCACCTGGGTCCGCAGCCGGTCCTTCAATCGAAATCCCCGGCCCGCCAGCAGGCCCAGCAGGGTGGCTGCGGCCATTATCCCGAAACCCCCAATCTGGAAAAGCGCGAGGATCACCACCTGACCAAAAGTGGACCAGTATACCGGGGTATCAACAACGATCAGGCCGGTAACACAAACTGCCGAGGTCGCCGTGAACAGAGCTGTGAGAAAAGGCGCATGACCGGGTCCCTCATGAGACAGCGGTAGCATGAGCAGGGCTGTCCCAATCGCAATCGCGGCCATAAAGGCAATGGGTACAAGCCTTGTCGGGTGAGTGACATTGGAAAGCACGCGGTGCTCCGACAAACCGTCCCGTACCTGCCAAGGGGCATCGTCCCCGTACAGGAGTCAGACAACGGTGCCTGCATATTGTAAGCAGGCATGTATATGCACAATGGCGGGCGGGCGATCAAGGACGAAGGAGACTGACTCTCGTCTTTGCCGGGCGCTCACCAAAGAACATTGCCGCTGCGCTCCACCCCAATGTTGGCGCCATTGCCTCCCGTCGCGTACCCAGAGATACGGGCCGGATCGGCGCGTGATACACAGTGAAAACAATAAGTTCTGGACAATTTGGGGGGGCTCTCTCTCCGCCATCGATCCCTTTGTAGCAAGTTGATTTTTGAAGCGCTGGCTTGATCCGCCAGGCGGGCGTGTGGCTGAAATTGCCACGGGCTGGTCAATCCGTTTACAAGGTCGGTCTGGCGCATGATGCTGTTGCAGGTGACGGCTTGGTTTGCGCTCCATCTTGCGCGTACGGTGCAGTAAAAGTTTGGACCGGCACAATGAGCGATTTGAGGCCCCGCAGTTTCGTCAGCGCCCAGATGGTGGCCGAAAAGGCCGGTGTATCGCGCTCGGCTGTATCACGCACCTTTACTGATGGCGCCAGCGTCTCCGAGCCAACGCGCCGCAAGGTACTCGCGGCTGCCAGTGCGCTGGGCTATCACGTCAATCATCTGGCCCGGGTCTTGCGCGAACGCAGCAGCATTGTCTGCCTGGTCGTTGCCGACATGACGACGCCCATTCGCGCCACCATGGTCGATGTGCTGACGCGCAAATTGCAGGCCGCCGGCAAGATAACCATGGTGATCAACACCGAAACCGACACCGAAAGTGTTTCCTCGGCGTTGCGCCAGACCCTGAATTATCGCGCCGATGCCACCGTGGTGCTGTCGGGAACGCCGCCGGCCGCCTTGATTGAAACCTGCCTGGCCAATGGCCAGCGGGTCGTGCTGATCAACCGCGACGATCAACTGGTGGGGAGCCACAATCTGGGTGTGGACAACGCCATGGCCAGCGTCGAGGCGCTGTATCTGCTGCGCCGCGCCGGATGCCAGCGCCTTGGCGTCATTACCTCGACGGCGGGCACCGCCAGTCTGGTGCAGCGCGAACGGGCCTTTGTTGCGGCAGCCGAAGCGGCGGGTCTGCAGGTCACCGTTACCTCGACCGGGCCGACGAGCTACGCCTCGGGTTTTGAAAGCGCGCGCCGGGTCTTTGGTCGCTCGCAGGCACCTGACGGCGTGTTCTGCGTCACTGACCTGTTGGCGCTTGGCTTCATGGACGCCGCCCGTCACGAATTTGGTCGCCGCATCCCCGATGATCTCTGCATTATCGGCTTTGACGATATCGAACAGGCCAGCTGGGAATCCTACAAGCTGACCACCTTTGCCCAACCGCTGACGGCCATGGCGACCCATGTCGTCGACCTGCTGCTCGACCCCGATACTGCCGGGTCCGAGCGGCGGCTGTTCGAGCCGGTTCCGGTGTGGCGAAAATCGGTCAGGCCAAACGCTTCCTGACCGTCCCGCGTATTCTGCACTTTTGTGCAGAGGACTTGCACACGTGATCAGTCTGCTTGCGTCATCAAAATGTTATGCAGCATCGATAGACATCCCGACAGTCGGATTGAACATTGCACTTGTGTGCACTGGTTTTCAATGCTGTCATGGGGTGCGGTCAAGCGCCTGGCAACATCCGACACAAGATTGGGGTTGCCTTGCGCCGGTCGTTGTACCGGGGAGGAGCCCCATGAGGTGGGCGGATACATGCCGTTCTGAATTCGCCCTTCGGCCATAGGCCGATGTGCCACCTCCAGGATCGGTAACAGCGTAGAGGCTCGTCTTGAGTCATCTAGATGGGAGAGCAAGATGAAACGTCGTACTTTTATGATCTCGGCGGCAGGGACTGCCGCCGGCATGGCTCTGATGCCACGCCTGGCCTTCGCCGAAACCGGTCGGATTGACTGGTACACCAGCTCTGACACCAATATTCTCGACTTCTGGACCAATACGGTAGCGCCGGCCTTCGAGGCGGCCAATCCGGGCGTATCGATCAATCTGGTCGACGGGGGTGACAGCAGTGGCATCATTTCGATTGGCGAACGCGCCATGGCCGCCAAGCTGGCCAATGCGGATCCGCAGGCGGACTTCTTTGAATCGGCTAACGCACTGCTGCCGTCGGGCGCCATTGATGCGGGCGTCTACACCAATATCAAGGAAGCGGGCCTGTCCAATTATTCCAAGGTCAATCCGCTGGCCATTGAGAGTGACTACAGCCTGCCCTATCGCGGCAGCCAGGTGTTGCTCGCCTATGACACGACAAAACTGGCGCCTGCCGATGCACCCAAATCGTGGGACGATCTGGTGAGCTGGATCAAAGCCAACCCGGGCCAGTTCGTCTACAATCGTCCCGACAAGGGCGGTTCGGGCGGCAACTTCGTTCGCCGGGCCATTCATCAGGCCAACGGGCTCGATCCATCGGCCTTCACCGTCGACAACTACACCGAAGAATTCGGCAATGATGCGCTGGGCAAAGCCTGGGCCTTGCTGCAGGACATCGCGCCCTCGCTCTATGATGGCGGCGCCTATTCGTCGGGCAATACCCAGTCGATCCAGCTATTGGCGCAGGGCGTGGTTGCCATGACTCCGGTCTGGTCCGATCAGGTGCTGCAGGCTATCGATCAGGGCGTGCTGCCCGCTGATACGGGTCTGGTACAGTTGCAGGATCTGGCGCTGGCCGGCGGCTTCACGCGCAGCATCGTCATCGAGAACGGCACCAATCGCGATGCTGCGCTCAAGCTGGCCGATTTCATCCTGTCCGAAGAAATCCAGAGCGCCATCCTCACCGAACTGGGTGGCTTCCCGGGCGTTTCCTGGGAATATGTTTCGCCCGAGTTGCGCGAGCGCTTTGCCGACATCGTGCCGACATCCATTCCCACTTTCCCGAGTGGCGACTGGGAGCCCGCCATCAATGACGGCTGGTACCGCAATGTTGCACCCAATGTTGACCGCGCCTCGTGAGCGAGGCGACTGAAGCGGAGCATCGGCCGCTGATCGATGCCACTGGTGACAGCAGGAGGCCAACCGGCCTCCTGCTCGTTGGGATTCCCGTGCTGCTGATGGCCTGGCTGGTCGTCTGGCCCATTATCAACGCGATTGTCCGCACCATCTGGCGCCCCGATCAAACGGGCGACTATGGTCTGGACTTCTCGAGCTATGGCTTCTTTTTTTCCGACGGCTACAGCCTCGCCAATCTGAGCATCACGCTGTGGACCACCGGCGTATGCGCCCTGTTCCTGCTGGTGATCTGCCTGCCGATTGCGCTCTATTTACGCTTTGCGCAGGGCCCTCTGCCGGGCTTTGTGCAGGCGCTGGCCATTTTTCCGATGTTCGTGCCATCGATCATTCTGGCCTATGCGTTTATTCGCGTGCTCGGCCCCAATGGCATGGTCGACATCATCCTCAATTCGGTCGGCCTGCCCAAGATCCGCACCCCGTATCTGACGCCCTGGGGCCCGGTCATCGGCCTCGTCTGGGACAATATTCCGCTCACCGTGCTGATCCTGCTTTCGGGCCTGGGTAGCGTTGCCAATCAGGCGATCGAGGCGGCCCGCGATGTTGGCGCCAACCGCCTGCAGGTGTTCTGGCACATCATCATGCCGCGCATCTCCAATTCCATTCTGGTGGCCCTGTCCTTCTCCATCCTGGGTATTTTTTCGGCCTTCACCTTGCCCTATCTGCTGGGCCCCGCCGCGCCCGAGATGATGGGCCCGTTCATGCAGCGCACGTTCCGCGAGGTGAATGATCCGCTCAATGCCATGACGCAGGCTGTCATCACCTTCGGCTTCTGTATCGCCTTCGGGCTGTTTTATGTGCGCTCCGTCGCGCGCAATCAGAGGAAATAGCCATGGCAGTCACCATCACAGCGCGCCCGCGCATTGACGGGCTCGGCATCACCTTCACCCTGCTGTTGTCGCTCGCCATCATCTTTCCGCTGCTGGTTGTCGGCACCTGGGCCTTCACCGAAATCTGGCGCTATCCCAATGTGGTGCCGCAGCAGTTCGGCCTGCGTTTCTGGGAGCAGACGCTGACCCGTCCCGATGTTTGGGGCGCGCTGACGCTGAGCCTGCAGCTCTCTACCGTCGTCACCCTGCTGTCGGCGGCCATCTGCCTGCCGGCCGCCTATGCCTTTGCCCGCATGAGCTTCCCCGCCAGAACCGTGCTGTTCTTCTCGTTTCTGGCCGGGCATGCCTTTCCCAAATTCGGCCTGCTGATCGCCATTGCGGCAATTTTCCTGCAACTCAATCTGATCGGCACCTTCTGGGGTGTTGTCCTGATCCAGCTGGTGGGCACATTGTTGTTCATGATCTGGATTCCGGTGGCCGCCTTTCAGGCCGTTGACCGGCGCATGGAAGAAGCCGCCCGCGATGTCGGGGCCAGCCCATTGCGGGTATTCTGGTCCATCACCTTGCCCCAGGCCGGCCCCACCATTGCCGCCGCCGTGCTGCTGACTTTCGTTGGCACTTTCTATGAAACCGAAGGGGCCTGGCTGATCGGGGCGCCCGCAATTCGCACCATGCCGGTGCTGATGATCAGTTTCATCAACAACCAGATGGTCATCCAGTACGGCGCCGTGCTGTCGGTCATGCTCTGGGTTCCCTCATTCGTCGCGCTGATGTTCGCGCGCCGCGTTATTGGCGGCGGTGCCTTTGCCCGCGGCTTTGGCGGCTAGGAAGAAAATAGATGTCCGTTCTCGCTATCTCTGATGTTTCCAAGGTTTTTGCGGGCGGCACTGTCGCCGTCGAACGCTTCTCGCTCAATGTGGCCGATGGCGAGCTTGTCTGCCTGCTCGGTCCCTCGGGCTCGGGCAAATCCACGCTGCTGCGGATGGTGGGTGGCTTTGAACAGCCCTCGGCGGGCGTCATCACCATTGACGGTGATGACATCACCCGCCTGACGCCCGACAAGCGCCCTACCGGCATGGTGTTCCAGAGCCACGCGCTGTGGACCCACATGAACGTCTTCAAGAACCTCGCTTTCGGACTCAAGCTGCGCAAGCTGCCCACCGCCGAGATCCGCGAGAAGGTCGAGGCCGTGCTCGAACTGGTCGGCCTGGCCGGCTATGGCAACCGCCTGACGCACCAGCTCTCGGGCGGGCAGCAGCAACGGGTTGCCCTCGCCCGTTCGCTGGTGCTGGAGCCCAAGATCCTGCTGCTCGACGAGCCATTTGCCAGCCTCGACCAGCATCTGCGCGAACGCCTGCGTGAGGAAGTGCGCGACATTCAGCAGCGGCTCAAGATCACCACGCTGTTCGTCACCCACGGGCAGGATGAGGCGCTTTCCATGGCCGACCGGATCGTGGTCATGCGCGAGGGCCGCAGCGAGCAGGTGGATCGCCCCGATGTGGTTTATCGCAACCCGCAGACGCCGTTCGTGGCCGGTTTCATCGGTTCGATGAATCTGGTGGATGGCACGGTCAGCAATGGCCAGTTCAGCGGCGCCGGCCTGTCGGTGCCGCTGCCGGTCAGCGACGGGCCGGCGACGCTGGCCGTGCGTCCAGAGGCCCTTGAACTGGTTGTTGCCGATCGCGGCGCAGCCAGGATCCATCGCATCACCGACTTTGGCAGCCACGGCCTGGTTGACCTTGATCTTGAGGACGGCACCCGCATCAAAGCCATGGTGGCCCATCCCGATCTGTTCAGCCAGGGCCAGAGCGTTGACGTGAAGCCGACTGCCATCGCGGCGTTTCGCGACAACGCCCAGATCTATCGGGGATGACGATGACAAATCCCCGCTATGTGGAGCGCGACGGCCATCGCACCTGGCTGAAATGGCATCGTGGGCGGCGCCGGGCGTCCGATCCGGCATTTACCGGCAAGCGCCTTATCGAGGCGATGCGCCTGGGCGCCAGTGTCGAGGTCGATCTGGTGGTCCATGCCGACCATGGCTGCGCCATTCTGCACGACCTGCAACTGGACCGCGAGACCACCGGCAGCGGACTGGTCGCCAGGGCCCGGGCCAGCGAACTGCGCCAACTGTACCTGCGCGGCGCAGACGGGCGGCCCATCCCCGACAGGGTCATGCTGCTCGAAGACCTGTGCGCATTGTTGGCCCATGATTTGCCCCATCCCGATGGCTTGCTGCAGCTCGACTTCAAACAGGATGCCGCCGCGCTGGACCCGCAAACCATTGCCGGTTTTGCCGCCAGCATTGGTCCCCTGGCGCCGCATATGATCGTCTCGGGCGGCGATGCCGAGGCGGTCGAGCTCCTGGCTGCGGCCACGCCCGGCCTGCGCCGTGGCTACGATCCCTGCTATGGCGCGTCACTGGCGAAATTGCGGAGCAGCGGCGATTTCGGTCGTTTTACGGCCGATGCGCTGGCAACGGCACCCCGGGCTGATTTCATCTATCTGAGCTACGAGATCGTGCTCGAGGCTGATCAGGCTGGTTTCGACATGATCGCCGCCTGCCAGGCCGAAGGCCATCGCGTGGATGCCTGGACGATCAGTGCCGTTAACCCCACCACCCTGTCACAGGTCAACCGCCTGCTGGCACTCAAAGTCGATCAAATCACTACCGATGACCCGGAGGGTCTTGCCATGGCGCTGACCATATGACCGTCTCTTACGCTGACACTCTCGACCAGATGGTTGCCATCGCACGCAGTGCCGGTGCCTTGACCCAGCGCCACTTCAAGCGCTTCGCCGAACTTGAAATCGGCGTCAAGGGCCCCGGCGATTTCGTCTCCGATGCCGACAAGGAATGCGAGCAGCTGATCCGGGACGGCCTGTTCGCGCTGCAGCCCGACTGGAGCCTGACCGGCGAGGAATTCGCCCCGGTGGAAGGTGGCGACGCCGACCATCGCTGGCTCGTTGACCCCATCGACGGCACCACCAATTTCCTCAATGGCTGGCACTACACCATCACCATTGCCCTGCGACGTGGCAACCAGACCATGTGCGGCCTGATCTACAACCCGGTGGCCGACGAGATGTTCACAGCGCTCAAGGGCGCTGGCGCCTTTCTCAACGGCGAGCGTCTGCACGTCAGTGCCAGCACCGATGTGGCGATGATGTGCGTTGGTACGGGTCTGCCCACCCCGAACCTGCAGCTGTATCCGGGCGCCTATGACCGGCTCGACACCATCCGCGCCCCGATTGGCGCCGTCCGTGTGGTCGGTAGTGCGGCCAATTCCTGCGCCTATGTCGCCTGCGGGCGATTGACCGGCTATTACGAAGAAACCGGCTTTATCGACACCGCTGCCGGCATATTGCTGGTCGAGGAGGCCGGCGGCATTGTTACGGACTGGTGGGGGCGCGGACCGGACGTTTTTGAACGCACCGGGGTGTTGATTGTGGCCAATCGGGCCACCCACGCCTATCTGCTCGACAAGCTGCGAGCGGTGCCGCGCAAAGACCCGGTCGCCGAGCGCGATTGATCGCTCATGGTCGCTTTTTTGCGAACGACACGGGGCGTGGCCACGGGTCGTCCGCAACCGGGTGCGGCGTGGGCCGACTGGCGCCTTCCCGCAGCGGTGACCGCCCGCTGACAGGCACGCCTGCACCCACGGGCTCTGGGCATTTCGGCGCCTCGCAGTCGCCCAATTCCCATCGAGGTCAGCCACTCAACGCCCTGTCGACCCAAACTTGCCTGCAACCATGGTCTTTGTTATTTCGGCGACGACGTCGCCGAAACGTGCGATCAGCGGCGCAAAATGCTGGCCAGCGATGGTATCGCTTAGATCGAACAATGAAATCCAACGGA
>NZ_JAUYGL010000059.1 GCF_030689745.1 Devosia sp.
CAGCTCAGCCGGGAAGTCCGTTCCAAGACGCTGTCTTTGGCGCGCATCGACTATGTCCGCGCCGCCATTGCCGTCGGCGCCACCGACAGCCGCATCATCACAAGGCACATCCTGCCCAATGTGCTCAGCCACATCATCGTCTCGATCACCCTGGCCATACCCTCCGTGGTGCTGCTGGAAAGCTTCCTGGGCTTCCTCGGCTTTGCGGTTAAGCCGCCGCTGATCTCCTGGGGCCTGATGCTGCAGGATACCGGCACCTTTTCGGTCATCGGCTCCTATCCCTGGATCCTGAGTCCCGTCATCTTCGTGCTGGTCACCGTCTTCGCCTTCAACGCGCTGGGCGACGGTCTGCGCGACGCCATCGACCCCTATTGAGGAGCAGGCTCATGAACGAACCAAGCTACACGCCTGTCTCCGACGCCCGCCACGATCTGGGCAGCCATGGTCGCGAACTGATCCTCGACGCCCGCCATATCGGAGTGGATTTCAAGGTCGAGGGCGGCACCGTCAATGCCGTGCGCGACGTCTCATTCCAGCTGCACAAGGGCGAGACCATCGCGCTGGTGGGTGAAAGCGGATCGGGCAAATCGGTGACCGCCCGCACGCTGATGAAGCTTTTGACCAAGCGGGCAACGATCCTGCCGGAGACGCAGATCACTCTGTCAGGCAAGAATATCGTCACCATGGGCGACCGCGACATGCGCAAGCTGCGCGGCAACGATGTGGCGATGATCTTCCAGGAGCCGATGAGCTCCCTCAATCCGGTCTATACCATCGGCCAGCAGCTTTGCGAGGTGCTGCACCTGCACAACCGCATGAGCCGCAAGGAGGCCATGACCAAGTCAGAAGCGCTGCTCGAGGAAGTGCAGATCCCCGAGCCCCGGGCGCGGCTGAACAACTATCCGCACCAGCTCTCCGGCGGCCAGCGCCAGCGCGTGATGATCGCCATGGCCCTGGCCAACCGCCCCGACGTGCTGATCGCCGACGAGCCGACCACTGCGCTCGACGTCACGGTACAGGCCCAGATCCTCAACCTGATCAAGGACCTCAAGGACAAATACGGCATGGCGGTGATCCTGATCACCCATGACCTGACCATCGTCCGCCAGTTCTCAGAATATGTCTATGTGATGCAGAACGGTCGAGTGCAGGAGCACAACGCCACCGAGGCGCTGTTTGCCGATCCCCAGCACGCCTATACCAAACACCTGCTGGCATCCGAGCCCAAGGGCACCGCTTTGCCGCTGGGCGAAGGCGCCCATGAAACGGTGCTGGAGGGCAAGGAAGTCAAGGTCAGCTTCACGCTGAAGCGCGGCGGCTTCTTCAAGCCTGATTTCTTCGAGCTCAATGCCGTCGACAATCTCGACATCAAACTGATGCGCAACGAGACACTGGGCATTGTGGGGGAATCGGGGTCTGGCAAGACCACCTTCGGCCAGGCGCTGATCCGGCTGATCGGCAATCAGGGGGGGCAGATATTCTTTGATGGCGAGCCGATCCACGACAAGGACCGCAACGCCATGCGGCCCTTGCGGTCCCGCATGCAGATCGTCTTCCAGGACCCGTTTTCCAGCCTCAATCCGCGCATGTCGATCCGCCAGATCATCGAGGAAGGTCTGATCGTCAACCAGATCGGGGTCAACCGTGCCGAACGCGGCGACCGGGTGCGCCAGGCCCTGATTGATGCCGGCATGCCCGACACCATCCTCAATCGCTTTCCCCATGAGTTCTCCGGTGGCCAGCGCCAGCGCATCGCCATTGCCCGCGCCATTGCGCTGGAGCCCGAATTCATCCTGCTCGACGAGCCCACCTCGGCGCTTGACCTCTCGGTCCAGGCCCAGATCATCGATCTGCTGCGCAAGCTGCAGGACGAAAAGGGCCTGAGCTATCTCTTCATTAGCCACGACCTCAAAGTTGTTCGTGCCCTATGCCATCGCGTCATGGTGATGCAGCATGGCAAAATTGTCGAACAGGGGCCCGTGGCCGACGTTCTCACAAACCCTCAAACCGAATATGCAGCCCGGCTTGTCCGCGCCGCATTCGACATTGCCGCCTAACGCTCGGAGCATTCCTAATGGCCAATCCAAAGATCACATTTATCGGCGCCGGTTCGGCGGTGTTCATGAAGAACATCGTCGGTGATATCCTGCAGCGCCCCGCATTAGGGGGCGCCACCATCCGTTTGATGGACATCAACCCCACACGGCTGGAAGAGAGCGAAATCATTGCCAAAAAGCTGATCGCCACTCTGGGCGTATCCGCAAAGGTCGAGACTTTTTCCGACCAGCGCCAGGCGCTCGACGGCACCAATTTCGTCGTCGTGTGCTTCCAGATCGGCGGCTATGAGCCATCGACCGTGATCGATTTCGAGGTGCCCAAAAAGTACAATCTGCGCCAGACCATCGCCGACACACTGGGCGTTGGCGGTATCATGCGCGGCCTGCGTACCGTGCCGCATCTGTGGAGCATCTGCGAGGACATGCTGCAGGTCGCGCCCGATGCGATCATGCTGCAATACGTCAACCCGATGGCCATCAACACCTGGGCGATTGCCGAAAAATACCCCACCATCAAGCAGGTCGGCCTGTGCCACTCGGTGCAGGGCACGGCCATGGAACTGGCCCATGACCTCGACATCCCGTACGAGGACATCCGCTATCGTTCGGCCGGCATCAACCACATGGCCTTCTATCTCAAATTCGAGCATCGCCAGCCTGACGGCTCCTACAAGGACCTCTATCCCGAGCTGCACCGCGCCTATGCCGAAGGCCGTGCCCCCAAGCCGACCTGGAATCCGCGCTGCCCCAACAAGGTGCGCTACGAAATGCTCAAGCGGCTGGGCTACTTCGTCACCGAAAGCTCAGAGCACTTTGCCGAATACACGCCCTATTTCATCAAGGAAGGGCGCGAGGACCTGATCGAGAAATTCGGCATTCCGCTCGACGAATACCCCAAGCGCTGCGTCGAGCAGATCGCCAACTGGAAGAAGACCTCCGAGGACTATCGCAAGGCCGACCGGATCGAAGTGGCCCAGTCCAGGGAATATGCCTCCTCCATCGTCAACTCGGTCTGGACGGGCGAGCCATCGGTGATCTACGGCAATCTGCGCAATAATGGTGTGATCACCAGCCTGCCCAACAATGCCGCGGTGGAAGTGCCGTGCCTGGTCGACGATAACGGCATCCAGCCCACCTATATCGGCGAGCTGCCACCCCAGCTGACCGCGCTGATGCGCACCAATATCAATGTGCAGGAGCTGACGGTGCGCGCCATGATGGAAGAGAACCGCGAGCACATCTATCACGCCGCCATGATGGACCCACACACCGCGGCCGAGCTTGATCTGGAGCAGATCTGGAACGTCGTTGATGATCTGATCGAAGCCCACGGCACCTGGTTGCCGGAATGGACGCGAGGCTCTCGCAAGCAGCGCGTCGCTTAACAGCGGCGCAATCTCCTCCCCTGCTGCCAGCGACAACCCGGTGCCCAAGCATCGGGGTTGTCGCTTGGGGGCTCACCCCATCTCCTGCACCAGTTGCAGGAATTCGGCATGCCCCAGCGCCTGGGCGGCGGCGGCGCGATATTCCCTGACCAGGCTCTCAAAGGTCTCCTGGGCAAAGCGGCGCAGTTTTGGATCTCGCTCCATTTCCCGCCGCGCCACTGCCTGGTCGAGCAGGCCAAGGCCGTTCAGCACCGGATAGTAAAGCTGGGTTTCGATGTGCGGCAGGCCCCCGAGATAGCCCGCAAAATGGTCTGCGCGCGGCATTTCCTGTTGCCAGCGGGCCAGACGATGTCGGGCTTCGGGATGAATGCGATTGGCCTGCACTTCGCGCCAGAACGGCGTGTCGTCGCGCTCGGTAACGTAATGAGTATTGACGAAGGTTCGGAAGTCATCGACTTGCCGGCCAACGCGGCCATTATAGTCACTTCGATCCTTGTCGGTCATCTCTGCAGGCGCTTTGAGATAGTGCTGCGCGAACAGCATCATTTGTACGATCGTGCCATGGATCGAGGTGGATTCGAGGGGTTCGAGAAAGCTCGAACTCAACCCGACCGCAAGGCAATTGCTGATCCAGGCGTTTTCCAACCGGCCGATCTGAAACCCGATATCGCCGCGCACGTCAATTTCACGACCGAGCACGCGCTCGACCTCTTGCTTGGCCTGCTCAGGCGTGGAGAATTCGTCGGAATAGACATAGCCACAGCCAAACCGTGTCCGCGTCGGAATTTGCCACATCCACCCCGCGCTTTGCGCCCAGGCCAGGGTATAATTGGGCAGCTCCAGGCCGGGTTTGACATCCAGCCAAAACGGCATCGCCCGATTGACCGGCAATTCATGGGCATAGGATTTCCAGGGCGCCGCGAGTTCCTTGCCGATGATCTGCTTGCGAAAGCCCGTTGCATCAATGAAAAAATCGCCATGCAGACGAGAGTTGTCGTCCAGCACAAGCGCCGTAATGTCCCCGGTTTCGCCATCGCGCTCGACGCCGGCAACGGTTGCGTCGACGATCTCGACACCCTTTGATTTTGAGGCAAAGAACTTGCCCACCAGCACCTGATCGAAATGGAATGCGTGGTGAAATGGCCCCAGCGGGATCAGCGAGCCGTCGGCCTTGCGCGCATAGGGCGCCTTTTTCTGCTCCAGCAATGGCTGGAACATGTGCATTTCCTGCACGGCGCGGCCGGCAGCGACGGCATAGACATTGAGATAGTCCGAAGGCGCCCCTGGTGGCGGCTGCACCACCTGGTGGGGATCATCAATCGGCCCATAATAGGTATGGCCCTTGCGACGCCAGTCCTGATGGCGGATGCCTAACTTGAATGACGCATCGGTCTTTCGGAAAAATTCGAACTCATCGATGCCAAATTGCTTGAGCAGTACCCTGAAGGCGGCCGTGGTTGCCTCACCCACCCCGACGGTGGGGATTTTGGACGATTCCACCACCGAAATTCTGGCAGCGATACCCTTGCGACGGACACTGTCCTGAATAATGAAGGCAGCAATCCACCCCGCTGTACCGCCGCCTACAACCACGAAATGCGCCGGTTTGGTCATCGCGTATCCTCCCAAGGGAAAGTTAGGCGGTCAGCTTGGCGCCAGCAAGCGAAGGTGGATGTTGGCAGCCAATATCTCTGAATTCCGGAGCAGGTCGTTCAAGAACGATGCGGGCGCCCCGATTGGGGCGCCCCGGTGCTTGAGGAGCACACATAGACCCTAGTGATGCCCACCGACCACTTCGCGCAATTCTTCGACAGAGCGCACCTGTTTGCGGGCAGCTCCCTGCCAATCGCCGGTCTTGACGGTTGACTTGGCCATGCGCGCCTTGGCGCCAGGTATGGCGTCAGCAAATTGGGGCAGCCACTGGGCCTGGGCGACCACCATTTCATCGACCATGGCCCAGACTTCGTCGGGTGTGCAGATGGCGCCAACCAGTGGATCGTGCAGCACGGCCAGCTTGAGCGTGTCGATGTTGCCGGTCATGGCGGCTTCCACTGACAGGCGCTGCACCGAGACCGATACCGAACAGGTGGCGGCGCAGGCTGTTGGCAAGGTGATGCCCTCGATCATGTTGATGCCGAAGCGATCGACATAGCCGGGGCTTTCGATGATCGCATCGTCTGGCAGATTGGTGATGATACCATTGTTACGGCGGTTGAAATGACCGCGATAGACCCGCCCGGTTTCCATGGCCTCGATAATGTGGCTGGCGTGCTCGCTGGTCCGCTTGTGCTCACTGAGGGGCTTGTTGGCCTGCTCCTTGAACATCGGGAAATCGGTCTCGAACCAGTTACGACGCTCGGTGGAGTAGCGCAGATAGCCGCCGGTTTCGCCGTGGATCCAGTCGCTCATGTCGATCCAGCGATTGATCTCGTCGGGTCGCTTGCGATACCAGGGCAGGTATTCGCTCAAATGCCCGTTGGACTCGGTGGAATAGACCCCGAAGCGCTTGAGCACGTCGATGCGCACCTTCTCCTGCTTGGAATAGACCGGGTGTGCCTCAAAGCCGGCGATCAGCTCGTCGGCTTCGATCTTGCGACCCTTGGCGCGGATATCGATATACCAGGTCTGGTGGTTGATGCCGGAACAGACATAGTCGAGCTCGTCATCACGAACGCCCAGCACATTGGCGATCTGGCTGGCGCCGTGCTGCACACCGTGGCACAGGCCCACGACATTGACCCCGCCATACATCTCGGCCGCCCAGGTATTCATCGCCATGGGGTTGGCGTAGTTGAGAAACAGCGCACCCGGCTCGGCTACTTCCCTGATGTCCTTGCAGAAATCAAGGATTACCGGGATGTTGCGTTGGCCATAGAGAATGCCACCCGCGCAGATCGTATCGCCCACGCACTGGTCGACGCCGTATTGGAGCGGAATGGAAATGTCGGTCGAAAACGCTTCCAGCCCGCCAACCCGCACACAGCTCATGATGTAACGCGCACCGGTTATGGCGGATCGACGATCGGTCGTCGCGGTGACCTTGGCCGGTAGACTATTGACCAAGACAATGGTCTCGATGACCTGTTTGACCATATCGAGATTGTGGGGATTGATATCGGTCAGCGCAAACTCGCAATCGACAAACTCGGGCACCTTGAGCAGGTCCGAAATAAGCGTCTTGGTGAAGCCGATAGAGCCGGCACCGATGACGGTAACTTTGAATGACATGGGATCCGATCCGATACGACAGGTTAGAAGAATTTACTCCCATATTGGTAGCGTTGACGAGCAGATGAGTGATAGAGAAAGCTTGTGCGCTAGAGGGTAATTTTGTGCTTCGTCAACTCATCGACCATGGTCACAAGGTGCGCGGGCTCAACCTGCCCAGAAGCGCTGCGCCGCTGCACTGCATGGCCATTGGCGCCGGCTACGAACAGCGCATCAATGAAGTCTATTCCTGGGATGGCCAGCAACGCGGCGATGCGCCCTTTATTGTCATTCAGCACACGCTGGAGGGCGAAGGCCGACTTGACTATGCCGGCACCCAGTTTCGGTTGACGCCGGGTCAGACCATGGTGCTCAGCCTGCCGCATGCGCATCGCTACTGGCTTGAGCGGGGCCAGCACTGGCAATATTTCTGGATGGTCCTCAATGGCCGCGAGGCGCTGCGGCTGGCGCGCGAGATCATTGACGCCGCGGGCCCTGTTTCCACCTTGCCCGCAGCGGTGATCGACCGGCTTGCCGCGGCCTGCCTGACCTTGATCGACCGCCGCGACATTACCCCCGGCGAGGCCTCCAGCGCCACCTATGCGGCCATGGCTGCGCTGCATGATGGCGTTTTTGTCGCCAATACGGCCCCGGCTCAGGCGCTGCCGGCGGCCATTGCCCGCGTCGTGAGCCATATCGAGGCCAATCTGGCGCGGCCCTTGCAGGTCGAGCGCCTGGCCATGATCGCGGAAATGAGCCGCGCGCACTTTGTGCGCCAGTTCAGCCACGCCACTGGTAGCGCACCGTCAGATTTTGTGCTGGCCCGCCGCATTGACCGCATTGAGCGCCTGCTGCTGGCTACCGATATGAGCGTTGTCGCCATCGCCGCAGCAACCGGATTTGCAGAGGCCAATTACCTCGCCAAGACCTTCCGTCGGCGTCGGGGCATGACCCCATTGGCCTATCGAGCCGCGCAAAGGCTGGCCCCAGCGTTGTGACGTGCCGCGATCATCGCCGAGCGCAAGATAGATCAGGCGAAAACAATAAACTCTCATCGTGTCCTGTCGGCTAAGGCCGCGCCGCTCGACGCATCGATCCAGATGGACAATCCCGAAAGCAGCCGTAGTGTTTCCGACAGGCGTTATGCTCTCAGGTGGGCGTTCTCGCTAATGCGTTGACCACTCGCGGCATCGAAGACGTATACTTGGCGCGGCGTAGTGAAGAGCGTCAGTTCATCGCCAGGACTGACATTGTCGTCGCCGCTTATTGTCACGACAATCGGTTGGCCTGCTATGGACACCGTCACAAAGGTCTGGCCACCGGTCGGCTCGATTGTGCTGATCCGCCCGGTGAGACTGCTTCCCTGGCCGGTTCGTAGAAAGTG
>NZ_JAUYGL010000087.1 GCF_030689745.1 Devosia sp.
TCTGGGCCGCTACACGCCGGGCCAGCAGGTCCAGCAGGGCGCTGGCCGGGCGGCCTAGGGCCAGGACAACGAAGTGCTCGATCTGGGCCTTGATCAGGCGCTGGCGATGATCGAGGCCGGTGACATCGCCGACGCCAAAACCGTTCTGCTGCTGCAGGCGCTGGCGCTCCGGCTGGCGGCAGGCGACATGATCTGAGTTTTCTAGGCGTCTGGCCTTGCATTGGCGCGGCGGGGCACGCGCGCCCGGATCCTTTGGCGACGCCCGGCCTTTTCGAGCAGCAGGCGCTTGACCGCCAGACGCCGCGCCTGGGCGCGGGATAGTTCGGGCGATGTGTGCAGCGATTTTGCCAGAACCTCACCCATGCGGGTCTGCCAGCCGGGTCCGCGCCGTTTGAATCCGTCGATCACTGCCGGATCCAGCCGCATTGTCACCGAGACCTTGGTTTGCTCCAGCTTCGGGCGGCCCCGGCCCCGAGGCGTCGGCATTGCCAATCCCTGTGCGGCGAACCATTCGGACGCCGGGCGCAGGCGCGCGATCTCGTCATCGGTGAGCGCAGCGTCCAATGGATCGAAATTTTCCGGTGCCTTGCGGTCAGATGCCATAGCGGCGAATTTCCTTCTCATGCATGCGGCGAAGGCTGATGATGCGCAGGGCCTGACCCCGCCGGGTAAAGGCAATACAATGGGCCACCCCGGCGATACGGCCGAAAGCCCGGGCCCGGACTTCACCATAATCATAGCGTTCGTCGGCGCCGATAACGGCGCTCGACCAATCAAAATCTTCTACGACCTCAAACCCAACGCCATGTTTGGCGCGGTTCGCTTCGCATTTGGCCTCGTCCCACTCGTACATCCACTGTCTCGGGGTAAGACGAAGTCTCGGGGTAAGACGAAATTATTGTACATACACATATCAATCGCTTCAATAGTGTACGTACAATAATTCGCAGAATGCCGGCCTAATAATCGCTCAGCGGCTTGTCGGGATCATAGGGCTGATCCTTGGCCGCGCGGGTGACGGCCTGGCCGGCCCGCATTTTCTTGCTGTGCGAGTCAAAGGCATAGGTCGGCCCGCCATGCAGCTGCCAGCCCTGGCTGAGCGCCTTGGTGACCTTGTGGCAGAAGGTGGCGTCGTCCTCGCCGGTGAGAAATCGATAGATGAGCATGCATGCCCCCAATGCGTGAGCGCTGCACGCGCCCGATTGATCTTGTGACGTCTTAGCGCTATTCGAAATTTCATGCACAGATTTCCTGACTATCTGCTCAAAGGCCACGCCAACTTCATGGCTGGCCGCTATACGCGCGAAAAAGATCGCTATCGGGATCTGGCCAGTATCGGTCAAAGCCCCCAGACCATGATCATCGCCTGCTGCGACAGCCGCGCCGCGCCTGAAATGATCTTTGACAGCACGCCGGGCGAATTGTTCGTGCTGCGCAACGTGGCCAATCTGGTGCCGACCTATCAGCCCGATGGCGGCCAGCACGGTACCTCGGCGGGCATCGAGTTTGCCGTCAAGGCGCTGGGCATCGCCAATATCGTGGTCATGGGGCATGGCCGCTGCGGTGGCATCAAGGCGGCGCTCAGTCCCGATTCCAGCCCGCTCGACAGCGGGGACTTCATCGGCAAATGGATGAAAATGCTGGGCGGACTGCCCGAGCAGATCGGCCACAATGAACTGATGACGCCCGGTGAGCGGCAGACGGCGCTGGAGCGCATCTCGATTCGCAACTCGATTGCCAATCTGCGCACCTTTCCCTATGTCGCCGACCTCGAGGCCGAGGGCAAACTGGCGGTGCATGGCGCCTGGTTCGACATCTCGACCGGCGAATTGTGGATCATGGATAACGAAACCGGCGATTTCCTGCGGCCCGAGCTGTAGCAGTTCCCAGTTGCCAGCCGGCATGATCGGCCCGCGCACAGTGTTCAAACACGCATAAAATTGCGTCCTGACCAGTTTCACGCCCGCGTGATCGCTGGTCATTGCGCGTTGTTCGACGCAATAGCATACTTGTTGTTCAGCATTGTCTCCGCGCAGCATAAATACGTTCGCGTGATTGAATTATAGCCCGGATGAAACAGGCAAAATCTACAGCAAAGGCGCGCGCCTTATTGTTGCTCATACTGCCCCAATGTTACCCGATATTCTCCCGATATCTGCCCCGCTTCCGGCCCTTGTCGAACACATTGGCTGAGCATTGTCTGTGGCACGGGCTGCCAAGCTGCAGCGCGTCGGGGGCCGGTTGACCGGTCACCGCTTACCGACTCACTAATCGGAGCCACCTGCTATGAAAAAGATCGTTCTCTCCACCCTCGTCGTCCTTGGCCTGTCCAGCGCTGCCTTTGCGCAGGCAGCCACTGACTTCGTCGCCGTCGATGCCGATGCGAGCGGTGCCGTGACGCTTGAAGAAGCTCAGGTCGCCTGGCCCGAGCTGACGGCAGAAGCCTTTGCGGCGGCCGATACCGATGCCAATGGCGAACTGTCGGCCGAAGAGTATGGCCTGCTGGCATCGGCTGCGCCCGCCGCCATGTAAGCAGATGCCCGTCACGGGCATTGCAAGGCCACCCCAAGCAATTGGGGTGGCCTTGTTTGTTTGGCGGGGCAGGCGGGCTAGAGCAGGGGTGTCGCGCGGGGCCGCAGCAATGTTACCAGCAGGCCGGCGATGACCAGCAGCGCCCCGACGATCTCGACCGGGGAGATGGTTTCGCCCAGCACCAGATAGCCCGAAGCCAGCCCGGTAATGGGCACCAGCAGGGTAAAGGGCGCGACCACCGAGGCGGGGTGCTGGCCGAGCAGCCAGCTCCAGATCGCCATGCCCAGCAAGGTTGCGGGGTAGGCGAGGAAGGCGATCAGCGCGGCATCGCCCCAGCCAAAGCCCAGCAGGGCGTCCGACACCGCCAGCGGCCCTTCAAACAGCAGCGACAGTGCCAGCAGCGGCAGCGGCACGACCAGGGCGCCCCAGACGGTGAGCGAGACCGGGTCAACCTTGCCCGCCTTCTTGATCAGGATATTGGCGGCGCCCCAGCACAGGGCGGCCAGCAGCGTCATGCCCAGCGGCAACAGCGCCGCTCCGGCCAGCCGGTCGGCACCGATCACCGCAATGCCGGCAAAGGCGATGGCGGCCCCCAGCACCTGCACGCTGCGCGGGCGTTCGCCCAGCAGCACAAAGGCCAGCGCCATGGTAAAAAACGCTTGGGTCTGCAGCACCAGCGAACTCAGGCCCGCCGACATGCCCCAGGCCATGGACAGGTTGAGAAAGCCATAGAGCCCGACGCCGAAGGCAAAGCCATAGGCCACGACCAGCGGCCAGGCCACTTTGGGCGGCTTGATGAAAAACACCAGCGGCAGGGCGGCAAACAGAAAGCGCAGGGCAGCGGCCAGCAGGGGCGGCAGGGCGGCGACGCTGAGCTTGATGACGACGAAATTGAAGCCCCAGATGGCGACCACCAGCAGCGCCAGGGCGATGTGACGGATCGGCATCAGGCAGGCCGCAGCCGGGCCAGCAGGCGCGGTCCGAACACATTGAGCATCAGGCCGGCAAAGATCAGCACGCTGCCGGCCAGCTCGAGCGGCGACACGGCTTCACCGAGCAGCACGAAGGCCGCGGCAAAGCCGACCACCGGCACCAGCAGGGCAAAGGGCGCCACCAGTCCGGCGGGGTGGCGTCCGAGCAGAATGGCCCAGCCGCCATAACCGAGCAGGGTCGAGCCATAGGCAATGAACAGCACCGAGAACAGGGCCTGCGGGCTGATGCTGACAAGGCTGGTCACGGCGCCGGGTCCCTCCAGCAGCAGGGCCAGCGCCAGCATGGGCAGCGGCGGGATCAGGCTGCCCCAGATGACAAAGGCAAACATATCGACCTTGCCGGCGCGCTTGGTGACGATGTTGGACATGGCCCAGAACAGCGAGGCCACCAGCGTCATCAGCAGCGGCACCAGCACGGCGCCGCCGAGATGTTCGGTGCCGATGGTCAGCAGCCCGAGCAGGGCAATGGCCGCGCCGGTCAGGCGCAACGGGGTCGGGCGCTCGCCCAGAAACAGGGCGGCCAGTCCCATGGTGAAAAACACCTGCATCTGCATGACCAGGCTCGCCAGCCCGGCCGGCATGCCCATGCCGATGGCCGAAAACAGGAAGGAGAACTGCAGCACGCCCACGCTCATGCCATAGGCCAGCAGCAGGCTCCAGCTGACGGCGGGCCGGCGGACGAAGAAAATGGCGGGCAGCACGCAGCCGATATAGCGCAGGGCCGTCAGCATATAGGGCGAGACTTCGTCGACCCCCCATTTGATGGCCACGAAATTGAGGCCCCAGATAATCACGACGCCAAGGGCGAGAAGGAGGTCGCGTAGCGGCATGGTGACCTGCAGGGCTAATAAGCGCGATGCCAGCAGGCGCTCGATCTGGCTCCCTCCCCCTGGTGGGGAGGGCTGGGGTGGGGTGGTCTGGACAGGGTCGGAATGCCCGAACGCCCGCCACCCTTAATCCCTCCCCACCAGGGGGAGGGAGAGTGTTCTGTGCAGAGCCGACCTGCGTCGTTCTCAGCCCTCGGTCAGGCGGCGGTGGCCGCGTCGCGTGGCTTGAGGCCCAGCTCGATCAGCGTTTCGGCGATCTGGATGGTGTTGAGCGCGGCGCCCTTGCGCAGATTGTCCGAGACAACCCAGATATTGAGGCCGTTCTCGATGGTGGCGTCCTCGCGGATGCGGCTGACAAAGGTGTCGTATTCGCCGACGCATTCGACCGGGGTGGCGTAGCCACCAGGCTCGCGCTTGTCGAGCACCGTCACGCCCGGCGCCTCGCGCAGGATGTCGCGTGCCTCGTCCGCGCTGATCGGGTTCTCGAATTCGAGATTGATGGCTTCGGAATGGCCGACAAACACCGGCACGCGCACGGCGGTGCAGGTCACCTTGATCTTGGGATCAAGGATCTTCTTGGTTTCGGCCATCACCTTCCACTCTTCCTTGGTCGAGCCGTCTTCCATGAAGACGTCGATATGGGGAATGACGTTGAAGGCAATCTGCTTGGGGAATTTGCTGCCATTGCCGGGATTGTCGTTGACGAAAATGCCCTTGGTCTGGTTCCACAGCTCGTCAACGCCCTCCTTGCCGGCGCCCGACACCGACTGGTAGGTCGACACCACGGCGCGCTTGATCTTGGCAAAGTCGTGCAGCGGCTTGAGCGCCACCACCAGCTGGGCCGTCGAGCAATTGGGGTTGGCGATGATGTTCTTGCGGTTCCCATTGGCCAGCCAGGGGCCGAGCGAGGGGCCGTTCACTTCGGGCACGATCAGCGGCACATTGGAATCGTAGCGCCAGAAGCTGGAATTATCGATGACGATGCAGCCCGAGGCGGCAATGCGCGGACCCCAGTCCTTGGAAATCTCCGAACCCGCCGACATGATGGCGAAATCGACGCCCTTGAAGTCGAAAATTTCAAGGTTCTTGGCCTTGAGGATCTTGTCGCCATAGGAGATTTCGCGGCCGGTGGAGCGCGAGGAGGCGAGTGCGATCACCTCGGAGGCGGGGAACTTGCGTTCCGCCAGAATATTGAGAACTTCACGGCCCACATTGCCTGTGGCACCGATGACAGCGACGCGATAACCCATTTTTGGAACTCCAGTCCCTTACCATTTTCGCCCCCGCGCAAACCCTTGCGGTTTGCGGCCATTCGGATCAGCCTCTCCCCGTCGGGAGACGACCCGGGGAAAAGCGTCAGGCGGTTTTGGTGGTTTTGGTGGTTTTGGCCATGAGCGCAACGACGCCCCCGGCGGTGCGCCGGGTGAGTGCCAGGTCAGCAATGGAAAACACGCTGTGCATCATGGACTGCTTGGTTGGAAAAGCAGGCGAAGTCATACTCCACTGTAGGATTTAGTCAATGCTCGTCCTTGGCGCCTCCCGGCCCATCTCCGTCCAATGGCGGCGCGTGGCCATGACGGTTCGGCTTGGCAGGGACACACGCTTGCCCTATGCCGGGCGCTCCCGCTTGCGCACAGGACCGCCCCATGCCTCACTATGATGTCGTCATTCTTGGCGCCGGCGCTGCCGGCATGATGGCCGCCATCGAGGCCGGGCGGCGCGGGCGCTCGGTGCTGCTGGTCGACCACGGCAAATATGCCGGCGAAAAGATCCGCATCTCGGGCGGCGGGCGCTGCAATTTCACCAATATCCACGCCACCATCGACAAGGGCCGCGATCGTTTCCTGAGCGCCAATCCGCGCTTTGCCCTGTCGGCGCTGAGCCGCTACACGCCCGACATGTTCATTGCCATGGTCAGGGATCACGGCATCCAGTTCCATGAAAAGACCCTGGGCCAGCTGTTCTGCGACGGGCCGGCGACGCAGATCAATTCCATGCTGCTCAATGAAATGCGCAAGGCCGGGGTGACGCTGGTGCTCGAAACCAGCGTCGAGGCGGTGGACCGCGGTACGGACGGTTTCTCGCTGCAGCTGAGCACCTCCTCGATCACCTGCGAGTCCCTGATCGTCGCCACCGGCGGCAAGTCGATTCCCAAAATGGGCGCGACCGGCCTGGGCTATCAGCTGGCCAGCCAGTTCGGCTTGCGGCTGACCGAGACGCGGCCGGGCCTGGTGCCGCTGACCTTTGAGACCGGGGCGCTGGACAAGCTCAAGGCGCTTTCGGGCATCGCCACCGATGCCATTGTCAGCCATGGCAAGACCGCGTTCGAGGAAGCGCTGCTGTTTACCCATCGCGGCCTGTCGGGGCCGGCCATCCTGCAGATCTCGTCCTATTGGCGCGAGGGTGATGCCATCGCGGTGGATCTGCTGCCGCATGAGGATGCCGGCGAAAAGCTGCGCGCCGCGCGCCAGGCGACGCCCAAGCTGCAGGTGCAGACCGTGCTGGCGGGCTTCTTGCCGCGCAAGCTGGCGCAGCTGCTGGGCGAAGAGCTCGACATGACCGGCATGATCGGGGATTTTTCCGACAAGAAGCTGGCCGTGGTCGAAGCGATCCTCAAGGCCTGGACGCTGAAGCCGGTCGGCTCGGAAGGCTATCGCACGGCCGAGGTGACGCTGGGGGGTGTCGATACGCGCGATCTCGACGCCAGGACCATGGCCGCGCGGGACGTGCCGGGCCTCTATTTCGTCGGCGAGGTGGTCGATGTCACCGGCTGGCTGGGCGGCTATAATTTCCAGTGGGCCTGGGCCTCGGGCTGGGCCGCCGGGCAGGTCGCCTGACCGGGCCGTTTGCCCCGTCTAGAACTTCCAGCCCAGGCGCAGGCCGACATTGGACAGGCCCTGATTCATGTCGCACCAGCCATTATTGGACGTGTGCTCATAGGTCAGCGTTGCCGTTACAGTGTCGCTGACATGGGCGCCAATGCCATAGCGCTCGTAAAAATTCAGCCGGCAGCCGAAATTGGCGTAGCGCGTGTCGTCGGGCGAGCCGGTCAGATAGCCATTGTGCACCGCGCCGCCGAAGGCGCCTTCGAGGTAGAGCGGGGTGTCAAAGATCGGCAGCTGCCAGGTCAGGCTCAGATGCAGCAGGCTGTCCTGGCCATCGGTATTGATGGTGACGCCCAGATCGGGACGGGGCGAGCCGATCCAGCGGAAGGCGTCGAGGTCGGGCGATTTGAACAGCACCTCGAAGCTGACGTCCTCGATCTGGTTGAGCTTGTACTCCCAGGGCGGGGGAAACAGGATATAGCTGACGTCATGGGCGTGCAGGCCGATGCGCAGCTCGTCGACCACATCGGCAAAGGGTTCAGGCGCAGTCAGGCTCTGGGCCTGGGCAGGGGTCGCCAAGCTCATCGATGCTGCGATGGCAAGTAGAGCAAAGTGCAGTTTCGACACGACGGACCCCCAAGGCTGATCCACAGTAAAAGCGGCAATATTGCCATTGAGTCAACGTGGTGTGGCGCATTGGCGCGATTTTGTGACCGTGTGGCCACAAGGCGCCTCGCTTTCATCGTAATTTGACGATACAAGGCGGGCAATTGTTCTCAACCATGTGATTGCCATGACCGCCCCCTTCGCTCTGTCACTGCAGGACCTCGCCCCGATCGCCGAAGGCAGCACCACCGCGCAGGCCATGGCTGAAACCATCGCGCTGGCCAGGGCGGCTGACGGCCTGGGCTATACACGGCTCTGGTATGCCGAGCATCACGGCATGCCGTCCATCGCCTCCTCGGTCCCCGAAATCCTGATCGGCAGCGCGGCGGCGCATACCACCGGCATTCGCGTCGGCTCGGGCGGCGTCATGCTGCTCAACCATGCGCCGCTGCGCATTGCCGAGGCCTATCGCACCCTCGAAGCGCTCCATCCGGGCCGCATTGACCTGGGGTTGGGCCGCGCACCGGGCGGCGATGGCTATGCCATGCGGGCGCTGCGCAGTGGTGGTGGCGAGGAGTTCGCCAGCTATCTGGCCGAGCTGATGGCGTTTGATGAAGACGGCTTTCCGCCCGATCATCCCTATTCACGCGTGCCGGTGTCGCCGGGCGGGGTGCGCTTGCCGCCGAAATGGCTGCTCGGCTCGTCGGGCTCGAGCGCCCAGGCGGCGGGGCAATTGGGCTTTGGCTATGCCTTTGCCGCCCATTTCAGCCACACCCCGGCCGCGCCGGCCTTTGCGGCCTATCGGCAGGCCTTCCAGCCCACCGATGAATTCCCCGCGCCGCAGACCATGCTGTGTGTCTCGGTGGTGTGCGCGCCCACCGACGAAGAGGCGCAGTATCTGTCGCGCTCGCAGGCGGTGAGCTGGGCACTGTTCACCTCGGGCGAGCAGCGCAAGCTGATGAGCCCGGAAGAGGCCCATGAGCGGGTGCTGACGCCGCAGCAGCAGGCGGTGATCGATCACCAGTCGAGCCTGTGGATCGTCGGCTCGCCCAGCACGGTGCGCGATACCATTGCCGAAAAGGCCGAGGCCTGCGCCGCCGACGAGGTGATGATCACCACCACCATCCACAGCTACCAGCTGCGCCGGCGCTCCTACGAACTGGTGGCCAAGGCCTTTGATGTAACCCCGCGCGCCTGATCCTGGTACGAAGTTTGCATTGGCGCGGCGCTGTTAACGTCTCATTGCGGCTGCGTCGTCTACCATGGCGCAACATTTTTTCGCCCGGATTGATTTATGAGCGCCGCAGCATTCGTTCTGGCCATCAATTTCTGCGTGGCCGGCCTGTTCGTCACGGCATTTACTGTCGTGGCCGTCAATGCCCGCATCGCCACCGGCGCGCGCTGGCTGGCCCTGGCCTATTGCGCCGGACTGGTCAATTTTGGCTTGGAGATGATCCTGCCCCTCCAGAGCGATCCGCGCCCGCTCGGCATCGGCATCTTCATGGTGTTCCTGCTGGCCCTGGCCGCGAGCGCGGTGGGCCTGGCGCGCAATTATCGCGTCGATCCGCCCTGGTTGCTGCTGGGCGGGCTGCTCATCGCCTCGTTCATCGATGTTGTGCTGATCTATGACATGGAGCGTAACACGCTGCTGCGCGGCCTGCTGTATCAGGCCCCCTATGCGCTGATGCTGCTGATCGGGGCCCTGGTCGTGCTGCGCTCGGGGCGGCGGCATGTGCTCGATCTGGTGCTGCTGGCCATTCAGGTGCTGGGTGCGCTGCATTTTCTGGGCAAGCCGTTTCTGGCTGTGGCGCTGGGCTCGGGCGCCAATCCACAGGCCTATATCGGCACCAGCTATGCGGCGATATCGCAGGCGGTGGGGGCGGTGCTGCTGATCGGCAATGGCATTTTGATGCTGGTGATCATTCTGCGCGACACCACCACGGAGATGCGGGCCCAATCGGAAACCGATCCGCTGTCGGGCCTGCTCAACCGGCGCGGTTTTGAGGATCACGCCGAAGAACTGCTTGCCGCGGCGCGCCGGAGCGGGGTGCCGGTGAGCGTGGTGGTGGCCGATCTCGATCACTTCAAGGCCATCAATGACCAGCATGGCCATGATGTCGGCGACGCGGTGATCAGAAGCTTTGCGCAAACCCTGCAGGACGCCGCCAGCCTGGGCGCCATGACGGTGACGGGGACCGTGCTGGGACGCCTGGGGGGCGAGGAATTTGCCGCCCTGGCCCCGGGCAGCGGCCTGCACTCGGCGCAATTGTTCGCCGAACGGGTCCGCACGCCATTCGGCACCAAGGGCCTGATCAGGCAGGCGCCGGAGCTGCAACCCACTGCCAGCTTCGGGATCGCCCAGCTCAGAGCCGATGAGGGCCTGTTCGATCTGCTGCGCCGGGCCGATGCCGCGCTCTATCAGGCCAAGAGAACCGGGCGCGACCGCATCTGCCTGGACGTGGTCGAGGCAGTGTCGGCACCGGCCAGTGCCGATCGCCGGCAGGTCTCGCGCCGGTCCTAGAGCGTTTTCAGCACAGGCGGCTCACCTTGGCCGTTCGAACGCGACCAATCAAAGACTCGCAGCAGTGTGACCGTTTCAGCGAAACGGTGAAATGCGCTAATTGTCGTCGCGGCGCTCGACGAATTCAAAGCCGTCGGCGTCGGGCTCAACCTTGAGGGCGAGCTGCTGGCGGTCAAGCTCGGCCAGCCAGGCGGCCCAGGAACAGGGGCTCAATCCGGCCGTTTCGTCGGTGACAGGGCTGGGTGGGCTCGATTTGCCGGCCCGGCCGAAGCGCAGCTTGAGCTGGGCCCGCTCCTCGCCAAAGCGGTTGCGCACCCGGGCAATGGCAGGCACGCCGTGACGATTGGCGACCCAGGTGCGGATGTCACTATGGCCGATCAATGTCTTGTTGCCGACAGGGGACTTGGACATGCTGGCGTTCCTCCTCCAAAGAGCCATGCTGATCAGATGCAACGGGGCTGACGCGCGCGCCGTTCCATCACAATAGTCTCAATCCTGCAGCAGGACAGTAACAAGATTGAGACGCTGCATCTCCTCGACCGAAAAATAATACAGCCGCTCGGGTGGCGTCTGCAGCGCGTGCAGCCAGAGCGCCGGATCGACGCCGCTGCGCGTCAGGGCGGTGATGATTTCGGCGGTGGTGGCTTGTGCGTCGCTCATTGCGGCGCCGGCCATGCGCAGGGCGTCCGGCGTCGCGCCGGCCAGGGCGGTTGCATAGAGCTGGTGCACGCCAATGGCCGAGGCCGGGCTGGCGCTGCGGGTCGTGCCGGCGGCAAAGACGATCGGGCAGGAGGAGGCGCAGAGCGCCCCGGCCAGCACCTGGGTGGCCAGGCCCTTGTCATGGATCAGCTCGCCAATGGCCAGGGCATCGCGCACCGCGCCGCCGGGCGAATCAAGCTGCACGGTCTGCACATATTCGCCGCGGGCGGCGATCTCGCTGGCAAAGCGGGCTGCGGCGCCGGGGTCGATCGTGCCGGTCAGCGTCAGCACGCCCCCACTGCCCAGGGCGATTTCCAGCGGTTGTTGCAACAGCGCCGGGTCGGTGGTGATCGCCGGCATCGGGCCGGGATTTGGCCCCTCCAGCGCCGGTGGCAGGATGGGTTGCAGCGGCCGGTCGAAGCTGGCGTCCTGGGTGGCCGCCAGCTCGCGGAAATCGACAAACAGCATGGCGGCAACCCCGGCCAGCAGGGCAAAAAAGGCCAGCCGCAGCAGGCCGCCGTCATCAATGGCGCCCAGGCGTTGCACGGCCCGGCGCAGCGGCGCGGCTGCGGTGGTGGCCGGCGCGGTCATGCGGGGCGCGGCGCGTCGGTGCGCTTGCGCTGGGCGGCGTCAATGGGGGTGACGGTGCCGTCGGCCTCGGACGCCTCGGCGGTCAGGGGCGCTGCCGCTGGCGCGGGTTCAGGCTCACTGGCGCTGTCCTGCCCCGGCGGGCCGGTTGCCACCGCGATGCCGGCGGCCTCCATCTGGCGGAACAGGGCCATGGCGCGCAGCATTTCGGCGGCGGTGATGTTTTCCGCCTCGGCCAGTGACTGCGATTCCTGGCGCATCGCGTCATTGACGATCATCAGCACCAGGACCAGCACCACGGGCAGCAGGTCGATGGAAATGGCGCCGGCCCAGCTGGGGATGAAATCGGACCAGTAGCGGATCACCGCCTCGGCGCTGGACAGCGGCACGAAGCGGCGTTGCTCGACGGCAGGGGTGGCCAGAATCTCATCGGCTGCCGCGCTGAGATCGGCAGCAGCGCGCTTGACCGAGGCGGCAATGTCGGTCTGCTGCAGCGCGGCGATCGCGGCAGACAGCTGCACCGCCTCGGTCTGGAAACTGTCCGAGCGCGGCGCGACCGCGCCGGGGGTGGAGACCAGTTCGCGCATGCTGGCCAGCCGCGTCGAGCCCTGTTCGAACAGCCCCGCCACCGCGTCGCGATTGCTGGTGATGGTGGTGCTGAGCTGGGTCATCTGCGCGCTCATCTGGGTGAGCAATTGCACCACGCTGCCTGAGCCGGTGGTGCCAGTCAGGGCGCCGCTTTCGCGTTCGTCAGCGGCAAGGCCCGCAAAGCGCTCGGCGGCGCGCTGCACGTCGGGCAGCAGGCTCTGGCTGGCCAGCGCATTGGCATGGGCGGCGTCGAGATCTTCGGCATAGCCCTGCAGCGTCACCGCCATATGCTGTTCGAGCGCGGCCGAACCGGCCAGCGCAGCGGCGTTGAGCCAGCTGCTCATGGCAATGATCATGACGCAGCCAATGGCCATGGTCAAAAACAGCGCAAGGCGCTGCACGCCCGAGGTCACCAGCGGCACAAAGCGCAGCATGAAGCTCCAGAAGGCATAGATCGCCACTGAAACGGCGGCCGAATAGATGATGGCGGCAAAGAACACAAAGCTGGCCGAGCCATCGAGCAGGCCGCGCACCCCCAGATAGGTATAGACGCCCGAGGCCAGGGCGAGCACGGCCAGGGCAAAGCGCGTCATGGTCTCGACGCTCTTGACCGTTTCGTTGAGACGATAGGCGTTCGGCTTGAGTTGCATGTGGCGCGGCCCCCAATGATTAAGCAGAGCTTAACACGGCGATGGCGGCGAGATGGTGACAGACTGCGGCAGGGTTAATGACGAAGCGGTGAGACGCGGGCCGGGAAAATTTGCCGAAATCGGTCGCCCATGTCGATTTTGGGCATGCTCATCCGTTGTGTCAGTGTGAACCTTGCTGTTTCCGTCACTCAACCCCGAGAATTCCAATGCGCTATTTCATGAGTATCATCCCGCCCGCCGACCTCAAGTCCGAAGACATCCCGCAAGGGCTGATGGATGCCATGGGCCCCTGGATGGAGAAAAACCTGGCCGCCGGCTCCCTTGTCTCGACCGGCGGCCTCAAGCCTGCCAGCGAAGGCAGGCGCCTGATGGGCCACACCGGCGCCGTGGCGCTCACGGACGGCCCGTTTGCCGAAGCCAAGGAAGTCATTGGTGGCTATGCGGTGTTCGAGGCGCCCGATCTGCAGGCCGCGACGGCACTCGCCAGCGAGTTCATGCAGCTGCACATCGACAATGGGCTGTCCAATATCGTGCTGGAACTGCGCGAAATCGCGGGCGGCGCCAACTACTGATCCGCCCATCGCGCGCCGCCGTGGCCGCCCGCTACCCCTCGATCGCTACTTCCAGCGCAACGGTCACCATTTCCCTGAGCGAGGTCTGGCGCTGGTCGGCGTCGATCTCCTGGCCGGTGATCAGGCAGTCGGTCATGGTGCAGATGGTCAGTGCCTTGACGCCGAAGCGGGCGGCCAGCGTATAGAGCGCGGCGGCTTCCATTTCGACGCCGATGACGCCGTGCTCGGGCAGCTTGTCGTAACCGGCCATGCCGTCGGCATGATAGAAGATGTCCGAGCTGAGCATATTGCCGGCGTGGTAGCGCATGCCGGCGGCCTCGGCCTTGTCGGCGGCGGACCGCAACAGGCCGAAATCGGCGATCGGGGCAAAGTTGAAGGCGCCAAAGCGGCCCTTGACGATGGCGCTGTCGGTTGAGGCGGCCTGGGCCAGGATCAGGTCGCGCACCTTGACCTTGGCATTGAGCCCGCCGCAGGTGCCCACCCGGATCAGCGTGGTGACGCCATAGGTGTTGATCAGCTCATGGGCATAGATGGCCAGCGAGGGCTGGCCCATGCCGCTGGCCTGCACCGAGACGCGCTTGCCCTTGTAGGTGCCGGTATAGCCCAGGCAGTTGCGCACGGAATTGACCAGTTCTGGCGCTTCGAGAAAGGTCTCGGCGATCCATTTGGCGCGCAGCGGGTCGCCCGGCAGCAGCACGGCATCAGCATAGTCGCCGGCTTTGGCGTGATTATGGGGGGTCATGGCGGTCTCCCGTTGGTTTTTTGTCCACTTGGTCAAAGCAATGGCATTGCTGGCCCCGAACGGCAAGTGAACGGCGCACGTCTTGACCCCGTGCCCGGGGCGGTCCATCTACGCAGCCGCATCAGGAGTGATAGAGCATGGTCAGCAAGATTTTCATCGATGGCGAAGCGGGCACCACGGGTCTGCAGATCCGCGAGCGGCTGGCCGGTCGGCGCGATCTGGACGTGATCTCCATTGCCCAGGACAAGCGCAAGGACATCGATGAGCGGGCGCGGCTGCTCAATGCGGCCGATATTGCCATTCTGTGCCTGCCCGATGATGCCGCCAGGGAAAGCGTGGCGCTGATCGACAATGGCACGACGCGGGTCATCGACGCCTCCTCGGCCTTCCGGGTGCATGGCGACTGGGCCTATGGCTTTGCCGAGATGGACAAGGGCCAGAGCGAGGTCATCGCCCGGGCGCGCTTTGTCAGCAATCCGGGGTGCTACCCGCAGGGGGTGATCGCCACGGTGCGGCCGCTGATCGAGGCGGGGCTGCTGCCAAGCGGCTATCCGCTCACCGTCAACGCGATTTCCGGCTATAGCGGCGGCGGCAAGCAGATGATCGCCGAATATGAGGCTGCCGGTGCGGCGGCCAGCCATTTCATGCCCTATGGGCTGACCTTCGCGCACAAGCATGTGCCCGAAATGACCGCCTATACCAAGCTGGCCCAGGCGCCGCTATTCGTGCCCTCGGTGGGCGATTATGCCCAGGGCATGATGAGCTTTGTGCCCCTCCAGCTCAGCCATCTGGGCGTGGTGCCCAAGGGCGTCGAGCTGCATGCCGCCATTGCCGACCATTTTGCCGCCATCCCCAACAGCTTTGTCGAGGTGGCGCCCTATGTGGAAATGGCCAGGTCACCCGAGCTGGATCCGCAGATCTACAACAATACCAACACCATGAAGCTGCATGTGTTTGCCAGTGACGCGCGGGCGCAGGCGGTGCTGGTGGCGGTCTATGACAATCTGGGCAAGGGCGCTTCGGGCGCTGCGGTGCAGAATCTGAACCTGATGCTGGGCGCCGATCCGCATACGGGATTGCACTGATCCCCCTCGCATTTTGCGAGGCTATCTGCATCTCGCCTCGCATTTTGCAACGCTCAATGGTGAACAAAAACTTAACGCTGTCAGCCCTTTGACCCGCGGAGGCCCGGATTGCGGGGGCGGACCGGTCGGGCGCGCTTCTGGCACGCTTTGTGCAACAGCGTTCGTATCCGGGTTGATTTGTACTGCGTACCGGATGTCAGTCATTGAGGCCCCGTTCTGTGCGACCAGAGCGGGGTCTTCATGGTTTGCGGCCTGCCCTTGTCGCGCGGCGGCGTTGCGACTAAATAGGCAGTGAAAACAGGAGACTGCAATGAAGGCCATTCTCGACGTGATCATGGTGATCCTCCAGCTGTACTGGTGGGTGTTGCTGATCATGATCATCATGAGCTGGCTGATCTCGTTCAACGTGATCAACACGCGCAATCAGTTCGTGGCCAGCGTCTGGCGGGTGGTCAACCAGTTGACCGAGCCCCTGCTCAATCCCATTCGCCGCGTCATGCCCAATTTCTCGGGCCTCGATATTTCGCCGATCATCCTGTTCCTGGGCATCTTCTTCATCCAGCAGCTGATCGTGCGCTACGGCTATGCCTACGTCCCCTGAGGGAACAGCATTTTGGCACTCTGTTACCGGCTCAGCCCCACGGGGCTGAGCCTTTTCGTTCGGGCCACCCCCAATAGCGGGCGCGACGTCATCGAGGGCGTGCAGCAGCGCGACGATGGCAGCGCCGTGCTGCGCGTGCGGGTCAAGGCGGTGCCCGACAAGGGCCGCGCCAATGCCGCGGTGATCGCGCTGCTGGCCAGGGCGCTGGGCGTGCCCAGATCGGCCATCAGCGTCAGCCATGGCGAGACCGCCCGGCTCAAGACCCTGTCGGTGCTGGGGGACAGCACGGCTCTGGTGGCGGCGCTGGAAACCATCAGCTAGCGCCTTGTGCACCGCTCGGCCCATCCCGCCGCGACAAAACCGCGCAACTCCCATTGCGTAAGCCGATAATCTGGCTAATCTGGCGGTCAGGAGGGGGGCTCCTTGGAGGGCTGTCCGGCGCGGGTTGGAGGAACCGGTGGCGGCGCAGCGGCGGGTCCCTTGAGGCACATCGAGAGGGACTATTCTATGACTTTGGCACTCTGGCTGATCGTCGTATGCGGCGCTCTGTCCATCATTTACGGCGTTATCACCACAAGGCAATTGCTGGCCGCCGATGCCGGCTCCGCCCGGATGCAGGAAATCTCGGCGGCGGTGCGCGAAGGCGCTTCGGCCTATCTCAAGCGGCAATACACCACCATTGCCATTGTCGGCGCGGTCATCCTGATTGCCGCCTACTTCCTGCTCGGCATCTATGCCGCCATCGGCTTCCTGATCGGCGCGGTGCTCAGTGGCGCGGCCGGCTTTATCGGCATGAACGTGTCGGTGCGGGCCAATGTCCGCGTCGCCCAGGCGGCGATTTCCTCGCTCAGCAAGGGGCTCGATCTGGCGTTCAAATCGGGCGCGGTCACCGGCATGCTGGTGGCGGGCCTGGGCCTGCTGGGCGTGGCGCTCTACTTCATGGTGCTGACGCAGTTCCTCGGCTTTGCCTTCAATGACCGGGTGGTCATCGATGCGCTGGTGGCGCTGGGCTTTGGTGCCTCGCTGATTTCCATCTTCGCCCGGCTGGGCGGCGGTATCTTCACCAAGGGCGCCGATGTCGGCGGCGATATGGTGGGCAAGGTCGAGGCGGGCATCCCCGAGGATGATCCGCGCAACCCGGCCACCATTGCCGACAATGTGGGCGACAATGTCGGCGACTGCGCCGGCATGGCGGCCGACCTGTTCGAGACCTATGTGGTGACCATCGTCGCCACCATGGTGCTGGCCGCCATCATCCTGCCCGACGCCTTCAAGCTGATGGGCATGGTGCTGCCGCTGGCCATTGGCGGCGCCTGCGTCGTCACCTCGATCATCGGCACCTATTTCGTCAAGCTGGGCGCCGACAACAACATCATGGGCGCGCTGTACAAGGGCATCATTGCCACCGGCGTGCTGTCGCTGGTGGCGCTGATCCCGGTGCTGTGGTTCGTGTTTGGCGATCTCAATGTCGCCATTGCCGCCAATGACAAGACCTTTACCCCGATGAGCCTGTTCTGGTGCGGCGTCGCCGGCCTGCTGATTACCGGGCTGATCATCGTCATCACCGAATATTACACCGGCACCAATCGGCGCCCGGTCAATTCCATCGCCGAGGCTTCGGTCACCGGACACGGCACCAATGTGATCCAGGGGCTGGCCGTGTCGCTGGAATCAACGGCGCTGCCGGCGCTGGTGATCATCGCCGGCATCATCGTCACCCATAATCTGGCGGGCCTGTTCGGCATCGCCTTTGCGGTGGCGACCATGCTGGCGCTGGCCGGCATGGTGGTGGCGCTCGATGCCTTTGGTCCGGTTACCGACAATGCCGGTGGCATTGCCGAAATGGCCGGGCTGGACGATGCGGTGCGGCACAATACCGATGCGCTCGACGCGGTGGGCAATACCACCAAGGCCGTCACCAAGGGCTATGCCATTGGCTCGGCCGGCCTCGGCGCCCTGGTGCTGTTCGCGGCCTATACCCAGGATCTGATCTACTTCGCCAACCTGCCTGACGCCCCGGCAATCTTTGCGGGCATGGGCACGCTCACCTTCTCGCTGGCCGATCCCTATGTGGTGGTGGGCCTGCTGTTTGGTGGCCTGCTGCCCTTCCTGTTCTCGGGCATGAGCATGACGGCGGTGGGTCGCGCCGCCCAATCGGTGGTGGTGGAAGTCCGCCGCCAGTTCAAGGCCGATCCGGGCATCATGGCCGGCACCTCCAAGCCTGACTATGCCCGCGCAGTCGACATGCTGACCCGGGCCGCGATCAAGGAAATGATCGTACCCAGCCTGTTGCCCGTGCTCAGCCCGATCGTGGTGTTCTTCGTGATCTACTGGATCGCCGGACCCGCTGCCGGCTTCTCGGCCCTGGGTGCCATGCTGATGGGCGTCATCGTCACCGGGCTGTTCGTGGCCATTTCCATGACCGCCGGTGGCGGCGCCTGGGACAATGCCAAAAAGAGCTTTGAAGACGGCTTTACCGACAGCCACGGCGTCAAGCACCTCAAGGGCAGCGACGCGCACAAGGCTTCGGTCACCGGCGACACCGTCGGCGACCCCTACAAGGACACTGCCGGCCCGGCCATCAACCCGATGATCAAGATCACCAATATCGTGGCCCTGCTGCTGATCGCCGTTCTGGCCCATCTGGGCTGACCACCAGACATTGTCTGGACTGGAATGAAGAAGGCCCGGGGCGCAAGCTCCGGGCCTTTGGCGTGATGTTGTACGCCTAGTTCAGTGCCTGGGTCACCAGCGCCTTAAGCATCACCTCGGGGCCGGGGGTAAACACCAGGTCCTCACGGCCAAAATAGCTCTTCTGGTTGGTGGCGGACCAGTCATTGGTGACAATGGTGTAGCTCTGCTTGGTCGGCAGGTCGGTCGGGGCGGCGTAGAGAAAGTCACCGGTGCGCTGTTCGAGGGTCTGCGCGCCGTCCTGGTTGGCCCGGGCGAGGATCTCGGCCAGCACCTGCGCGCTAACTTCGGCCAGCATCAGCTTGCCATCGAAGCGGACAATGGCGTTAAAGCCATATTGGCTGACATCGCCCTGGGGCAGGCCGGTACCCAGCGTGGTATGACCGACAAAGCCGACATCGGCCCCGGCGCCAGTGGCCATGGTGGCGGCGACGAAGCGGCCGGTTTCGGCGAGGCTCATGGCGGTCTCGGACTGGCCGATGGCGGCGCGTTCCTCGGCGGTGAGATGCTCGGCCAGCATGGCCTCGATCAGCGCGGCGAGTTCGGCATCGGGGGCGATATCGGCGGGCAGTTCGGTCTGGCTGAGGGTGATCGCCCCGTCGGCGGCGATCTCGGCCACCGTATAGACATTGCTCCAGGAGCCGGTATGGACGTAGCGGCTGCGGCCTTCCTCGTGGGTCAGCAGCAGATGGTCGTGGCCGCCGACGATCAGCGTGCCATCGGGCAGCAGGGGCAGGATGGCGCGGTCGGCGACCACGCCGGCATGGCTGAGCACCAGGTCGAGGCCGTCAGCGGCGAGGGCTTCTGCCAGATTGGCGCTGGCCCACTCGACCGGATCGGGCAGGGTGAGGCTGTCGCGCAGCGCCTTGGGATAGGTGAACAGGGCCGGCGTGGCGATGCCGACCACGTTGACATTCATATCGCCCAGCTTGAGGCTGGCGGTGGCCGGGGCATAGGGGGCGCCGCTGCGGCTATCGACGATGTTGGAAACAACCGTGATGCCCAGCGCCTGAGCCTGGGCCACCACCTTGGCCAGGTCATCGCTGAAATCGGGTTCATGATTGCCGATATTGAGCACGGTGGGGGCCAGGCCGGCGAGGGCTTCCAGCAGCGCCCAGTCGACGCGACCGGCGGAGCGGCTGGCCACCACATTGCCGGCTTCGAACACATCGCCATTGATGGCAATGATGTGCGGCACGGCATGGTCCTGAATTTCGCTGCGCAGCGCGGCCAGCAAATGGGCCGAATGCTCATAGGCCGAATGCAGGTCCGAGAGGATCAGTACCCGGCCGGCGGTGTCGGCGGCGATGGCGCGGGCCAATGGCAGGGCCAGCGGCAGCATGGCGGCCGAGCCGAGCAGTTGCAGGGTGAGGCGGCGGGAGAAGTTGAAGCTTGGCGTCATCGCGGAACAGTCCTTTGTCCAGAGCAGTGTGCGGCTTACGGCAGCGGTGTGACAGTGGCTGAACACGCTGATGACGAAAATGTTGCTGCACGGTGACGATGCCGTGCCTGCGCCGGGATGACGACCGTGTTCGTGGGTGCCTCAATGCTTCCCTCCCACCGCGTGACGACCGCGTATTTTGGCACGGTCTCACCCCACCCACCGGGTGGCACCTCCCCCTTGACGGGGGAGGTTGGGAGGGGGTGCGAGAGCCCGGATATCAGGGCCAGCCGTCCCCCTCCCTTGATCCCTCCCCACAAGGGGGAGGGTGTCGACTGGGACT